>NZ_CP061813.1:3453750-3800626 GCF_014784055.1 Polaribacter haliotis | reverse complement strand
TTGGAAACCAAAATTCTCAATATTTTTGGAGGAAATCCAATACAATCTACAATCCCTTCAGAAAGAAGTAATTTAAAATGGGAAATACTGCAACTATAGAATTGGTATAGATTATGGCCTGTTTAATAATAAATTTTCTGGATCTCTTAACTATTTCCAAAAAAATTCGACAGATTTATTATCGGATGCTCCGTAGCAGATGTTCTAACTTTACAAATAGAGTTTTACAAAACGTTGGAGATTTACAAGTAAATGGTGTTGAATTTACTTTAAATGCAGATGTAATAAAAACGGAAGACATCGATTGGAGTATCAACTTTAACGCAACATATTTAGATAGAGAAATCAAAAAAACTAGCATTAAATCAAGATATTACAACAGGTGGAATTGCTGGAGAACAGGAAACTTTATTCAATTATTTAGTGAAGGTTTGCTCCAAACTCTTTTTATGTATACAAACAATTATACGATAATGCAGGAAACCAATTGAAGGTGCTTATGTAGATTTAAATGGAGATGGAATTATTAATAATGAAGACAGATATTTAAAAGAAAATCCGCAAGCGGATGTAACTTTCGGATTTCAATCTAATTTCAATTATAAAAACTTCGATTTAGCTTTCAATTTAAGAGCAAGCTTAGGAAACTATGTTTATAACAATGTTAATTCTTCTTTAGCACAATACGATTTATTACAAGATAATGCCGTTTTAGCTAACATACCAACTTCTGTATTAGAAACTAATTTTCAAAGAACATCAGATGTAATTCTTTCCGATATTTATTTAGAAAATGCATCGTTTTTAAGAATGGATAATATTACATTAGGTTATACTTTTGATAAACCAATCAAAAAATTTGCATCAAATAGCATTCGTTTATGGGCTGGTATGCAAAATGTATTTACAGTTACAAACTACTCTGGTTTAGATCCAGAAGTTTTTAATGGTATAGATAACACTATTTACCCAAGACCAAGAACATTTTTGGTGGGTGCAAACATTAAATTTTAATCAATAAAGAATTAATGATGAAAAAAATATTTAAAATAGAAAAAATAGCTGCATTATTTCTTGTAATGGTTTTTGCAATGTCTTCTTGTACAAAAGATTTAGACATTACACCAAAAGACGATCAAGATTTATTAGGAGAAGACTTTTTTAAAGACGAAACGTCTTACAAAAGATTATTAGCTGGAGTTTATGGAAATCTTTCTTTAACTGGAGTAGATGGACCAGGATCATCAAATATCGATGGTTTAGATGCAGGAACAAGTCAGTTTGGTAGAGTTTTATTGTACCTACAAACATTATCTGCAGATCAAATGATTTGGTCTTACGAAAATGACCCTGGTACAAGAGAAATTCAACGAAATATTTGGAACGCAAACGATCCTATAATTTTAGGGATGTTTGGTAGAAGTCATGTAACAATTGCTTTTGCAAACAACTTCTTAAGAGAAACAACAGATGCCAAATTAACAGAAAGAAATGTTTCTGCTACAACAAAAACAGAAATTGTTAAATACAGAGCAGAAGCAAGATTGTTAAGAGCAATGTCTTATTACTATATGATGGATTTATTTGGGCAAGCAAACTTCACTACAGAGGAAGATGCCATAAATACATCACCAAAGGCATATGATAGAACTCAACTTTTTGAATTTGTAGAATCCGAATTAATAGCTATTGAAGCAGATTTAGCAGATCCTTTAGCAAACGAACATGGTCGAGCAAGTAAAGGTGTTGCTTGGATGATTTTAGCAAAAATTTATTTGAATGCAGAAGTATATATTGGTCAGGATAAATATACAGAATGCTTAGACTACTGTAAGAAAATAATTAGCGGAGGTTATGCATTGGCTGCAGAATATTCGCATAACTTTATGGCAGATAACGATATAAATTCAGCAAAAAACGAAATTATTTTTCCTTTAATTTCTGATGGTACATTCACACAAAATTTTGGTCCAACAACTGTAATGGTTAATGGTTCTGTAGGTAGTTTAGAAGTTAATGGTGCTGCATTAGGTGTTGGTGCTGGTGGCTGGGGAGGCGCTCTTAGACTTAGAAAAGAATTTGTAGAATTGTTCGATGGTGGTATTTACAACAGCGATACAAGAAATACAATTATTTCTGGAACTAGAAGCAAAGAAATTACAGACATTTCTAATAAAGACCAAGGTTATATTTTAGAGAAATACTCGAATGCAAAATCTACTGGTGGTTTTGGGGTAGACCAAACTTTCGTAGATACAGATTTTCCTTTATTTAGATTAGCAGATGTTTATTTAATGTATGCAGAAGCACATTTAAGAGGTGGTACTGGAGCAAATCCTACAGATTTAACAGGGTTTATAAACGAGTTAAGAACAAGAGCTAAAAACCCACAAAACAATTTAACAATTGCGGATATTAATTTAGATTTTATTATAGATGAAAGATCTAGAGAATTACATTGGGAAGCTCACAGAAGACAAGATTTAATTCGTTTTGGTCGTTTTACTGGAGGTAATTATAACTGGGCTTGGAAAGGAAATGGTACCAATGGAATTGCTTTACCTGCAACTCTAAAATTATACCCAATTCCATCTGCGAGTTTAAAATCGAATCCAGAATTGAAACAAAATGATGGTTATTAATTCTAAAAATAAATTTGAAATGATACAAAATATAAAAAGATTTTCTGCAATTGCAATTCTTGGATTGGTTCTTAGTGTGTTCCATTCTTGTGATGATAGCTCAGAAAAATTTACAATAAACGCACCTACAGCTCCAGTTTTGCAAGAATTAAATTTTGCAAAACTAGAATTAGACGCTGTAAACACAAACAATCCTGCTGTTACCTTAAATTGGGCAGAAGCAGATTATGGACAACAAGCTTCTATAAATTATTCTATAGAATTTTCTAAAACAGAAGATTTTGCTGAAGCTACAACAGCTTCTACAGTTACAGGAAAAACTTCAGTAACACTTTCTGTTAATGAAGTAAATACTGCCGCTGGAAATGCAGGTTTAAATCCTTTCAACTGGGAAAATGTTTTTATAAGAGTAAAAGCTGGTTTAGGAACACAAGGTGGAGAAAAAATAGCTTCTAACGCTGTTATGTTAGAAGTATATCCATACTTTAATTATGTTTTTAACGACTTTTATTTAGTTGGAGACGCAACTGCTCCTGGATGGAATAACAATAATAACAACCCAGCTCTTTTTAGAGACCCTAATGATGCAAATACATATTATTATACAGGATTTTGGGCAGATAATGGACATTTTAAAGTTTTATCTACAACTGGAGAATGGCAACCACAATATGGTACAGATGATGGATCTACTGTTGGGGCAAATTTAGGTGGTGGAACTGATCCAGAAAGATTTCCTTATGGAGGAGGAAATGGAATTCCTGCTGGTTTTTATACATTTAAAATAAACTTTGCAAGTAATACTTTTTCTTTTGAGTCATTTGATGCTAATGGAAAAAACAGTCCTGCTTCTTTAACTGTAAAAGGAACAAGTACTGCAGATATTGCATTAACTGCATTAGCTTTTGACGGACATATTTGGTACGCAAAAGATGTAAAATTAACTCCTGGAAATGTAGAGTTTGTTACAGATTCTGGCACTAAATGGGGTAGTTCTTCTTCTTTCTCTGGTGTTGCTACTGATGGTGGTGGTTCAATTCCAGTTGTTGTAGAAGATAACTATGATATCTGGTTTAATGATTTAACAGGACGTTATATCTTAATTCCTTTGAATTTATAATATCAAAATAACTCTTAATAGATAAAAAAATGAATATTTATATAAAAAGAATTAGCTACCTGTTTTTATCACTAACCCTTTTATTAGGCGCATGTGAAGCAGAAGAAAGCTTAACAATTACAACACCAGATCCTGAGTTTGTTTTAGATACTCCAGGAATCAGTAATATTTTACTAAATTTCGATTTGCCAGACAATCCTGCATTTACAATTACTTGGAATGACGAGATTAACTCTGGAGCAACTTATAGTGTTGAAATGTCTACAGATGCAGAATTTACAACTCCAGTGGTTTTAGGTTCTACTGAAAAAAACAACTTTTCAATGACGGTTGCTGCATTCAATCAAGTATTAAGTGATGCAAACATTAAGTCTTTCGCAGATACTGGTGTTTACATGAGATTGAATACAGGTTCTGCTGTTTCGAATGCAATTTTATTTCAAGTTTCTAAATTTGCAGTAAACCCTCCTTCAATAACAAGTCCTGTTAATGGATTTAGTGTTGTACTTTTAAGTGCAAATGCAGACGATACTGCATTAACATTAGGTTGGGAAGATTCTGAAATTGCAGAAAACAGTACTGTAAATGTTACTTATAATGTAGAAATGGTTATTTCTGGTGGCGACTTTAACGACGCTACCCAAATTGGTACTTCTAATACTATGTCTTTTGAAATTACACACGATGCTTTAAACGATTTTATTATTGCTGGTGGTGGAAAAGCAGATGTTGCTTCAGATTTTGACTTCAGGTTAAAAGCAGTTGCAAAAACAGCTTCTGGAGATTTAACGAGAACTTCAGAAAAAATTACACTTTCAATAACCGCATTTAAAGCAGCAATACCAGATAATTTATTTATGGTAGGTTCTCATAACGGATGGAACAATGCAGATGCCTCTCAGCAATTTTTTAACGATGGAAATGGAGTATTCTCTAGAGTACAAAAGTTTGATGCTGGTGCAGAATTTAAAATGATACCTGAAACTGGAAAATGGGATGGAGATTATGGAGAAGATAAAAATAATCCTGGAAAAGTAGTACAAGATGATGAGCAAAATATAAAGGTTGCCAATGCTGGAACTTATGTAATTATTGTAGATTTTAATACATTAAGTTTTAAACTTTCTAACATAGACACCATGTTTATGGTTGGTGCTCATAATGGTTGGAATAATGCAGATGTTTCTCAACAATTTAACACTTCTGGTAATGGAGTATTTGTAAGAATACAAACTTTTAGTGCTGGTGACGAGTTTAAAATGTTACCAAATTCTGGTTCTTGGGATGGAGATTGGGGAGAAAATAAAGAAACTCCTAAAAGATTAGAACAAGATAATGAGCAAAACATTAAAGTAGAAACTGCTGGAACATATATGGTTACTTTAGATTTTAACACATTATCATTTTCTATGGTAGAAGCGCCTACAAACTTACATTTAGTAGGTTCTCCAAATGGATGGGATAATACTACTGCTCCTGCTTTTACTAAAACCGCAGATGGAGTTTTTGAAATTACCCAAACACTAACTGCTACAGACGAATTTAAGTTTTTACCAGTACAAGGTTCTTGGGACAATGACTGGGGAGAAAGCAAAAAATACGCTGGAATGGTTGTAAGAGATGATGAAAATAACGTAAAATCTCCTGGAGATGGCACTTATAAAATCACTGTAGATTATAACAAAGGAACTATTACAGTTCAGTAAAAATTAATATTACAAAGGCTATCTCTAATGGATAGCCTTTGTTTTTTATTTCCTAATTATTATGAAAAAAATTATACTTCTTTTTACTTTAATGATAACCTCAATAGGATTTGGGCAACAAGTAACAATTACACCAACACCTTTCGACCTTACACAATCTATAACAATTAATGTAGATGTTAAAAGTTCGCAATCGGATTGTAATGGGTTAAAAACAGCTACAAAAGTATATTTACATTCTGGAGTTGGAGATAACTCAAATGCTTTTGGAACCAGTGTTGTTGGAAATTGGGGAGCAGATGATGGTGTAGGAGAAATGACAGACACAGATGGAGATGGTGTTTGGTCTATTACTTTTGTACCAAAAACATATTATTCTCTAACAGATACACAAGCTGCAAGTGTCACCAAAATTGGAATGGTTTTTAGAAATGCAGATGGAAGTAAAGAACTAAAAAATACTGGTTGTAAAGATTATATATTTAATGTAGGGAGTTTTCAACTTACTTTAAACACACCTACAAAAACAGAGACTATTTTAAACTCAGGTGAAACATTACCAATTAGCGCTACAACTTCTTTAAATGCTAATTTTAGTTTAAGAGCAAATGGTACTTTGGTCGATCAAAAATCGAACTTAAAAACCTACAGCTTCTCTCCTACTGTTACTCAAAACACAAATTATGTTTTAGAAGCAACAAACAATGGTAATTCTAAATCTGTTTCGTTTAAAGCTATTGTAAGACCAACTGTAACAGAAGCTCCTGTTCCTTCTGGAATGAAAGATGGTATCAATTTAAATCCAACAGACAATACAAAAGTTACATTAGTTTTCTATGCTCCAAATAAAGATTTTGTTCATTTAATTGGAGATTTTAATAACTGGACAATCAACAATACATATCTTCTTAAAAAAGATTCTTCAAAAGATCGATTTTGGATTGAATTAGCTGGTTTAACTCCAAAGACGAATTATATGTATCAATATTTAATTGATGGAAATTTAAGAGTTGCAGACCCTTACTCTACTGTTATTCTTTCAGAATTTAACGATCAATACATCAACAATACAACATATCCAGACTTGGCTACATATCCAACTGGAAAAACAAATGATGCTGTAACTTTATTAAGAACTGGTGATGATCCTTTCGTTTGGAAAACAACCAATTTTACAAAACCAAAAAAAACCGATTTAGTAATTTACGAATTATTAATTAGAGATTTTGATGCTCTACATAGTTTCGATGCTGTAAAAGCAAGATTAGATTATTTAGAAGGTTTAGGTATAAATGCCATAGAATTTATGCCTTTAAACGAGTTCGATGGAAATGAATCTTGGGGATATAACCCATCATTCCACATGGCTTTAGATAAATATTATGGCACTAAAAATGCTTTTAAAGAGTTGGTAGACGAATGTCATAGAAGAGGAATTGCTGTTATTGTAGATATTGTATATAACCATGCTTCAGGGCAAAATCCTTATTACAGAATGTACAATACAGATAATGGTGGTTATGGAGGTCAAGCAACTGCAAATAGTCCATTTTTTAACGCAACAGCCAAACATTCTTACAGTGTTTACAACGATTTTAATCATAGTAAACAAGCAGTACAAGATTATGTAAAAAGAACTGCACAATATTGGTTAGAAGAATATAATGTAGATGGTTTTAGATGGGATTTAACAAAAGGATTTACTCAAAATTGTTCTAGTTCAGATGAAGCTTGTACAAATGCATATCAACAAGACAGAGTCGATATTTTAAAAGAATACGCAGATTACCAATGGGAAATAGATGCTAATTCTTACGTAATTTTCGAACATTTAGGAACCAATAACGAAGAAAAACAATGGGTAGATTATAGACTTTCGGAAGGCAAAGGAATTATGCTTTGGGGAAATCATAATGGAAATTACTCAGAAGCTACAATGGGTTTTCATTCAGGAGGAAAATCTGACTTTTCATGGATTTCATACAAAAACAGAGGTTGGTCTGTACCTGCGAACGTGAGTTATATGGAAAGCCATGATGAGGAACGCTTAATGTATAAAAACCTACAATTTGGTAATTCTAACGGAAGTTATTCTGTTAAAAATAAATCTACTGCTTTAGACAGAGTAGAAATGGCTGGCGCGTTTTATTTTACTGTTCCAGGACCAAAAATGATTTGGCAATTTGGAGAATTGGGGTATGATATTAGCATTAACCAAAATGGTAGAACAGGTAACAAGCCAATTTTATGGAATTACGAAGCCGAAGAAGATCGAAGAGATGTTAAAAATACCTGGTCTAAACTTATAAAATTAAAACTCCAATACGATATTTTCGAAACAGAAGATTTTACTTTAGATGTTGGTAATTCTAACGGACTAAAGAAGTTAAAGCTTACAAATGCTACAGCAACAGGCATACAAAACATTGTTGTTCTTGGAAATTTTGGAACGACCACACAGAATATAAATCCTACTTTTCAAAAAACTGGAACATGGTATAACTTATTAGACAATAATAAAACCGTAAATGTTAGCAATACAAATAGTACTATTTCTTTAGCTCCTGGAGAATATAAAATGTATGGAAATATGCCTGCAACTTTATCCTATGAAGATATAGTTTTGGAAAAAGATAAAATTCAATTATTTCCTAACCCAGCAACAAATCAGTTTTATTTATCTAAAGAAGTTTTAAATGTTACTATTTTTAATATCACAGGAAAATTGATTAAAAATTATAATAATAAAGCTATAAAAGAGAATAACTTTATTACTTCTGACATTAATAAAGGAGTCTATTTTGTTAGAATTAAAAATATCAACAATAATATACATGTAAAAAAATTAATACTTCATTAAGTATTGGTATAAATTACATTTTTACTAACATTCTTTCGAAATAATAATAATAATAATAATGGAGCAAATTCAACCGCTCCATTTATTATTTTTGTCTTTTTTTTTAAAAAAATTGTTTCTAATTATTGTTAGGGTGGCTATATTTTTAAGTAAGATTAAAAAATTTATCATTACTTTTGCAGTATTCCCCCATTATCTTATTATATCAATCGTCATAATATGAAAAATACTTTTTTATCGGTATTTGAATTTGGGGAAATTCAATACTCTTTCCAAAAAAGCATAAAAGCTATTTGCTTTTTTGCTATTTTATTCTTTTTAAGTTTTAATATTCAATCGCAAACCATACCAAGTACTGGTTCTTCTGCAACAACTTGTGGAGATTGTACACCTACTGGATGGCTAGATACTGGTGGTACACCAGATATTTCTAATAGAACTTTTACAGGTGGAGAAGGTTCTAATGGTGGTGGTGCAACATGGGCAAGTGGACCTCTTCCACTTCCTCCAACTGGACATACAACTTGGATTACGATTCGAGATGTTGGACCAGATTTCCCAGAAGAATCTGTAACTGCAAAGATTGGAGGATTACAACCAAATAAATTTTATACGGTTACTGTATATGCAATGACGAGTTTAAGTAACCAAGATGGTGGGACTGGTAATAATGTATTTTACGCTGGTACATATATGAATAAATTCGACTATCAGATAGATAATAACCCAAGACAAACTATTGTTGCTATTTCTAGAGAAAAATGGACACTTGCAAAAAACTTTTTCGTGGGAACACCAGATGTTAATGGTCAAGTAGATTTAACTTTTTATCCAAGAAGAGATGGTGCACATACAAATGGTGGTACTACACAAACTTTAGAAGCTGTTAATATTGCTGTAGAAATTAATGCTGTAGACGAAGTAGATACAGACAAAGATGGTATTCCTGATACCATAGATATAGATGACGATAATGACGGAATTATAGACACAGTCGAAACTACCGTAAATGGAACATACTACAATCCTTTAGGAGACGAAGATGGAGATGCTCTGCCAAATTATTTAGATAATAGAGATGACGGAACTGGAGATGGAAGTAGTACTAATTACGACGATATTAATGGAGATGGTATTCCAAATATTTTTGATTTCGATAACGATGGAATTCCTAATCATTTAGATTTAGATGCAGATAACGATGGTATCCCAGATATTATAGAAGCTCAGTCTACAACTGGTTACATACCTCCTACAGGAATTGTGGGTGCCAATGGCTTAGACAGTGCTTACGAAAGTGGAAATGATACTGCTGCAGCCAATGGTTTAGGTGGAGCAGGTGGAACTGGTTTAATCAATTTTGAAAGTGCTGGAAATCCAGATTATTTAGATTTAGATTCAGATGGAGATGGGGTTTCAGACACTATAGAAGCAAATATTACACTTACAGGAAATGTAGGAAACAATGGTTTAGATAATTCTTACGATAATGGAGATACCTATGCAGATCCAAATGGTAGTTTCGATAATTCACAATTAAATAATTTTCCAAATACAAACGCGGCAGATTCTCCAGATGATGTAAACTGGAGAGACGCAACAGTTGCAACTGGAAAAGACACAGATGGAGATGGTATCCCAGATTCTGTAGATATAGATGACGATAATGATGGAATTATAGATACAGTAGAATGTGCAACTGCAAATGTGGCTACAAGTAATGCTTCATCTGTACAAAGTCAAACAGGTGTCGTAAATTCTGCAAACGCAATCGGTTCAAATAATGCAAGAGCGCAATTAGGGGAAGAATCCGATATTTTAACCATAGATTTAGGAAGAATTGTTCCAAAAAATACAATTATAGAAGTTGAATCTAGAGTTACAGGAACGATTAATCACGTAATGAAGTTGCAACAATCTTTAGGAACAACTACTAATAGCTTTAGAAATCCTAAAATTTATAATTGGATTGCAGTAAATTCAGAACAAAACAAACAATACAAATTATCGGAAGATGCTCGTTACATTAGAATCACATTAGAAGTAGATGGTGGAGCAGGAAATTTAGAAATAGACAATGTTAGGTACCAAGGTTTTGTTGTAGCCTGTGATACAGATGGAGATGGAATCCCAAATATTATCGATTTAGATTCCGATAACGATGGAATCCCAGATAATATCGAAGCACAATCTACCTTAGGATATGTAGCACCTTCAGGTCCTGTTGGAGCAAATGGATTATATAGTATTTACGAAAACAACGATTCTGCAGGAGCAACAGGTTTAGGTGGTGCTGGAGGAACAGGTTTAATAAATACAGACATTGCAAACGATACAATTCCAGATTATTTAGATACAGATTCAGACAATGATGGTACCTCAGATAGAATTGAAGCTAATAATTCTATAAGTGGCGTTTTTGGAACGAACGGTTTAGACAAAAATTACGAAGTTGCAGATAATTATACAGATGTAAATGGAACTTTCGACAATACACAAGCAGATAATTTTCCAGATGCAGATGGTGATGTAAACTCTGGTGGAGATGTAGATTATAGAGATGGAGATTCATCTTTTAGCGATAATGATAATGATGGAATTCCAGACTCAGTGGATTTAGATGATGATAATGATGGAATTTTAGATACAGTAGAAGGTGAAGAGACAATTTGTTATAACGCAACTCTCGTGTCTCAAACTGGAGTTACTAATCCTAATAATATTTTAGGAAGTCCTAATGGAATTTTTGGAGAAATAAACACAAATGGAAATGTTTTTACTTTAGATTTTGGTAAAGTGTACCCAGCAGGAACTCAATACAGTGTTGTTTGGAAAAGATCTACTGTTCCTACTTCAGGAACAGCAATTATGGTTTTAAGCGAATCTAGTAATAATACCACTTATACAACACATCCAAACCCACCACAATCATCTCAAAGCGCCGTTTTCGAAACAGATGTTGTAACTTCTAATGTGGCATTTAGATACATAAGAGTAACAAAAAGTACACCTCCAAGTGTAGTCGATTTCTTTGTGGATGCAATTGGCGTAAGTTGTTCTTTAGACACAGATGGAGATGGAATTCCCAATTATTTTGATTTAGATTCCGATAACGATGGAATTCCAGATAATATAGAAGCACAATCTACTGTTGGATACGTATTACCTGATGGTGTATTTGGTTCAGATGGTGTGGACACAGCATATACAGGAGGTTTAACTCCACAAGATACAGATGGAGATTCTCTAAAAGATTATTTAGAAAACGATTCAGATGACGATGGTATTTTAGATAATATCGAAGCGAATCTTGTTCTATCTGGAGTTTATGGTACAAACGGTTTAGACAATAATTACGATAATGGAGATAATTATACAGATGTAAATGGAAGTTTCGACAATTCACAAACAAATAACTTCCCAGATGAAGATGGAGATGTTTTTACTGGTGGAGATGTAGATTATAGAGACGATACTTTTACAAACGATAAAGATGGAGATGGAATAAGTAATCAAATAGATTTAGACGACGATAATGATGGTATATTAGATTCAGTAGAAATTGGTTCTTGTACAACAACAGCCACACCTCCATACAACTGGGAAAATTTATATCAAGTAACTTCTCCAAATGGAACATTAGCTTCAAATGGAGACGATCCAGCTTCTGCACCTACAAAAAAAGTAAGTAGTGTAGATGTAACTTATTCAAGAACTACAAATGTAGCTAGTGATAGTAATTACAGAGTTAATGACAATATAACTACCAATAGTTCTCTAAACCTTAATCAAAGAGGAATTATTAGTGGGTTGTCTAGACATAATTTCAATTTTAGTGATCCAGTTTACAATCTTGCTTTTACAATTTACGACTTAAACATAGATAATGGAGCCACTGTAGATAATGTTGAAATTTTCTTAACCAAACAAGATGGTACAAGATACTTATTACAACCTGCAAATTATTCTTTAGGAGCAACACATACGTTTAATACAACTACAAGGGTTTTTACAGGAAATTCAACAACTTCTGGAGCAACATCAAACTTAACAATTAATGCAATACCTGCTTGGATAATAAAAATGCAAATTATCTATAAAAATTCAGGAACAGGTTCTATTTCTTTAAATCAAGACATTGCTGTTGGAAATTTAAATTTCTGTACACCTTTAGATAGCGATAATGATGGCGTTTTCGATTATATCGATTTAGATTCAGATAACGATGGAATTCCAGATAATTTCGAAGCACAATCTACCTCTGGCTACATTGCTCCAACTGGTAGTTTTAGCAGTACTGGTATCGATTTAGCATACGGAATGGGTGTAACTCCACAAAATACAGATGGTTCTGCAACAACAGGAGCAGATACAATTCCAGATTATTTAGATTTAGATTCAGATGGAGATGGAACTTTTGATATTTTAGAATCTGGTTTAATTACTATTACCCCAAATTCTGGAGGAAGAGCTACTGGACCAGTTGGTTCTAATGGACTATTAAACACCTTAGATAATGGAGACGCTTATAACGATGTTAATGGTAGTTTCGACAATACAGTTACAGATAACTTTACAGATGGAGATGGAGATGTAAATATTGGAGGAGATTTAGATTATAGAGATACAATAATTGGTGTAGACACAGATAAAGACGGTATCGCAAATAGCACAGATATAGATGATGATAATGATGGTATTACAGATATAGTTGAAAGTGGAGGAAACAATCCAGATGGAGATGAAGATGGAGATGGTATTGCCAATTACAGAGATAATATTGATAATGGAAATGGTGGAGACAGTAGTTTAACAAACTATACAGATTCTAATAGCGATGGAATTCCAGATGTGTACGATTTCGATGGAGATGGTGTTCCAAATCATTTAGATATTGATGCAGATAACGATGGTATTCCAGATAATATCGAAGCACAATCTACTGTTGGATATGTTCCACCTTCAACAGATACTGATAATGATGCAGACAATGATGGTTTAAATGATGCTTATGATACAGATTGCTCATCAGGAAGTCCTTGTGGCACAAGTAATACTGTTGGTTTGGACATCTCTACAATGCCTGTTAATACAGATAATGATAGTGGACCAATAAATCCAGATTATTTAGATTTAGATTCCGATAATGATGGCAAGCCAGATATTCAAGAAAATGGAGATTCAGACAACGCAATTAGTGGAAACGATTCAGATGGAGATGGTTTAGATGATAATTTTGAAGGTTCAAATGTAAACGATGGTTATGATGTGAATGATGAAATTAATACACCTTCAACAGATTTACCAGACGAAGATTCTGATGTAAATATCGACGATGTTGACTATAGAGATAATGATGTTGATCCTGTTTCGCCAAGTTATACTGGAAATACATTGTGGTTACGTGCTGATAAAGACGTTACAGGAGGAAGTACTGTTACTCTCTGGGAAGATCAAACACCTTCAAATTCAGATTTTACAGGAGCTGGTACACCAGATGTTACAGCTAATTTGTTAAACTTTAACCCAACAGTTACTTTTAATAATGGTAATGATGTATTAACTCGAACAGACAACTTAAATCCAAGAACAGTTTACATCGTTTATAATGATGTATCTACTACTCAATGGAATGTACCATTTACAAATAATGATGCTGGTGGTATTGGTCATGGACACAATGACGATACCCAAATTTATACAACTATTGGTACTTATACTCCTACAGCAGTTGTAAATGGAGCTGAATATGTAAATGGTTTGGCAACAGATTTCTTAACTCACCCAAGACCAGACAATTTTGAAATGCAAACCAGAATTTTTACCAGCAACATTTCTAATGAAAACAGAACTTATTATTTAGGTAGAGATAGAAACTTTACAGATAGAGGTATCAATGGTAGTATTGCCGAATTAATTTTTTATAGTGATGCACATTCAGATGCTAGAAGACAACAAGTAGAAACTTATTTAGCAATTAAATATGGTTTTACTTTAAGTGATGTGAATAATAGTGCCACAATTACAGAAGGAGATTATGTATTAACAGGCGGATCTCCAAAAGTTTGGGATTATACTGCCAACAGTACATTTCATAACGATGTAGCAGGAATTGGAAGAGACGATGCCATGGTTTTAAATCAAAAACAATCGAAATCTGTAAATTCAGATGCGATTATAACCATTGGTCTAAATGCAATTTCTGCAACGAACGCCGCAAATACAAATACATTTTCATCAAACAAAGATTTCTTAGTATGGGGTAATAATAACGGAGTTGTAAATACAACAACAGAAACAGAATTAATTTGTGCCCCAGAAAAAACAATTGGTAGAAAATGGAAAATTGTTGAAAATGGAAGTGTTGGCTCAACTCAAGTTGCAGTTAATAAAGCAATTATAGATGGTGCTTTAACAACTCCAAACACAATTAAAGTATTAAAAGTTGCAGATGACGCATCATTTACAACAAACGTAAATTATGTTCCATTAACAAATACAACCATAAATTCAGAAGCTGTATATGCTGCTAACTATAATTTTAATGGTGTAAAATATTTTACGTATTCAGAAATTAATGGAATTTTCTGGAATGGAGACTCAAATGCTTGGACAGGTGGAAATAGTGCTACAGTTACTGGAGGCCCAAGTACAAATGTTGCAGATAGAGATAAAGTAATGGTTATAGACTCAGAAACTTCTTTAACACACGCTGTTTTAAACGAAAGTGTAGAAGTAGAATGTGTTTGGATAAAAGCAAACTCTAAACTAATGGTTTCTAACAATAGATATTTAGAATTTGATGAAGACTTTATTTTAGATGGAGAAATGAGATTGATTGGCGATGGTCAGTTAATTCAAACCCACTCTGGCTTATCAAATGTACAAGGTTCAGGAAAGTTATTTAGAGATCAACAAGCAGTTGTGCCAAGTGTCTATAGATACCATTATTGGTCTTCTCCTGTTAGAGAATTTAGTCTAGATACCTATAGAGTTGGACAAGTTATGAAAGATGGAAACATCCCAACCTCAGCATCTTCTTCAATTACAGATATTAATTGGATTTCTTTAGATCAACCAGGAGAACCAAACCGTGGTTTAGATGGTGTTCCAGGTGCACCTGGGGTTACTCCTATTAAAATTTCAACCTTTTGGATTTACACTTATTTAGGAGGTACAAGTCAAGCAGACTATGTAAGAAAACTAGAAACTGGAGCTATAGAACGAGGCCAAGGATATACTATGAAAAGTACGGGGCAAAATCCTCAAAACTTTACTTTTGTTGGAACTCCAAACGATGGTTCTATAACTTTTAATATTGCTCCAGGAACTACAAATTTATTAGGAAATCCATATCCTAGTGCTTTAGATGCCACAGATTTTATCAATACAAATATTAACGAGATCGATGGTACACTTTATTTCTGGGAACATACAGGAGAAGATAAAGATAATCCAGCAACTACAGAGGGTCATAATTTAACAGGATATCAAGGTGGCTACTCACAGAGAAATATTTCCATGGGAATTTCAGCAAGAGGTGTTGGAAGCATTCCTCCACTAGTTAACGATTGGACTAATGCAGTTGCAAATGGATCATCAATTACACAAACAGTAGATGGTATTACAACAACTGTAACCAAATCTTCAGGTAGTATTAACTTGCTTCCAAATCCATTAGGAATTGGTGGAACTTTAGGAAATATAATTGGAGATGTCGGTTTATCTACAAGTACTTACGATGTAATTTTTACTTTTGATAAAACTGTAGATGTTAAAAGTATTTATCTATTTAACAATGTGGTAACTCCTATTTCAAATCCAACAGTAACAATTACTCCTAATAATGGAGAAGCTCCTGTAACTCAATTATTAAGTGGAGTAACTGGGCAAGAAGTTAATTTAAATTGGGAAGATCTTTCTGGTTTTACAATTACCACAAATAATCCTTATAACTTAGTTATAGATAATTTAAAATTTGCTAAAGGAAATTTACCTGGTCTTGGAGATGGAGTTTATCATGCTCCTAACAGATATGTTTCTGTTGGGCAAGGTTTCTTTGTATCTGCATCTAACACTGGTGGTACAGTAAGATTTGAGAACGCTCATAGAAACTACCAAGATAAAACTACTGGAACAGAAACTACTTATTTCTTTAAAAATTCTTCAAAAAGTTCTAATAAACAAGAATCTCAAGAAAACACCAATTTATTACCAATTTTAAAACTTGGTTTTAATTTAGATGAAGGTGGTGGAATTAAGTCTCACAGACAAATAGGAATATCATTTAGAAAAACAAACTCTTTTGACTATGATAATGGTTATGATAGTGAAATTTACGATTTAAATAGTACAGATTTCTATTGGCATTTTCCAAATCATTCAGATAAAAAACTAATTATTGCTGGAGTTTCAGAAATTAAAAATTCTTTGGAAGTTCCTCTAAGTATTGTTTTAGGTTCTAACAGTCCTTTTGAAATACAAATAGACGAAGCTAAAAATATTAACAGAGATGTTTATTTATTAGATAAATTAACAAATACGTATTACGAACTAAGCTCAGAAACAACAGAATTAAATATTGGATCTGGAACCTATACAAATCGTTTCTTTATTACTTTCTCTAAACAAAACGTCTTAAGTACAGAAGATGTTAATCCTTTAGATAAAGAACTTACAGTATTTATGGATAATAATGCTAAAGAAGTAGTGATTCAGAATAATAAATTACTTAAAATAAAGAAAGTAGAATTATTTAATATTTTAGGTCAAAAAGTTCGAGAATGGAAAAATATAGACAATACAACAGAGAACAGATTAAAAACAAATAAGCTTTCTGCAACTGTATATATTATAAATATAAATACCGAAAACGGAAAAATTTCGAAGAAGCTATTTATTGAGTAAAATCTTCTTCAATTCATTTAAAAAAGAGAGTTAATCGTAGGTTAACTCTCTTTTTTATTACTATCAAATCAACTACAATTTATTACATTTTATCGAATTTTAACAGCAAATTATAAAATTTATGGTAAATTAAACGACAAAACGTATATTTGTAATGCATCCCGTCAAATCTGCAAAAACTTACTATAATGAAAAAAACACCTACTTTAACTGGAAAAAAATCCTGTAAAGAATATTTATTAGTACTCATTTTTTTTATAAGCTTATTTTTTACATTAAGTTCACATTCTCAAACAATATCTAGTACAGGTTCATCTGCTTCTACTTGTGGTAATTGTACTCCTACAGGTTGGTTAGATGATGGTGGTACTCCAGATATTTCTAACAGAACAAATGCTGGTGGGCAAGGGAGTTTAGGTGAAAATGATACTTGGGAAGCTTCTCCTCTTCCACTACCTCCCACAGGAGATTTAACTTGGATATCTATGAGAGATATTGGAGATTTTAATGCATCTCCTGTTGAATCCGTAAAAACGTCCATGGGTGGTATTATAGATGGAAATGTGTACAAATTAACAATGTATATTATGACTGCCAAAAGTAATGGTGTTGGTGGAGACTACTATTCAGGAGCATATATAGATCAATTTTCCTACGAAATTAACGAACCAGGAGTAACTCCAGCCACCCAAATAGTTGCAGTAGATTCAAAAGCATATGATAAATGGGATAAAAGAGAGGTAATATTTATTGGAAAACCAGATGGTACAGGGAAAATGGAATTGGCTTTTTCTCCTTTAGACAATGCAGTTACTAGTGGAAACGATGTAAACTTCGAAAGTATACATATTGCAATTAAATTAAACGATTTGGCTTTATTAGATACAGATGGAGATGGAATTGTAGATTCAATTGATGTAGATGACGATAATGATGGTATTTTAGATACCATAGAATTAACTTTAAGCGGAACAGAATACGATCCTTTAGGAGATGAAGATGGAGATAAGTTACCTAACTATTTAGATACTTTTGACAATAATATTTCTACAGATTTTAGTGAGACGAGTTATGTTACTACAGGTTCTGGAGGAATTCCAGATGTGTATGATTTCGATGATGATGGTATTCCAAATCATTTAGATTTAGATGCAGATAATGATGGAATTCCAGACAATATAGAAGCACAAACCACCAATGGTTACATTGCACCAAGTGGAGCAGTTGGTGCTGGTTTTACAGATGCAGATAACGATGGTTTAGATGATAATTACGACCCTGTTGTTTCAGGAGGAACACCAGGAACTGCAATTACTCCCGTAAATTCCGAAGCGAATGGAGAAGCAGATTATAGAGATTTAGATTCCGATAATGATGGTGCTTCAGACACTACAGAAGCAAATATTATTTTAAGTGGCACTGTAGGCGAAAACGGCTTAGACAATGCTTACGATAATGGCGATGATTATAAAGACGTAAATGGTCTTTTCGATAATACGCAAACAGACAATTTCCCAGATCAAGGAAATAATGCAGACAATGGTTTACCTGACGATGTAAACTGGAGAGATGTTTCTGTAACAGGTTTTTTAGATACAGATGGAGATGGTATTGCCAATAACATAGATAAAGACGACGATAATGATGGTATTAGAGACTTCGTAGAAAGTTGTATTGACTTTAATGCAACTTTGGTGTCTAATACAGGAGTAACAAATAGTGGAAACCTAACTGGAGTACCAGATGATGCCCCAGGAGAATTAAATACAAATGGTAACATTTTTGTTTTAGATTTTGGAGCTATTTTTCCTGTTGGAACCCAATATCAAATTACATGGAAAAGACAAGATGGTGCCACTGGAACAGCGATTCCTATTATAAACGAGTCTACAGACGACGCCACATATACAAGAAATTTTAACGCTCCATCAAGTGCGCAATCAGATAATTTTCAGACAGATATCGTAACTTCTAATGTGGCTTTTAGGTACATACAAATTACAAAACAAACAGACCCAAGTATTACCGATTTTGAAATAGATGCTATTGGCGTTTTAAATACAACATCTTGTAATAACGATGTAGATGGAGATGGAATTGCAAATTATTTAGATTTAGATTCAGATAATGATGGAATTCCAGACAACATAGAAGCACAACCAACAGCAAGCTACACTGCTCCTACTACTTTTACAGATTTCGATAACGATGGTTTAGACGATAATTACGATGGAAATATTCCTGGAGGAACCTCAAATTCTTATTTTACACTTGTAAATACAGACAGTGGCTCAGACGCTATTCCAGATTATTTAGATACAGATTCAGACAATGATGGAACTCCAGACAGAGTGGAAGCAAACCTAACTCTATCAGGTACAGTTGGTTTTAATGGTTTAGATAATAGTTTAGACAATGGAGATACGTATGCAGATGTAAATGGTAGTGCAGACGATACTCCTTTTAGCGAATATCCAGACAACCCTTCTGGAGGAGAAATAGATTGGAGAGATGCAACTTCTACATTTAAAGACACAGATGGAGATGGTGTGCAAGATTCTGTAGATTTAGATGACGATAATGATGGTATTTTAGATTCAGTAGAAGGTTGTAGTGAAGAAACTTCCACAAGCACAAATTTATCTTTTACTACACAAGGTGGTTCTGGTTTTTCATACTCAAGTAATAATATCACTTTTACAAATGGTACAGCTGGTAATGTAAATAGTACGCACTCGCAAAATTTCTCATCAATAGACCCGAATACTAATTTCGAAATGAGTTTTACTTTAAGTGGTACATTCGCTTCTGATACCGATAGATTTGTTAGAATGGGTATTAATGAAGCTGGCACTAACACCACCAATTCTTTCGAAGATATAGATTATGCCTTTTTAATAAGGGAAAGTGCAGGGCCATTATTAATCTATGAAAATGGTACGCTTAAAGGAAGTTTCAGCAATGGAGCAGATGGCAATGTTCTAAGTATCAGAAAAATAGGAACAACAGTAACTTATTTGGTTAATGGAGCTGTAATTTATACAAGTATTGTATCCGCAAATGGTGCAGATTACTATGTAGATAATTCATTTTTTGGACAAACCTCTACTTATAGTTTAAATAATTTTCAAGTAGCACATATCAATTTAACAGACGATATAGATGGAGATGGTATTTTAAACTGTCTAGATTTAGATTCAGATAATGATGGTATTCCAGATAATATAGAAGCGCAATCTACAACTGGCTATACAGCTCCAGATGGTGTTTTCGATGCAAATGGAGTAGACACTGCATATACAGGTGGTATAACTCCTGAAGATACAGATGGTGATGGTAAAAAAGATTATTTAGAAACAGATTCCGACAACGATGGAATTTTAGATAATGTAGAAGCAGGCTTAACTTTAACAGGAGTTTATGGAAACAATGGTTTAGATAACGCCTACGATAATGGAGACAATTATGTAGATGTAAATGGTTCTTTTGATAGCTCTCAAACAAATAATTTTCCAGATGAAGATGGAGATGTATTTAATGGTGGAGATGTAGATTATAGAGACGATACCTTTACAAAAGATACAGATGGAGATGGAGTTAATGACGAAGTAGATTTAGATGACGATAATGATGGTATTGTAGATTCCATAGAATATGGAGCAAGTGACAGATGTATTGATGTTGCTAACCAAGGTACATTAGATTGGTATGATGAATATAACGAAGATTTAACCTCAGACCCAACCTTAGGAGAAGATCCTATAGTAACAGATGATGAAATTGTAAATGCAGATGTAACAATAAAATTATCTAGAACTTCAAACGTTTTAAGTGATAGTAATTATCGCATAAACAACGATGTTACAGCAAACAGTTCTTACACATTATCTCAACTATCAACAGAAAATGCAGAGTCTAGACATACGTTTACGTTTAGTGCACCAGTTTACAACCTTGCGTTCACAATTTACGATGTAAATAGAGATAATGGAACCATTGCCATTGATAACGTTCAATTAGCAATCACAAAAGAAGATGGAACGAACTACACATTAGCACCAGCAGATTATACTTTAGGAGCAGATAACACAAATACAGGTGGCAATAATTTTAGAGGAACAGGAACAGGGTCTACAAATATTGTTATAAACTCCTTACCTATTTTTGTTACTAAAATACAAGTAATTTACACAAACGCTGGAAGTGGAAATGTTTCTGGAATACAAGATATCGCTATTGGAGATTTAACTTTTTGTACTCCATTAGATTCAGATAATGATGGTGTTTTCGATTATGTTGATTTAGATGCAGATAACGATGGAATCCCAGATAATATCGAAGCACAATCTACAATAGGCTATATAGCTCCAACAGGAAGTTATAGTATAACAGGAATAGATTTAGCATATGATGCTGGTATAACTCCTGTAAATACAGATGGAGATGTAAATGCAGATTATTTAGATTTAGATTCAGATGGAGATGGAACGAACGATATAGATGAAGGAATTATTAACGAAGCACTTCCTGCAAATTCAGGAGGTATGTTTACTGGCGCTGTTGGTACAAACGGATTATTAGACGCTCTTGAAGATTCTGATACAGATCAAGGCTACACAGATATTAATGGTATTCATGTAGCGCCGAAATCAGATGGTTTTTTAGATGATGCTTCAGATAGCGATGTTTTAATTGGTGGAGATTTAGATTATAGAGACACGATTATTGGTGTTGATTCCGATAATGATGGTTTTGCAAATTCAGCAGATATAGATGATGATGGAGATGGAATTCCAGACATTAACGAAAGTGGTGGAAATGACCCTGATGGAGATGAGGATAATGATGGAACTCTAAACTATTTAGACACTTCTGATGATGGAAGTGGTGGTCCTGGAGGAACAACCAATTACACAGATGCAGATGGAAATGGAATTCCAGATGTATACGATTTCGATGGAGATGGTGTTCCAAATCATTTAGATATCGATGCAGATAATGATGGAATTCCAGATAATGTAGAAGCACAAACTACAACTGGTTATATTGCTCCAGCAACTGCAGGAGATACAGATACAGATAACGATGGTTTAAATGATGCTTACGATCCAGATTGTTCTCCTTGTGGAGGAATAACAGGAATTAATTTATCTACTCCAAACAATCACGATTCAACAGACAACCCAGATTATTTAGATACAGATTCAGACAACGATGGAATTTTCGATATCGCAGAAAATCAGGTTTCTAACGGAACTGATGTTCCTTCAGACGCAAACACAGGAAATTCCACAGATGGAACTCCAGATGGAATCTTAGATCCAGCCAATTTTGTAGATACAGATGGAGATGGTTTAGCAGATATTTACGAAGGTTCCGAAGTTAACGATCGTTTCGATGTTAACGACGAAATTAATACACCTGCTTCCAATTTACCTGACGAAGATTCGGATGTAAATACAACAGGAGATGTAGATTTTAGAGATGACACTACAGGAGTTATTACACCTGGAGTTGCAGGGAATATTTTATGGTTAAGAGCAGATATTGGAGTAACAGGAACAACAACAGTTACTGGTTGGGAAGACCAATCTGGAGATGATGAAGATGCAATAGCAGTATCTGGAACTGCACCAAGTAAAGAAGCAAATGGAATCAATTTTAATCCTTCCATAGTTTTTGATGGAACTAATGATTTTATGAGAATTCCAAATGGTATTTTAGAAACTGATACCTACGAAAGTTTATGGGTTTACACAGTTAACAGCGTAGGTGTAGTAAAACAATCTTACTTGTTTTCAGAAAGTATTGCTGGATCTAATGGAAGATTTTCTGCACATATGCCATGGTCAGATGCAACCATTTATTACGATTTTGCAAATTGTTGTGGATCAGATGGTAGAATTAGTGTAAACTGGGGATCTTCAGTAAATACATTTAATATTTGGACTTTATCTAGTAATATTAATACCACCACACCAACTGGAGCTCGAAAAAACATTTCTAGAGATGGACGCTCATTAGTAACTAGTAATGGTAACAACACATCACATTCTAGAACAGGTTTAAATAACGATTTTTACCTAGGTACTGGAAATGCTACTGGACTTTACCATAATGGAGAATTGGCAGAAATCATGGTTTTCAATACGGTTCCATCAGATTTAGAACAACAACACATTCAATCTTATTTGGCAATAAAATATGGTAAAACATTAGATATTATAGACAACGATGCTGGTATTGTAGAAGGTGATTATATTCTAAAAGATTTAAATACCAAAATTTGGGATCATACTGCAAATAGTACCTATCATAATGATGTTGCTGGTATTGGTAGAGACGATGCAATGGTTTTAAATCAAAAACAATCTAAATCTGTTAATTCAGATGCAATAATTACAATTGGTTTAAATGAAATACAAACTACAAATGCATTAAACACAAATACGTTTACGTCTAATAAAGATTTTTTAGTTTGGGGAAATAATAACGGAGTCATAAATACAATAACAGAAACTGAACTAATTTGTGCTCCAGAAAAAACAATTGGTAGAAAATGGAAAATAGTTGAAAATGGTAGTGTTGGAACTGTTGAAATTACTGTAACACAAGCAACCATAGATGCTGCACTTACAACCCCAAATACAGTTAAAGTTTTAAAAGTAGCAGATGATGCCGCTTTTACCACTAACGTAAATTACGTACCCTTAACTGATATTGGTACAGTTTACACAGCAGATTACGATTTTAATGGTATAAAATATTTTACTTATAGCGAAATCAATGGAATTTTCTGGAATGGAAACATGGGAGTTTCTGGCTCTTGGGTAGGTGGAAACAGTGTTCCAGTAACTGGTGGACCAAGTACAAATTCATTTGATAGAGACAAAGTAATGGTTATCGATGCTCAATCTACTGCAAACCACGCAATACTTAACGAAAATGTAGAAGTAGAATGTGTATGGATTAAAACCAATTCTAAATTAATGGTTGCTGATGATAGGTATTTAGAATTCGATGAAGATTTTATATTAGATGGACAATTAAGGTTAATTGGCGATGGACAATTGGTACAAACACACGTAGGTTTATCTAATGTAGAAGGTAATGGAAAATTATTTAGAGACCAACAATCTGTAGTACCAAATGTATATAGGTATCACTATTGGACTTCTCCTGTAAGAGAATTAGGCTTGGACACATATAGAGTTGCACAAGTAATGAAAGATGGTAGTACTCCAACTTCTGCATCATCAACCATAACAGATATAAATTGGGTTTCT
The DNA here is from genome assembly GCF_014784055.1 of Polaribacter haliotis. Lineage (NCBI taxonomy): Bacteria > Pseudomonadati > Bacteroidota > Flavobacteriia > Flavobacteriales > Flavobacteriaceae > Polaribacter > Polaribacter haliotis. Next base: position 3,776,105 of record NZ_CP061813.1, on the reverse strand, counting down.
TTAGATCAATCTGGTGTACCAAACCGAGGTTTAAATGGAGCTACAGGTTCACCAATTACAATTTCTAATTTCTGGATTTACACCAATCAAAACGACCCAGCACAAGAAGATGAACGTTCAGAAAATTACGTAAGAAAATTAGAAACTGGAGTTATTAAAAGAGGTTTAGGTTACACAATGAAAAGTACAGGAGCAAATCCACAAAACTTTACATTTGTTGGAACTCCTAATGATGGTTCCATAAGTATTCCTTTAGTCGCAAATACATCTACCTTAGTTGGTAATCCTTATCCAAGTGCTTTAGATGCTACAGACTTTATAAACACAAATATAGATGCTATTGAAGGTACTTTGTACTTCTGGGAACACACAGGAGAAGATACAGAGCCAAGTGGTATTACAGGTCATACTTTTGCAGGATATTATGGTGGTTATTCTCAAAGAAACTTAACTATGGGAATTGCAGCTAATGGTGTGCCATCTTCAGACCCTTCAGTTTATAATTGGGAAACAGCAGTAGATAATGGATCAAATGTTACACAAACAACAGATGATACAGAAGTAACTGTAGAATTTTCTAGCAATTCAATTACTATAGATCCTAATGTGGCAAATATAGGAGGCACAACTGCGAAAGTTATTACAAAATCGGAAAGTGGTACAGATACATATGACGTAACTTTTACTTTTGATAAAGCTATCGAAATTACCTCTATATATTTATTTAATAATGCACCATCATCACCTGTATCAGATCCAACAGTAACGCTTACGCCAGATAATTCTCAAACAGTAGAAACTCAATTATTAACTGGTGCTTCTGGGCAAGAAATAATTTTAAATTGGGTAGATGTTACAACATTTACAATAACAACCAATAGACCTTATAATTTGGTTATAGATGATATTAAATTTAAAAAAGGTTTTTTTCCAAGTTTAGGTGAAGGTACATATCATGCACCAAATAGATACATTGCTGTTGCTCAAGGTTTTTTTGTAAGAGCAGATGCAGATGGAGGAACTTTAAGATTCGAAAACTCTCAGAGAAATTATGAAGACGATGATTTTGCCTCTGGTGGTACATTTTTCTTTAAATCTAATCAAAAACAAAAAAATAATGGTGATGAGAATGAGGATGAATTTGACTTATTGCCAATTTTAAAATTAGGTTTTAACAGAACTACAACCGATCAAGTTCAATTACATAGACAAATTGGAATTTCTTTTAGAAGAGGAAACACCTATAACTACGAGAATGGTTTCGATAGCGAAATATTTGACGTTGGCGAAAATGACATCTATTGGAATTTCCCTGAAATGAATAATAGAAAATTAGTAATTGCAGGAGTTTCTGAAATAACAAACCAATTAGAAGTTCCCTTAACAATAGCTACTTCTAATAACGAGTCTAAATCAATTCAGATAGATGAAGTTAAAAATATAGACAAACCTGTTTACTTATTAGATAAATTAACAGGTACTTATTATACATTAAGTAAAACTCCTTTAGAGTTAAACATAGAAAATGGTGTTTATACAAATCGTTTCTTTATAACTTTCTCTAAAGAAAATGCATTAAGTACAGAAGATGTAAATCCTTTAAATAAAGAATTATCAATCTTTATGGACAATGATTCTAAAGAAGTGGTTATCCAGAATAACAAATTACTTAAAATTAAGAGAGTTGCCTTATTTAATGTTTTAGGACAGAAAGTTCGTGAATGGAAAAAAGTAGAAAATATTACAGAAAACAGACTAAAAACAAACAAGCTCTCTGCAACTGTATATATTTTAAATATTGAAACTGAAGAAGGTAAAATATCTAAGAAGATTTTAATTGAATAAAAACTTAATTAAAATAATATAGAAAGCCGAAACTTAGTTGTTTCGGCTTTTTTGTTTTAAAATAAATGTCATTTCGAGCGGAACAAAGTGTAGCCGAGAAATCTCAAAAATCAAATTAAATTCCGAGATTTCTCCACAAGGTCGAAATGACATGGAAACTCCAATTGTCATTTCGAGCGAAACGTAGTGAAGCCGAGAAATCTCACACACTAAAATTAATCCTGAAATTTCTCCACAAGGTCGAAATGACATGAAATTCCAATTGTCATTTCGAGCGAAACGTAGTGAAGCCGAGAAATCTCACACACTAAAATTAATCCTGAAATTTCTCCACAAGGTCGAAATGACATGAAATTCCAATTGTCATTTCGAGCGAAACGCAGTGAAGCCGAGAAATCTCACACACTAAAATTAATCCTGAAATTTCTCCACAAGGTCGAAATGACATGGGAACTCCAAATTGTGTCATTTCGAGCGAAACACAGTGAAGCCGAGAAATCTCACACACTAAAATTAATCCTGAAATTTCTCCACAAGGTCGAAATGACATGAAATTCCAATTGTCATTTCGAGCGAAACGCAGTGAAACCGAGAAATCTTAAACATCAAATTAATTCTTTAGATTTCTGAACAAGAATAAAACAGACGTCATTTACATTAAAAGAGTTTTTCCAGTAGGAAGATTAAGATGGGATTTTATACCTCCCAAAAAACAAAATATACCCATAACAAAAAATTGTTAAGATAAAGGCAGTTTTAAAGCCAAAACCATCTATTAAACTTCCGAAAATAAAAGGGATAATTGCGCCACCAACAATTGCCATACAAAGCAAGCCTGAAGCTTGTGCTTTTAAATCTCCCAAACCTTCTAAACTAAGCGTAAAAATCGTTGGAAACATTATCGAATTAAACAAACCCACTACCAAAATAGACCACATAGAAAGTAATCCAGTGGTGTTTATAGAAATTACAATCATAGAAATGGCTAAAAAAGCAAAAATGCTTAACACTTTTCCAGGAGCCATAATTTTGGTTAAATATGCACCCACAAATCGTCCAATCATTGCTCCTCCCCAATAAAAAATCACAAAAATTGCTAATAAAGATTTTGGGTCCGAATCTGTAAATGTTTTATTAAAAGTACTTGCAATCGTGTTGGCAATGCTCATCATTGTTTCATTTCCAGCAACAACAGCTGCTAAGTTCATATCTACAAAATAGTTGACTAAAAAACTACCAATCGCAACTTCTGCACCTACATAAACAAATATCCCTAAAGCCCCCATGAGCATTAATTTATTTTTCAATAAAGTTAAATAACCTCCTTTTGGACTTTCTTGCATAACTGTTGGTAGTTTTATAAACCCGAATATCAACGCTAAAACTGCAATAAAAATCGCAATAAATAAAAATGGAGTTTGTACAGTCGCAGCTTCTGCAACGTAATAATTTGTCTTATCTATATCGCTTAAAAGGTTTATTTCTGCAGATGTTTTTACAGAATCACTCAATAAAAATAATGCACCAACAACTGGGGCAATTGTAGTTCCTAAAGAATTAAATGCTTGCGATAAATTTAATCGACTACTAGCACCATCTTCACTTCCTAATAAAGCAACATACGGATTTGCGGCTACTTGCAAAATCGTAATTCCGCCAGCCAAAGTAAAATAACCAAATAAAAATACTGGAAAAGATCGAAAAGATGCAGCCGGATAAAATAACAAACAACCTGCTGCCATTGTTAATAATCCTAAAACAATTCCTTTTTTGTAACCAATTTTAGATAAAATAGCTCCTGCAGGTAAAGAGAATACAAAAAATGCCACAAAAAAGGCAAATTGAACCAAAACAGTTTTTGCATACGACATCTCGAAAACATCCTTTAACCTTGGTACTAAACTATCTACTAAAACCGTAATAAACCCCCAAAGGAAAAATAAAGTAGTTAAAAATATAAATGCAGATTTGTAAGATTTATTGGTTGCTGAAGTACTCATTTATTACTATAATTTAATTATTTTTTTGCTTGATAAATCTACGCTTTCTTAATATGAGAATCTGATTCCACATACGTTTGTTCTCCTTCTTGATATTTACTAATTCCAAAACCACCATGAATACAGTAACAACCATATTCTCCTTTTTTATTTAAGGCAACATACCCAACTTGAAAGTTTTTAAAATTCGGATTCGAAGTTACAATTCTTCTAACTCCTTCTTCACAAGCTTCTTGTGGTGTTCTTCCTTGCCTCATTAATTCTACAATTAAAAAACTACCTACCGTTTTTAAAACCTCTTCTCCCATTCCAGTAGCAGTAGCTCCACCAACTGTATTGTCTATAAATAAACCAGATCCAATTACAGCAGAATCTCCAACTCTACCAGCCATTTTATAGGCTAAACCACTTGTGGTACAGCCTCCAGAAATATCACCATTTTTGTCAATCGCTAACATACCTATCGTATCGTGATTTTCTATATTGATAATCGGTTTATATTCTGATTTTTCTTTCCATTTTTCCCACGCTTTTATCGTATTTTCATTCAATAAGTTTTCTCTTTTGAAACCTTGAGAAACCGCAAATTGCTCTGCTCCTTTTCCTGCCAACAAGACATGTGGTGTATCTTCCATAACTTTACGAGCCACAGAAATTGGGTGTGCAATATTCTCCATGCAAACTACTGCACCATAATTACCTTCTTTGTTCATAATACAAGCATCTAAAGTAACATTTCCATCTCTATCTGGTGTTCCTCCATTACCTACTGTTGTATTCTTTAAATCTGCTTCTTCTACTCTACAACCTGCTTCAATTGCATCTAAAGAATTGCCTCCTTTTTCTAGAACTTCCCAAGCCGCTTTTGTCGCGTTTTTAAAATTCCAAGTTGCAACTACAACTGGAACTACGGTTTTACTTGCTGAAACTGTTTTTTTTTCTTTTTGAGTATCATCGCAACTTATCATTGAAGATGAAACTGTAACCAAGCCTAAACCAGTTACTGATGCTTTTTTTAAAAAATTCCTTCTTTTCATTTTAATTATTTTTTTGATTGATTAGACATTGTAAAAACAAATTCTCCTCCATCCATAATTTCGTTATGCAATATATAATTTCTATTGATTTCTTTTCCATTAATTGTCAATTTAGAAACATAAACATTTTCTTTAGATTGATTTTCACTAGAAATAACTAATGTATTTCCGTTTTCTAAATTCAAAGTTGCTTTTTTCCCTTCTTTCGTTTCAATTGGGTCTAAAACCAAATCACCAACTGTTGGCATTACTAATAAATCTCCTAAATCTGAATGTCCTGTTCCACTAAAATTCGTGTGTGCAAAACCTACGATTGTAGTATCTCTATATTGATAACCTGCAAAATACTCGTAAGTAGCAGCATTGTATTTTCCGTCTTTAAACATAACCTCGAAGTTTGTTTGCGGACTCAATTGCACCATTCCAAAAGGCGCTGTTGCTCCAGGATAAACATGCCCCATTTTACTAGTGCCAATCATTGGATTTACGTAAGAAATTAAATTTTTATCTATTTTTGTTTCAATAATTTCAGGGGTATTATTACGACTAGAAATAAGAAAAAGTGTAATAAAAAATAGATGGAAATTAAATTTCATAAAAATAGATTGTTAAATTCGTATCAAATATAACAGAAAATGAAAATTAGCCCTTACATTCTTTTAATTTTTATTACAATTTTACGGAGTTGTATAATCGAAGTTTAAAAACCAATCGAACCGAATTTTATTCTAATACCTCTAAGTTAAACAATACTATAAATTATGCTGTTAGAAATCTGCGCAAACTCATATCAATCTGCCTTAAATGCTCAAAATGCTGGAGTCGATAGAATTGAACTTTGCTCAGAATTATCTGTTGGAGGAATTACACCTTCTTTTGGATTATTAGAAAAAGTTGCCAAAGAAATTACAATTCTTACGAATGTATTAATTCGTCCAAGAAGCGGGAATTTTTGTTATTCTGATGCCGAGTTTAAACAAATGAAAAAAGACATTTTAATTTGTAAAAAATTAGGATTTAATGGAATTGTTTCTGGAATTTTAAATGCTGATAATTCAATAAATATTGAAAGAACAAAAGAAATAATTGAACTTTCTAAACCTCTTTCTTTTACGTTTCATAGAGCTTTTGATTGTGTTACAAACCCAAAAAAATCTTTACAAGAATTAATAGATTTAAAAGTGGATAGAATTCTAACTTCTGGCTTGCAAGAAAACGCAATCAACGGAATTGATTTATTAATTGAATTACAAAAACTAGCTGGAGAAAAATTAATTATTCTTCCAGGAAGTGGTATTAATGCTGATAATGTTAATGTTTTTAAAGAAGTTGGTTTTAAGGAAATTCATGCTTCTGCTTCTAAAATTATAAATTCTGAAAAAAGTGTATTTTTTGGAAATATTGCTCAAACAGAATCTAATATTCAAGAGATAGAAAGTATTTTAAAAGTAATTAAATAGTACTTATTAAAATTTATAATCTTAAAATTATTCTAATAATTAATAAAGCTTAGATTACTTAATTGAAATTTTCTAGATTCCTATTTAAACAGGAATGACATATTATTTCTTTACAAAAAATTGAGATTCTAAAAAACCCAATCCATAGCCTAAAAACTGAGTAAAAGAAGTAATGATACTCAAAAAAGCAACTTTAATATTTTTATTTTGAAGCAAAGAGTCTAAAAAAATAAACAAAAAATAAAATACGAAAAAATATAAAAGTTGAAAATATCCAAAGAAAGCTAACAAAACACTTAAATCGAAACCTAAAATAAATACACTTGGAAACCAATACGTAATTTTAGCTGTTTTTGGGTATTTTTTATTTAGAATTGGTCTTGCTGTACCAAAACCGAATGTTTGTTTGTAAAACTGCTGAATGGTACTTCTACGTTTGTGGTATACAAATGCTTTGTCTATTAATTGTGTTTCGAATTTGTTTTCCCACAAGCGAAAAGTTAAATCTATATCTTCTCCATTTTTCATTTTAGAAAAACCGTTTGTTTTTTCGAATGCTTTTTTAGACAAACCCAAATTGAAGCTTCTTGGCTGAAATTTTCCAACTCCTTTTTTCTTTCCTCGAATTCCGCCTGTAGTTAAAACTGAAGTCATGGAATAATTAATGGCTTTTTGTAAAGCAGTAAAACTTTTATGCGCGGCATCTGGACCACCAAAAGCATCTGTAAAATTAGCTTCTAATGCTTTTTTTACTTCGGATAAATATTGAGAAGGAACAAGAACATCGGAATCTAATATGATAAAATAGTTTCCTGTGGCTTTTTCCATGCCGAAATTTCGACTAGCTCCTGCACCACTATTTTCCTTAAAGAAATATTTTAAATCAAGTTGGCTTTTATACTTCTCTACAATTTCTTTTGAAGAATATGTAGAACCATCTTCAATGATTAAAACCTCGAAAGCATCAGAAAAATCTTGTTTTGTAAGACTTTCTAATAACTCATCTATTTCTTGCGGACGGTTATAAACTGGGATTATTATGGAGAAATGTAGGTTCAAATGTTGGTATTAAATTCTATTTTATGCTTTTTTACTTTTAAAACTGCAGAAGTAAAATGTTTGTTTTGGATTAATTGAATTTCCTCTTCTGAAACAGGATAACTTATCTGAGAAATCCATCTGTTTGATACATTCGAAAAATCTGATTCTATCATATAATCGTCTGACTTACAGATTAATTCTTTATCATCTGACTTAAATTCTAAGATTGCACCTTTATTTGTTTTAAGGCTTGATGCACTAATTACTGTAGTATTAATAAAATAATAACCTGCTAATTCTTGAAGCTCTACATAAAGAAAACCAAATTCTGAAATTCCATATTTCTCTCCAGGTACATTTGTAATTTTTTCTTCTGTAAAAGTATCTACGTGAGTTCTTTTCATCGCGTTTATATTTCCAAATCTTGCTAAAACAAGGTCAACTTTTCTAAAAATACCCATTCAACTTATTTTTAACGAAACTACAAAAATGACGCTAAACAAAAAATGCAAATCGAATTTAGATTTGCATTTTATTTTTTTTAAGATTTTCTAATAGCTAGTAAACAAGTCTAGCCCTGATTGAGTGGCCTGTTTGAGCTCTTTTATCTCTTAGAAAGAGATAAAAAGCGAGTAACGAAAGCAGGAAATAGCTTCAAATAAAACTACTCAAATTTTTCCATAACTGCGTCACTTACGCCCATATTTGAAAAACCACCATCGTGAAATAAGTTTTGTAAAGTTACTTTCTTCGTTAAATCGGAAAATAGAGAAATCGTATAATCTGCACATTCTAAAGCAGTTGCATTTCCTAAAGGACTCATCTTTTCTGAATAAGCAATAAAACCGTCAAAACCCTTTACACCACTTCCTGCAGTTGTTGGAGTTGGTGATTGAGAAATAGTATTTACACGCACTTTATGATCGCGTCCAAAGAAGTACCCAAAACTACGAGCAATGGACTCTAAATAGGCTTTATTGTCAGCCATATCATTATAATCTGGAAAAACTCTTTGTGCTGCCATATATGTTAAAGCGACAATACTTCCCCACTCGTTCATAGCGTTTTTGTTGTATAAAACGTTCATAGTTTTATGAAAGGAAACTGCAGAAACATCCCAACCTTTTGTGGTGAAATCGTATTTTGGATCTGTATAATGTTTGCCTTTTCTTACATTAACGGACATACCTATAGAATGTAAAACGAAATCTATTTTTCCGCCTAAAATGGCCATCGATTTTTCTACTAAATTTTCTAAATCTTCTACAGATGTTGCATCTGCAGGAATAATTTGAGAACCAGTTTTTGCTGCTAAAGTATCTAATTCTCCCATTCTCATTGCAATTGGTGCGTTTGTTAACACAAACTCTGCTCCTTCTTCATGTGCTCTTTCTGCAGTTTTCCAAGCGATTGAATGTTCGTTTAATGCTCCAAAAATAATTCCTTTTTTTCCTTTTAGTAAGTTGTACATAAATAAGGTTTTAGTGGTTAGTCTTTAGTAGTTAGTCTCGTTGTTATTTTAGAAATTCTTGCTTCTTGCTTCTTGTCTCTAAAACTAGTTCAACAATTCTTTAGCATGCGTTAAAGCAGATTCAGAATAGTCTTTTCCACTTAACATTTCTGCAATTTCTAAAACTCTTTCTTCTTTAGAAAGTGGTTTTAAATTCGTGGTTGTAACACCTTTTACTTCTTCTTTATAAACTTTGTAATGGTTATTACCTTTTGCTGCGATTTGTGGTAAATGTGTAATGGCAACAACTTGCATAAACTTGCTCATTTGTTGCATAATTGCTGCGATTTTATTGGAAACTTCTCCAGAAACTCCAGTATCAATTTCATCGAAAATAATTGTTGGTAAATGTATGTTTTCTGATAGTATTTTCTTTACAGCCAACATTATTCTTGATAATTCTCCACCTGAAGCTACTTTCTTTAACTCGCCAAAATTACCACCTTTATTTGCTGAAAATAAAAATTCTAAATTGTCTTTTCCGTTTGAAAAATAAACAATTGTTTGTTTTATTTTTATAGAGAAACGTGCATTTTGCATTCCTAAATCTGCCAATAAATTTTCTAATTCTTTGGTTAATTTTGGAATGGCAACAGTTCTAGATTTTGTAATTAAATCGGCAACTTTGTCTAGTTTTTCTGAAACTGAATGTATTTCTTGTTTCTTCTTGTTGATTGTATCTTCAGCAGATTCAACTTGTTGTACTTTGTCTGACAAGTCTTCAAAAACGGATAATAATTCTTCAACAGAATTTACAGTATGTTTCTTTTGTAAATTATAGATTAATTGTAATCTATCGTTAATTTCTTCTGCTTCATTAGGATTGAAATCTACATTCTCATTTGCATCTTCTAACTCTGCAACAACATCATCTATTTCTATTTTTACGGATGTTATTCTTTCTGCTATTTGTTGGTATTCTTTAGAGAAAGAAGCTATTTTAGACAATCGATTTTCTAAAGTATTTAGCAAATTCTGAATCCCTATTTCCTCATTATTAGAGATTTCTAACGCTTCAGATAAGTTTGTTTTAATATCTTCAATATTATTTAACTTCTCTAATCTTTCTTCTAAATCTTCTTGCTCATCAACCTTTAAATTTGCTTCTTCTAGCTCTTTAAACAGATGCAAATTATAATCATATTGTTGGTTTGCCTCTTTTTGAATGCGCTCTAATTCTTTTAATTCTTTTTCTAATTGTTGCAGTTGCAAATAACCTCTTTTGTAAGAATCTATTTTATTTTTGTTTTTTGCCAATGCATCAATAATAGAAAATTGGAAAGCATTATCGGACAATTCCATGGTTTGATGTTGCGAATGCACATCAATTAACTTATTTCTTAATTCGTTTAAAACTGAAAGTGTAACAGGCGTGTCATTTACAAAAGCACGTGATTTTCCTGAAGGCAAAATTTCTCTTCTAATAATGGTTTCTGCTTCATAATCTAAATCGACTTCCATAAAAAAATCTTCTAAATTATAATTCGCAATTGCCATTTTAGCTTCCACAATACATTTTTGTGAAGTATCTTTTAAAGAAGATAAATCTGCTCTATTACCCAAAACCAAACCTAAAGCGCCTAAAAGTATCGATTTTCCAGCTCCAGTTTCTCCAGTAATTATGGATAAACCTGAGGAGAAGTTAATTGATAATGAATCGATTAATGCGTAGTTATTTATGGAAAGTTGTGTTAGCAAATCTTTGTAAATTAAAACATAAAAGTAATTAATTTAACTGAAAAAAAGTGATAAAATTGGAATGGAATTTTAAGTACCAACTTAATCCATCTTTCTCCACTTAGGATTGTTGTTTGGAGATATGTTTCTTAAAGTTTGTATCAATTGGTTTTTGTTTCTTGTCACTGGACCTTCTGAATAAATATTTACCAACTCATCGCCTTTTGAATCAAAAAACAAACGAATTAAGTAATTTCCAATTGATTTATTGTAGATATTTTTTAAAGCAATAACACTGTCTTCCACACCTTGTTTTCCTGCATCTTTATTCGAAACGAATAAATCTAAACCTTTCATATGATAATTATAAAGTGTGTTTCTATATGCTTTTAGTTTTGGAGATAACAAATTGTCTATCAATAAATATTTATTTTGTTTCCCCACCACATTTTGCCAAGTAGCTAAACCACTTTGTTGTGCTTGCAACATTACATTTTGCGCTTCTTTTAATTGTGCTTCTCCACCAAACTTTAAAAAAGTATCTGCATCTAATCCTAAGATTACATTTACATAAAACACAATGGTTGACACCAAATTGCTATCGAAAGAATTTTTGTTATAAATTAACGGATCGAACTCGTTGTATTTAAAAGAGAATTCGTTGTCTTTTAAATTTAAAACAGGACTTGCATAACTAGAATTATAAATAGGTCTTGTGGATTGTACTTGCAGCGTCGCCTTAAAATTATTATTATCTCTAGAAGTAATAATCATGGTAATAGCACAATCTACTCTTTCTTCTGGTTTTACAGTTTTATTTGTCCACTTTGTTTGGTTTATATATTCTGTTAAAGCTTTTTGAAGTGTAGAAAAAACCTGCTTATTAGAACCTGCGATTTGCTCTGAATTTACTGTAACTAAACAATTTAATTCTTGAGCTTTGTTGCTTAAAACTGAGAAGAATAATATAAAAAGTAACGCAACTTTACGCATGTATTTTTTTTATAATTTCGTTTATAATATCTTTTGCTACTTCTTGCTTCGATTTTAATTTGAAAGTTTTTTCATTCAAATTTTTATCAATAATAGTAATTTTATTTGTGTCCGTTGCAAAACCTGCACCTTTATCTTGTAAGGAATTTAATACAATCGCATCTAAATTCTTTCTAATTAGCTTACCTTTTGCATTTTCCAACTCGTTATTTGTTTCCAGTGCAAAACCAACTAAAAATTGATCTTTCTTAATTGCTCCTAAAGAAGCCAAAATATCTTTTGTTGGTGCAAGATGAATCTCTAACGATGTATCTGTCTTTTTTATTTTCTGAATAGCAACATTTTTTGGTTTATAATCTGCAACTGCTGCAGAAAGAATTGCAATATCTACTTCTCCAAAATATTTATGTGACTCTTTATACATTTCTTCTGCAGAAATCACGTCTATTCTATGTACAAATGAATGTTTTATTTGTTGATGTGAAGGCCCAGAAATTAAAAATACTTCTGCCCCCAAATTTGCCGCCGCTTTTGCGATTGCAAATCCCATTTTTCCAGAAGAATGATTTCCAATAAAACGAACTGGATCAATTGCTTCGTAAGTTGGTCCTGCTGTTAATAATAGTTTCTTTCCTTTTAAAGGCAATTTAGATAGTATATCGTTTTCCATAAAGGAAACAATATCTTCTGGTTCTGCCATTCTTCCTTCACCAACCAAACCACTTGCTAATTCGCCAGAAGTTGCAGGTATTATAATATTACCAAAACTTTTTAATGTATCTAAACTTTGTTTTGTAGATGGATGAATGTACATGTCCAAATCCATTGCTGGAGCAAAATAAACTGGACATTTAGCAGATAAATAAGTTGCTAACAACAAATTATCACAAATACCATTTGCCATTTTAGACAATGTATTTGCAGTAGCAGGTGCTATTAACATATAATCTGCCCAAAGACCTAAATCTACATGATTATTCCATAATTCATTTTCGTCTTCTTTATCATAAAAAGTAGAATGAACAGGATTTTTAGAAAGTGTGGAAAGTGTAAGAGGTGTTATAAAATCTTTAGACGCAGGCGTCATAATAACTTTGACTTCTGCGCCTAATTTTATAAATAAACGGACTAAACCTGCCGTTTTGTAAGCGGCAATTCCGGCAGTTATTCCTAAAAGAATCTTTTTTCCGCTTAAAACAGACATTATTGTGCGTCTGGTGTTCTATGGTAAATTTTGTCGTTTAACCATTCTTCAACAGCAATTGCCGTTGGTTTTGGTAATCTTTCGTAAAATTTAGAAACTTCTATTTGCTCTTTATTTTCAAATACTTCTTCTAAACTATCGTTGTAAGTTGCGAATTCGTCTAATTTCTCTACCAATTCTTTTTTCAAATCATTATTTACTTGCTCTGCTCTCTTTGCAATAATAGAGATAGCTTCGTAAATATTTTCTGTTTGCGCTTCCAACTCATTCTTATCGTAAGTAATAGTTGTTAAGGCTGCTTTTGTATCTTTATAATCCATAATTAAATTATTATTTCTTTTGAATATTTTCTATTTTTTTCATATTTGCTATTAAAGCATCTATTCTTGCTTGTTCTTGTTTTAATTTGGCCAACATATCGTTAGCATCTTCTAGGTAAGTTGTTTCAGGAAAACTTCTTACCAACTTATCATAAGCATCTGTAGCATCTTTAATACGCTCAATTTTTCTTCTATCTGTACTTTTAAAAACAAAATCGTTTGCTGCTTTAAAACGATAATAAAATGCTTCTTCTTTAAATTCTGTTCCTAAATAATCTTCTAATAAATTATCAAAAGCTTGAATAGCAGCATTGTAGTTTCTTGCATCGTAATCTGCAGTTCTATAATACGTTTTTGCAATTTCGAAATATTTCTTTTCTAATTTATATCGTAGTTCTTTATAATCTTTGTTTGCTTCCTCTATCTTATCTGAATCTGGATACGTATTTATAAAACTTTGGTAAGATTCCAATGCTTTGTTTGTATCTGTTGGATCTAAACTAAAACGTGGTGAAGCTAACTTGTAACTATTTGCAGACAAAAATGCGGCTTCTTCTTTCTTAGAACTATTAGGATAGTTTTTTGTGAAACGATCGAAATAATAACCTGCTAGCGTATAATTTTTTTCGTTATAATTAGACTGTGCAACCATAAATTGAATACGCTCCATTTGAGGTTTTCCTCTATAAGTTGGTGTTATTTTTTCGAATAAACGCAATGCTTTACCGTATTTTTGACTTTCGTACATTTTTACGGCCATTTTATACTGCTCTTCTGCAGTACCTTTATTTAATACTTTTTGATATTCACCACAAGAAAACAGTAGTAAACTAAGTGTAAATAAACACGCTAAATTTTTAATTTTTTGCATCGGGCAAAATTAGTGATTAATAATGGATAATAAAAGAATTTATTTTTTCTAAAATAATTCTTTTTTTTTAGTTCCTAAAACAAGTTTAGGATAACACTTTCAAAGGAAACTTAATACACTGCATTAAGAAACTAATTTCGAAAATAAAACGATTTTTTACACCGTAAATTGTATTGTGCAATAATCATCACAAAACAACAAAAAAATGAATAAAGTGTTCCTAAAAGTTTGTTAATCTTATTCCGCTATTTTTAGTGATATAATTTGAAGTTTCAATAGTGTTTAACAATTAAAAATCTATCTTTTGTAAGTTATAATTGATTTCACTTTGAGTAAAAAATTTATTTCAGTATTAAATACAGTCTTATTTTAAAACTGATTTACAAATTTCGTTATTTTAGACTGCAATTCTTCACTTGCTGGAACTAATGGAAGCCTAACATAATCTGATGAAATGTTTAGTTCTTGTAATACAGCTTTAATTCCTGCAGGATTATTTTCAGCAAAAATTAAGTCGATAATTTCCATCATTTTAAAATGAATGGCATAACCTTCTTTGTTTTTTCCTTCTAAACCACAATTAATCATTGTAGAAAATTCTTTTGGAAATGCTTGGCCAATTACAGAAATAACTCCAGAACCTCCTGCTAAAGTTACTCCTAAAGCTAGATCATCATCACCAGAAATAATTAAAAAATCTGCTGGCTTATCACGTAATAATTCTAAATATTGCTGTGTATTATTTCCTGCTTCTTTAACTCCAACTACATTTTTAAAATCTTTTGCCAAACGAATTGTTGTAGAAACATCCATGTTTTTCGCTGTTCTACCTGGAACATTATATAAAATAATTGGTTTTTCTGTAGCTTCTGCAATCGCTTTAAAATGCTGATAAAAACCTTCTTGTGTTGGTTTACTGTAATAAGGTGCTACTGATAAAATACCATCGATATTTGATAAATCTGTATTTTTTATATCTTTTACAACTTCTAAAGTATTGTTACCTCCAATACCTAAAACCAAAGGCAAACGTTTGTTATTTGCTTTTGCGATAACGTCTATAATTTGTTTCCTTTCTTCCTTTGAAATGGTAGCGCTTTCTCCAGTTGTACCATTAATTACTAAGTAATCTGTACCATTTTCTATGTTGAAATTCACCAACTTTACAAGTGCATCAAAATCTACACTTAAATCTTCTTTAAAAGGTGTAATTAAGGCAACTCCTGTTCCAATAAACTCTTGCATCATTTTTATTTTTAGAAGTACAAAATTACACTTTTAAGATTGATAATTTTACACTTTTATAAATTCTTAGAAAGAATAAACAACTTTATAATTAAAGTTTAATTTTAAAGTTTTTTAATAATTTGAAGGTATTTTTTTAACTCTAAAGTAAATTCGTTTACATTTAGAATATCCTCAGAAATTTCTATTTCAAATAAGTTTGAATTCACACCCGAAAAACCTACATTAAAAGATGCTTTCGACTGTAAAACAGCACTTTCTAAATACAAGTTTGGTTTGTTAAAATAACAAATTAATAAGTCGAAAGGTTGTTGTAAAAAGCTCTCGAAATTTTCTTGAATAAACTCTCCTTTCCAATTGATATCGTTTTCAGAGAAATGCTTATAAGAAAATTCGTCTAACTTATTAAAGGGTCTAAAACTATAAATTTTCGTATTTCTAACTTCTAAAATCTCTTCAACAATAGGCAAAATGTCTAGTTTAGAGAAAATTTCTTCTGACGTTAAAATACCTACAGACTGTATTTTCTTTTGAGAAACCACTCTATTAATTGTAGATTTCTGTAAAGCTTTGTCGAACTTTTTTTGAAGAATATTATGTTTTAGTTTTTTAAATATCATTCGGAAATATAAATGCTAAAGATTGTAAAAGTAAGAATTATTTGTTGGTAATTTCTAACAAAATAAATTGATTTAACTGTTTGCCATACAATTGAAAATTATCGTCGGAAATTAAAATTAGAGAATTATTTCCATTGTTTAATTTTGATCCAAATGTAATGCCTTCTATATTATCTATTATTCCGTCTGTTAATTTGTCTTTTACTTCTTCAAAATTAAACAATAGGCTTTTCTTGAGAGAATGAAACGTAGTATTATTTAAAGAGTCTATGGCAATTGTATTTGTTGAATTTCCTTCAATTTTAGCATCGAAAATACGAATGATATTTCCATAACTTCCATAACCATTTTGGTAAGTCCTTTCAACTACAAAAAAGCAATTTTCCTTATACTCTAAAATTGCAGTAACTCCATTTAAGTTTACGTTTCCTTTGGCTGGTTTTGTTATCTTTTCTAATTGATATGCAAATTGCTTTGTCGCTTTTTTTGTTTTTTTATCAAAATAAGTAATTCTAATTGGAGAATTGGTTTTGGTAAAAGTTGGTTCCACTCCATCCGATTTTAAAACTCCTTCCATGGCTACCCAAAAGCCTTTACTATTAAAACTTTTAGAGGAAGCTTCAAAAGTTGCATTATGATGCATATTTTGTTCATTTTCCAACGTTTTTGGAAGTGAAAAACTTTCAAGAAACTTACCATTCAAGTCGGTTTTAAAAACTGAAGGTGCTTTTTTATATTTTATAGAACCTTCACTTACAAAATTGACTTCATTTATAGTTTCATCCACAAAAATGGATTCTAAATCTAAATGATTTTCAGCATAAAAAGTACTAGTTGTATCTTTTAATAAAACAATATCTTTAATAGCTACTTCTTTAATTTTATTTTCTTCAATACTAATTTTCGCTTTTAAAAACCTTGGATTTTTGGCATCATCAACAACAAAATAATAAAACCCATTTACGTTGTCTATTCCAGATAATCCTCCAATTAATGTGTTTTTAATAAATGTTGAATCTTGTAAAATATATTCGTCTAAAAATTGAAGTTTCGTTTGTGGATCTTTTTTGCAAGCAGAAAAAACAATACA
The DNA here is from genome assembly GCF_014784055.1 of Polaribacter haliotis. Lineage (NCBI taxonomy): Bacteria > Pseudomonadati > Bacteroidota > Flavobacteriia > Flavobacteriales > Flavobacteriaceae > Polaribacter > Polaribacter haliotis. The sequence goes on along the minus strand of NZ_CP061813.1, from coordinate 3,759,192 downwards.
GAAAAAAATAAAATAAATGAAGTTTTTCATTTTTGAAGTTTTTTACAAAGTTACTTTTTTTATAAATCAAGTAAGCTTAAAATAAATAATTCGTCTAAAAAAACAAATCAATCCAAATGTCAACAAAAATCATTTTCATTTTTAAAATAATTATCTCTATAATTATATTACAAACACTTTATTATAAATTTTCAGGCGCAGAAGAAAGTGTCGCTTTATTTACCAAATTAGCAGGTGAAAATGAAGCTTATTTAAGAGTTGGAACTGGTGTTTTAGAATTAATTGCTTGTATTGTTTTCTTTATTCCGAAAACTATTTGGTTAGGAGCAACCATGATTATTGGTTTAATGTCTGGAGCCATCTTTTCTCATTTAACAAAACTTGGCATCGTTCACAATAATGATGGTGGTTTATTATTTGGTTCGGCTTGTTTATCGCTTATTGTAGCTTTAATAGTACTTTATAAAGAAAGGAAAAACGTTCCTTTGATTGGTAAAAATTTCAAATAGACTTTCTTTAAAGTTACTACCTAAAAATAGACATTCTTTACTAACAGTATTTGGTTATAAACTACATTTATATTAGGATACTAAAAACGATTTAAACATAAAAAAATATATTTTTTTTTTAAATTATTTCATTTTTTAACATTTTTTTTACTATAATTGTAAAGTGTTAGAGATATAGTCGTCAAAAACACAATTAACCCCTAACTGGTAAATAGAGAATTTTGCTTGAGTTGCCCTAACAACAATAGTTAAAAAATATAGAAGTTTACCCCTATCTAAAAAAGCAACTACTCACGTAGTTGCTTTTTTTGATTTTATACTTTTCTATAATTAATACTTTATGAATCTTTCGCTATTAACGCTTTACAAATTAAATATTGAGCAATAATATAAGTTACCATTATTACAACTTCAAACATTTCTCTAGCCTCATAAAACTTATTAATTGCCAATACACTATCTGATATTATAAAAATAAGTGCCCCCAGAAATAGCCATAGGTTTTCTGTCCTTTTTTCTTCAACATAATTTAGAAGCGTTATTGCTCCAAAAGAAGAAATGGTAATTCCGTAAACAATTACTGGGATTAAAAAATCGCCTAAATCATCTTTTAAAAGCCATAATAAACCAATGAAAATTATTACAAATGGAAACGAAACTAACAATATTTTATGAGGTTTAATTTTCTTTAAAAAATCTGCAGAAATTTTAATATATAAGATATGTGCAAATAGAAAAGAAGCTAAACCAAATAAGAAAAAATCTTCTTTAAAAAGCAGAAAAACATCACCCCAAAAAGAAAAAAACAAGGCAGAAACATACCAAAAACTGGGTTTTTTAACGGATACTAAATATATGATAACCAAAGTTATCGTTAAAAATGGTTTTGTAAAAAACGCTAGTGTTTCACTTTCTAAAAGCCCATATATATGAAAAATAACAACTGCTAAAAAAAGTATAGAAGCAGTTGTTATTTTGATTTGTTTTGTCATATTTATTATAATTTCCTTCGATTATCGTCAGATTTCGTATCTATTAATTTATTGTAAGGATCTATACCAACTTCTATTGGCCTCTCATCTACAATAATTGTAATTTTATTATTTATTTGAGTAATCTTATGCTTTTTAAAATACAATTGCTTCTCTTCTTTTTTACCATCGATTTCTTCTTCTGTAAAAATACCAATATCTATATAGTCTGCTAAAGGAACAGAATAAATAGGTTTTTCAGAACCTTCTTTAGTGTAAGAAATGGAATCTTTTTTGTTATCGCTATAATAACGTTTTCCTTTCTCGTTATTTCTATATTTAGAAACTTCAAACTCGATATCAACCTGATATTTTCCATTTTCTAGTTCTTTAGATTTTAAATCTACAACTCTGTTTTTATAAAGTGTAATTGTTTCGAACATATCTTTAATAAGGTATTTTAAAGAATCTGGTGTTGCTTCCTTTATAAATTCGACCATTTCTATAGAGGTTGTATAAGGTGGTTCTTGAAACTTTACTTTATTCACATACTTTTTAATAGCTCCATTAAAATTTTCTTCACCAATATAATCGCTCATTGCATATAAAACCAAAGAGCCCTTTTGGTAATGGATATACCCTTGTCCATCGTTATACATTAAAGGTTTTTCTCTTTTAGACTCGAAAGTTCGTCCTGTTAAATAACCATCTAATGCATCTTTTAAAAACTTTCGCATTTTGGTTTTTCCTTGTTTCTTCTCGATAACTTTTAAAGAAACATACTCAGACATACTTTCAGATGTTAATGTTGCTCCTAAAACATCTGCTCCAATTACTTGATGTGCAAACCATTGATGTGCTAATTCGTGCACAGTAATTGCAAACGGGTAATCTACACCACCATCTTTTGTATCATCTACATCTGCAATAAAACCTACACCTTCCGAAAACGGAATTGTGTTTGGAAACGATTGTGCAAAACTTCCTCCTGTTCTTGGGAATTCTATAATTCTTACTTGTTTGTGTTGATAAGGACTAAAGTTCTTCGTGTTATATTCTAAAGAAGCCTTTATCCCTTTCATCATTCTATCTAAGTTATAGGTATGTGATTTATGGTAATAGATTTCTAAACTAATTCCATTCCACATTTCTTTTTTAACTTTATATCTGGCAGAATTAAATGCGTAAAAATTTAAAATTTTACTGTCCATTTTATAGTTGAAATATCTACGATTTCCTTCTGTCCATTCTTTTTGCAAATAACCTGGTGCAATTGCAATTTGATCTTTAGAAGTAGAAACAGTTGCTTCGAAATCTATCCAATCTGCATCTCTAGAAATATAAGTGTTTCCTAAAGCTGTAGAATCTGATGGATGTGGGCGTAAATTATTTTTTGGTAAATCGTATTTTTCTCGCGTTTTATCATCTCTTAACTCACCTGCAGGAGAATATCCTAAAGATGGAAATATGCTAAAATTATTGATAAAAGTTCCATTTTCTCTTATTGGAGATTTTTGTTGAAAAGTAGTGTTTTCTTTACTTTTTACAGTTACAGAAAGTTGTAAAGAATCACCTGGCTGCAATTTATTTTTAAGTTGATATATATCGAAATGAAACACAGTATCTTCTAAAACTATATTATTTGGTTTGTTAAACTCAAAAGTACTTTCTAAGGAATTATGATTTAACAAAATAGTATCTATAGCTTGGTCTGTTTTATTTACCATTGTAAATTCAACAGATGCATTGTATGTTCTTTCCTTTGGAAAAATAGCAACATCTGCTTTTACACCTACAATTCTTGGTTGCCTATAATTTTGGTATTTCTTATAGGTTTTTTCCCATTTAACAGCGTCCAATTCTGCTTGTTTAGAAGCTGAATTTTTAGAATCTGATTTTGTGGCTTTCCAAATTGTAAATCCTAAACTTAAAAAAGTAATTAAAAAAGTAAAGAATGCTATTTTCTGAGGCACTTTAAATCTCTTTTTTGCAATATAAATTCTTTCTACAAAATTATTTGGTAAACCTCTTACCCACATCAAAACACTTAAAACAATAAGTACAGTTCCTCCTAAAACCCAATAGACTTTGTACCATAAATATCTAGATAATCCAGAACCATAACCATTCATATCGGAATAACTAAAACCTGGACCTTCATTGTATTTAAAGACTGCTAACTCTACACCCACTAAACCTAATAATGGCATTGCAATAGATATAATTAGCAATACAAAAAAGCCTAAATATTGGTTTTTAAATAGTGTTTGTATAAAGATGGACAATAAAGCCCAAACAACATAATTTAAGAACTTTAAACCAAATAATTCTTTTATATAATGCATTATTTCATAATCATAAAAACCTTTATAAGTTTGAAACAAAACACCTGCAACCATAATTACAGATAATAAGACTAATTGCATTTTTAAAAGCGCAATTAATTTAGAAAAAAGCAACGTCCAGTTTGGTATGGGTGTGCTATCTACCAAATAATTAATTTTTGCTGTTCTAGCTCTTTGTACCAACATACCAGAATACAAAAATGTACATAAATTTATAATTAATGTAAATGTATTTCCACCAGACAACATTTGCCAAGTTACAGGCAATGTTTTGGTGCCGAAAATTTCGCCTACAAAAAATAAAGAACCTACTAAAAGCAAAACACCTACAATTAAAATACAGATAAAAGGTAAACTCTTAAAAATATATTTAAACTCTAAATTAGAAAGTTTCCAAGTTGTTTTTAAATTTTGAAGAAAAGAATAATTATAAGATACTTTGGTTAACTCTATTTTAGTGACACCACTAAAATTTGTTTTGGTAACGCGTTCTCCTTTTGTTTTTCTAAAGGAAATGGTAAGGGCATTTTGATTAAATTTAAAATATTTATACACCAAACCAAACACTAAAGATGTTATTGCCAACCAAAACAATCTATTATAAATAATGTATTCTTTAATTGGTATTTGTAATGCATTTTGTTCAGACATCGTCCAATATTTGGTATACTTATCTATAGCCGAAAATCCAAAAGGATCTAAAATTGCCAACAAATTAACTTGTTCTGGTTCGGAAAGTATACTACTTATTCCAAAACCAAAAAAAAGTAAAATTATTACAGAAATAAAACCTGCACCAATACTTCTAGTAAATGTAACTACTGCAAAAACAACTGCACCAAAAAATAAAATATTAGGTAAAACAAATATTAAGTAAGCTTTAATATAAGAAATAAAACTAAAACTTTCTATCAAATCTGAATTTGTACCTGGAAAACGAAAGCCTATAAAAAGTCCCAAGGCAATTACCAATACAATAGCAGAAACCGCAACAACTCCGCTAAAAAACTTTGCAAACAAATAATTTGCTTTGGTAAATGGATATGAAAATAAAATGGTATGCATTTCACTTTTAAAATCTCTATAAATAGAAACCCCAATTATCGCAGGAAATAAAAAAAGAATTAAAATTGTCAGTTCATTAAAAATTCCAATAATTTGTATGGGTGAATTTACAATTCTAGATGAACCCATTGTGCCACTTATATTGTCGAAAATTCCTGCAGAAGCAGATGCAATAAAAAATGATATTAAAAGAAATATAGCTATAAAAATATAAAGTAATGGCTTATTAAACCAGTATTTTAGTTCTTGTTTAAATATTGTTGAAAACATATGAAAGGTGTAATTGTGTAACTGTTTATTTATTTAATATCTAAAAACTTTTAAAATTAAACCAAGGCTGGCTCATCTTGTTTTAAAGCAATAAAATAAACATCATCTAATTGTGGTTCTGAAGCAATAAATTCCTCTGAAGGTTTTTCTAGAGCATGTACTCTTATATTTAAAGTATTATCTGGATTAAAATTTCTAGAAAGTACATTATACAACTTCATGTTTTCCTCTAAATTTTCTTTATCAATTACTTTCGTCCAAATAGTACCATCCAATTCTTTTGTTGCTTTTTGTGGTGTAGTATGTTTTAAGATTTTACCTCCATTTAAAACAGCCATTTCATTACAGAGTTCTTTAACATCTTCTACAATATGAGTAGAAAATATAATGGTACAATTACTACCAACTTCCCTTAAAACATTTAAAAACTTATGTCTTTCAGCAGGGTCTAAACCTGCAGTTGGTTCATCAACGATAATTAATTTTGGGTTATTTAATAGAAGTTGTGCAATTCCAAAACGTTGTTTCATTCCTCCAGAATAGCCAGCAACGTGTTTTCTTCTAACATCATATAAGTTCGTAATTTCTAAAACTTCTCTTACAATGGTTTTTCTCTCTTCTTTGTTAGAAACACCTTTTAAAGTTGCGAAATAATCTAACAAATCTTCTGCAGACATTTTTGGGTATACACCAAAAGATTGTGGCAAATAACCTAGTATTTTTCTCAAAGACATATTGTCTTCTAATACATTAATATCTCCAAAAGTAATTGAACCTGAATCTGGACTTTGCAAAGTGGCAATTGTTCGCATTAAAGAAGATTTTCCTGCTCCATTTGGCCCTAATAAACCAAACATTCCTGTACCAATTTCGATGCTTAGGTTATCTATTGCTTTCACTCCGTTTTTATATGTCTTTGTTAAGTTTTTTATTACTAATTTCATATGATTGGCTTTTGGCTTTTTAACTTTGATGGTTAGTGTAAAAGTAAGCACTTTTGTTACACTTTTTTATGATTATTTTAATGCAAATCATAAAAATTCGCTTTATTTTTACATTCATCAAGAATATATCAACTTTTATAAATATATAAATAATGGCAAAAAAATCAATTTTAAATAAAGAATCACTTACATTTTTAGAAAAATACTTAAACAATGCAGCTCCAACTGGTTACGAATGGGAAGGTCAAAAAATCTGGATGGAGTATCTAAAACCTTATGTAGACGAATTTATTACAGATACGTATGGTTCTGCTGTTGGTGTAATAAATCCTGATGCAAAATATAAAGTAGTTATTGAAGGACATGCAGACGAAATTTCTTGGTATGTAAATTATATTTCTGAAAACGGATTAATTTACGTGATTAGAAATGGTGGTTCAGATCATCAAATTGCACCAAGTAAAATTGTAAATATTCACACAAAAAACGGAATTGTAAAAGGTGTTTTTGGTTGGCCAGCTATACATACAAGAGATAAATCTAAAGAAGAAGCACCAAAACCAGACAACATTTTTATTGATACTGGTTGTGCAACAAAAAAAGAAGTAGAAGCTTTAGGAATTCATGTTGGTTGCGTAATTACGTACCCAGATGAATTTCATATTTTAAACGGAGATAAGTTTGTTTGTAGAGCATTAGACAATAGAATGGGTGGTTTTATGATTGCTGAAGTTGCTCGTTTATTAAAAGAAAACAAAAAAGAATTACCTTTTGGATTGTACATAACAAATTCTGTGCAAGAAGAAATTGGTTTACGTGGAGCAGAAATGATTACTCAAACAATAAAACCAAATGTAGCAATTGTAACAGATGTTACTCACGATACTACAACTCCAATGATTGAGGAGAAAAAAGCCGGACTTTTAGAAATTGGTAAAGGGCCTGTTGTTGCTTATGCACCTGCTGTACAACAAAAATTACGTGATTTAATTACAGAAACTGCCGAAGAAAAAAAGATTCCTTTTCAGCGTTCTGCATTATCTAGAGCAACAGGAACAGATACAGATGCTTTTGCTTATAGCAATGGTGGTGTTGCTTCTGCTTTAATTTCTTTGCCTCTACGTTATATGCACACGACAGTAGAAATGGTGCATAGAGATGATGTTGAAAATGTTATTAAAATGATTTATGAAACGTTGTTAAAAATTAAAGACGGAGAAACTTTTTCTTATTTTGATTAATAAATAAAAACATTAATTTTAAAGCGCACAAATTATTGTGCGCTTTTTCATTTTAAAAAATATGACTTTACCAAACCAAAAACTTCTTTTTAGTATTCCAGAAGAAATCACTTATTTAAATATTGCTAGTCAATCACCCTCTTTTAAAACCGTTGAACAAGCAGGAATTGAAGGTGTTTTAGAAAAGAGCAATCCTTTTAAAATTACTGGAAATAGTTATTTTGAACCTGTAAAAGAAGTAAAAAAACTGTTTGCAAAACTAATTAGTGTTAACGATTATAATAGAATAGCAAACATACCTTCTGCTTCTTATGGTTTGGCAACTGTTGCAAATAATATTACATTAAATAAAGGTGATGAGATTCTTTTAGTTGAAGGTCAGTTTCCAAGTAATTATTACGTTTGGGAAAAGTTGGCAAATAAATTTAATGCGAAACTAACTATTGTTTCGATGCCAAAAACAACTAAAAACAGAGGAGAAAAATGGAATGAAGCAATTCTAAATTCAATTTCTAATAAAACAGCTGTTGTTACTTTAGGCAACATTTATTGGGCAAATGGAACTTTGTTTGATTTGAAATCCATCAGAAAAAAAGCTACAGAACATAATGCATTATTAATTATTGATGGAAGTCAGTCTGTTGGTGCGTTACCATTTTCAGTTAAAGAAATAAACCCAGATGCATTAATTTGCGCAGGTTACAAATGGCTTTTTGGACCTTATGGTTGTGGTTACGCATATTTTGGCGAATATTTCGATAATGGAAATCCGTTAGAAGAAAATTGGTCTAATCGTTTAAACAGCGAAAATATGAGTGGTTTAACTTCTTACCAAACTAAATACAAACCTTTAGCAAATAGATATTCTGCTGGAGAACACGCAAGTTTTATTTACATTAAAATGCAAATTGAAGCTTTAAAACAAGTTATTGAATGGGCACCTAAATCGATACAAGAATATTGTAAAGAAATTACTTTTGATGCCGTTTTAAAACTAAAAGAAATTGGTTGTTTTATTGAAGAAGATAATTTTAGAACACATCATTTATTCGGAGTTGAATTACCAAAACAATTAGATATTGAACAACTAAAGACAAAACTGAAAGAAGAAAATATCTTTATTTCTTTTAGAGGAAATTATATTCGTATTTCATGTCATTTATACAATACAAAAGAAGATTTTAATAAATTAACAGATTGTATTATAGCTTGTTTATAGAATGGATGAACTTATAGATATTTTAACTCCTGAAGGAAAACAAACAGGAAAAACAGCATTAAAATCGGAAGCTCATAAAAACGGTTGGTTTCATGCAACTGTGCATATTTGGCTTTTTACTTCGAACAAGAAAATACTGCTTCAAAAAAGAGCGTTAACAAAAAAAGTATTTCCTGGTTTGTGGGATATTTCTGTGGCAGGACATATTAGTGCTGGAGAATCTATTTTATCGTCAGCAAAGAGAGAAGTTTTTGAAGAAATTGGACTTGAATTACAAGAAAAAGAGTTGGTTAAAATTGGCACAAGAATTCATCAAGTTTCTCATGCTAACGGAATTCAAGACAATGAACATCATCATGTTTTTATTGCGGAATTAAAAGTTCCTGTAGAGAGTTTAACCATGCAAATTGAGGAAGTTGCTGGTTTACAATTATTCGATTTGGCGGTTTTAAAGAACACAAAAAACCTCGAAAACGTTTTGCTTCCGAGGTTTCATGAATATTATGTTTCTGTTTATGAGAAAATTACTTCACTTTTAAAATAATTTAACAAACTGTAAATTGACACAGTTTTCTAAACACTTATTTTACTGGATTTTCAAAAAACGAATCTGCTAATTTACCTTGGCTAATTAATGGCAATGTAAATTCTGTTGCCGGTTTTGCAGGTTCTATTGGAATTCCGTTTTCATCTTTTTTATACCAAGTAATTGCTTTTGGTAAAAGTAATCCGTTTACGTTTTCCCAAGAATTGTATTTTATAATATTGAACTTTTCACTTGGCTCTTTAGACTTAAACGTAACTGTATATGCTAACCATTCCATTTGATACGTTTTAGGGTTGTAATACACTATGTAATTATCATCTGGTGAAGTACCAACATTAGATTTGTAAGAAATTTTAAAACCAGGATAATTTGTTCCTTCAAAAACTAAATCGTCTACTTTATCATAAATAATTCCATCATCTGCCAAGACAAAAGGCATTGCATAAAAGTAGAAATATAAATTATAATAAAAAGTTGGGTTTCCTTTATAAGAACCTTTTACCTCTTCATCTAACCAAACTTCTTTACCATCGAAACCTAAAGAATATGTTGGTGAATTCACTACTGTTTTTCTTGAATGTAAATCTGCTGTATGAACTTCTTCTCCTTTATTAAAAGACAAAACCTGAGCTTTTCTCCAAGTATCAATTCCACCGTGTTTTTCAAAAACTTTTCCTAATTCTGTTGGGAAATTTTCTTTTTTAACCTCAACATTTTTTACTTTTTTAGTTTCTTTTTTTGATTCATTTTTACAAGAAACTGTTACTGCAATAATTAGTAATAAAATTATTTTTTTCATTTTTTAGTTTGATTTTATTTTTTGATAAAGTCGATTTTAAAATTTGATAATTACAAAAATACAATGAATTTATTATTAAGAAAATTTATTCATTTTTTAAGGATTGAGTATGCGCGTTAGGGATTGCAGTGGAAATCCTTTTGCCTTTTTCTGGCAAAAGATTGTAGCGAAAAGCCCGTTAAAACGCCCAAAAAACCAAAGTTATAAAATTATATTTTCGCTTGGTAGGTGTACAAATCGAAATATCTTCCTTCTAATTTTATCAGTTCGTTATGTGTTCCTCTTTCTACGATATTCCCAGCTTCTATGACTAAAATTTGGTCTGCTTGCTTGATGGTACTCAATCTGTGGGCAATTACAATGGTGGTTCTGTCTTTTATTAATTCTGATAAACTTTTTTGAATTAAAGCTTCACTTTCTGTATCTAAACTCGACGTTGCTTCGTCTAAAATTATGATTTTTGGGTTTGCCAAAATAGCTCTTGCAATTGCCAAACGTTGTCTTTGTCCGCCAGATAGTTTTACACCTCTTTCTCCAATTAAAGTATCTAACCCATCATCAAATCTGTCTGCAAATTCGTTTACATAAGCGGCTTTTACAGCATTTTGCAATTCTTTTTCTGTGGCATTTGGTCTTGGAAATAGAATGTTTTCTCTAATGGTTCCTTCGAACAAAAATTCGTCTTGTAAAACTACACCTAAATTCTTTCTGTAGCTGGAAAGTTTTACTTTAGACATATCGTTATTATCGATAGTAACTTTACCAGATTTTGGCTTTAAAAATGTTGCAGATAAACCTGCAATAGTCGATTTTCCTGAACCAGAACTCCCAACCAACGCAGTTACAGAGCCAGAAGGCACTTGAAAACTAATATTATTTAAAACCTCTTTACCTTCTTCATAAGCGAAAGAAACATCGTTAAAAATAATTTCTCCTTTTACATCTTTTAGAGAGATGGTTCTGTTTTCGTCATCTTCTTCTGCAGCCATATTCATTAATTCTTCTGTTCTATCTAAACCTGCCAAAGCTTCTGTTAACTGACTACCAATGTTGCTCATTTGTACTATTGGTGCAATCATAAAACCAAGTATTAATGTGAAAAACAAAAATTCTCCAGCCGTCATTTCTCCTTGAATCATATAATAACCTCCAATTCCCATAATTCCTGTAGTCGCTACTCCAATTAAAAAAGTAGAAGAACTCGTCATTAAAGCAGTTGCTGTTAAACTCTTTTTTACATTCTGAAATAATTTATCTACGCCTTTTTCGAAAACTGTATTTTCTTGTTCTTCTGCATTAAATGCTTTTATTACTCGAACTCCTGCTAAGGTTTCTGTTAATCTTCCTTTTACTTCTGCATTAATTTTACCACGAGTTCTAAAAATGGGACGTATAAATTTGAATGCTTTTAGTGCTACAATTCCGAAAATTGAAATGGGTAAAAAGACGAATAAAGTCATCCATGGATTTAAGTTTATTAATATAACTAAAGAAATTATAGCTGTTATTGACCCTCCAACTAATTGTACTAAACCTGTACCAATTAAGTTTCTTACGCCTTCTACATCGCTCATAATTCTAGAAACTAATGCACCAGATTTTGTATTGTCGAAAAAACTAATTGGCAGAGACAACACTTTTTTCTGTACTTGTGCTCTTAATTCGGATATTAAATATTGTGCTTGTACACTTAATATTCTGGTTAATAAAAAAGAGGTTATTGCTTGCACCAAAATGGCAACCAAAACAATTCCTATTAATGTGTATAATTGTTTAAAATCTTTATTTGGAACAACCTCGTCTAACAAAATTTTGCTTTGCCAAGGTAAAATTAAACCTGCCAAACTTTTTATAACAATTAAAACTAAGCCTATAAAAACTAAATTTCTTCTTGGCCAAATAATCGTTTTAAAAGCTTTACCCATAGAAACATTGGGTTTCTTTTTATCTTTTTTAGACTCTTTAAATTGTTGCATAAAATATGTTAAGAATGTAATTTACTTCTAATTGTCAATTTATATGCCATTAGAGAGTAGCATGACATATTTACAAAGTTACAATAACTAAAAAGACCTGTCAGGTTTTTAAAACTTAACAGGTCTAATTATTATATTAATTGTATTTACATTCGATTATCTATAATATTTTGAACCACTTCTGGGTTTAACAATGTACTTGTATCTCCTAAATTATCCATTTCATTGGAAGCTATTTTACGTAAAATACGTCTCATAATTTTCCCAGAACGTGTTTTTGGTAATCCTTCCGAAAATTGAATTTTATCTAACTTTGCAATCGGCCCAATATGTTCTGTAATAATTTGATTGATTTCTTTTCTTAAATTATCGTGGTTTCTGCTTTCCCCAGCATCTTTCAAAATTACATAACCATACAAAGCACTTCCTTTAACATCGTGTGGAAAACCAACAATGGCACTTTCTGCAACTGCAGGATGCTCATTTATTGCATCTTCAATTGGTGCTGTTCCTAAATTATGGCCAGAAACAATAATTACATCATCTACTCTACCTGTAATTCTGTAATACCCAACTTCATCTCTTAATGCTCCATCACCAGTAAAATACATATTATCGAATGCAGAAAAATAGGTTTCTTTATAACGTTGGTGATTTCCCCAAATAGTTCTAGCAATACTTGGCCAAGGAAATTTAATACACAATCTTCCTTCTACTTGGTTTCCTTTTAATTCGTCTCCATTTTCGTCCATTAAAGCAGGTTGAATTCCTATAAAAGGTAAAGTTGCGTAGGTAGGTTTTGTTGGGGTAACATAAGGAATTGGAGTAATCATAATTCCACCAGTTTCAGTTTGCCACCAAGAATCTATAATCGGACTTTTCTTTTTCCCTACATTATCATTATACCAATGCCAAGCCTCTTCGTTTATGGGTTCTCCAACAGAACCTAAAACTTTTAAAGAAGATAAATCGTATTTATCTACCAATTCTGTTCCTTGTTTTGCCAAAGCTCTAATTGCTGTTGGTGCTGTATAAAATTGATTGATTTTGTGCTTTTCTACAATATCCCAAAATCTTCCAAAATCAGGATAACTTGGAACACCTTCAAATAAAACAGTGGTTGCTCCATTTGCTAATGGGCCGTAAACAATATAGGAATGTCCTGTAATCCATCCAATATCTGCAGTACACCAATACACATCGTTTTCTGTATATTGAAAAGCATTTTTAAAGGTATAAGCTGTGTAAACCATATAACCACCTGTTGTATGAACCATTCCTTTTGGCTTTCCTGTAGAACCAGAAGTGTATAAAATAAATAACGGATCTTCTGCATCCATTACTTCTGCTGTACATTCTGTGGAAGCTTCGTCTAAAAGTGGTTGCAACCATTTGTCACGACCTTCTTCCATATGAATATCCGAATTTATTCTTTTTGCAACTAAAACGGTTTTAACACCTGCACAACTTTCTAAAGCTTCATCTACAATTCCTTTTAAGTCGATTGTTTTTTTTCCTCTGTAAGAACCATCTGCAGTTATTACTATTTTGCAATCGGAATCATTTATTCTCGTGGATAATGCTGTGGAAGAAAATCCTGCAAAAACTACAGAATGAATCGCTCCAATTCTAGCACAAGCCAAAAGTGAAATTGCCAGTTCTGGAATCATAGGAACGTAAATACATACTCTGTCTCCTTTTTTAACTCCATTTTCTTTTAAAACATTTGCAAACTGATTTACTCTTTTATGCAATTGTTTATATGTGATATGCTCTGCTGGTTCTTTTGGATCATTTGGCTCAAATAAAATGGCTGTTTTATCTCCACGAGTTGCCAAATGCCTATCTATACAATTTTCTGTAATATTTAGTTTTGCACCTTCGAACCATTTAATTTCTGGTTTCGAGAAATCCCATTCTAAAACTTTATCCCATTTTTTACGCCATAAAAAATGCTCCTCTGCAACTTCTTCCCAAAAGTTTTCGGGTTCACGAATCGATTTTCTATAAACTTGATAATATTCTTCTAAATGTTTAATATGGTAATTACTCATAATTCGGTTTATTTTTTAAGAGACTTTAAAAATATATATTTATTTTTCTTTTTTAGGGGGTAAAATGGTCAATTTTAAGTGCTTTTTTAAGTTGTTGAAAATTATAAAAAATAAAAATTACTATATCATTTTTTCTACCTACAACATTAATTCTACGACAAAAAAACAAAATACTTTGATTTAATTAATGTGTTGCCTCTCCTGCTCCACTTGGAATTCTTATATTTTCGACTATTTCTTGAACATTTTGTGGAGGTGCTGGTGTTATTCTAGAAATTAAGATGGCAATTATAAAGTTTGCAAACATAGCAATTGTACCAAAACCTTCTGGTGAAACACCAAACCACCAGTTTTCTTTTGTTCCTCCTCCAAACCAATCGAATTTGAATTTCATCATATAAAAAAGCATTAATAAGATACCTACAACCATACCTGTTATGGCACCTTCTTTATTTATTCTTTTACTAAAAATTCCTAAAATAATTGCTGGAAAAAAAGAAGCTGCTGCTAAACCAAAAGCTAAAGCTACTGTGGCTGCCACAAAATCTGGTGGATTAATCCCGAAATAACCTGCAACACAAACTGCAACTACTGCCGCTAATCTTGCTGCGATTAACTCTCCTTTTTCTGTAATATTAGGGTTAATCATTTTCTTTATTAAATCATGAGAAACTGATGCAGATATTACTAATAACAAACCTGCTGCTGTAGATAAAGCTGCTGCTAAAGCTCCTGCAGCTACTAAAGCAATTACCCAATTCGGTAAACCTGCAATTTCTGGGTTAGCCAAAACCATTATATCTTTATCAACTATTAACTCATTTTTAGAAACATCTGCCAAATATTGAACTTTACCGTCTTTATTTTTATCATCAAAAGTAATTAAACCTGTTTTTTCCCAGTTTGTAAACCATTCTGGTAAATTAGCATATTCTTTATTACTTACTGTTTCAATTAAATTTGTTCTAGAAAACACAGAAATTGCTGGAGCTGCTGTATACAAAACTGCAATTAATAATAATGCCCACCCTGCAGACTTTCTTGCATCCGCAACTTTTTTAACTGTAAAAAAACGTACAATTACATGGGGTAAACCAGCTGTTCCAAACATTAAAGCTGCTGTAATTAAAAATACATCTAAGGTAGATTTGCTTCCAGATGTATATGCTGCAAAACCTAATTCTTTGTGCAAACCATCTAATTTATCTAATAAATAAACTCCATTTTCGTCCATACCACCAAAACCTAATTGTGGAATAGGATTTCCTGTCATTTGAATAGAAATAAAAATTGCAGGAACCATAAAAGCAAAAATCAACACACAATATTGTGCAACTTGTGTATAAGTTATTCCTTTCATTCCTCCTAAAACTGCATAAAAAAGAACTATTATCATCCCTATAATTACACCTGTATTAATATCTACTTCTAAAAAACGAGAAAAAACTAAACCTACACCACGCATTTGACCAGCAACGTAGGTAAATGAAACTAAAAGCGCACAAAATACAGCTACACTTCTTGCGACATTAGAATAATAGCGATCTCCTATAAAATCTGGAACTGTAAATTTTCCAAATTTCCTTAAATATGGTGCTAATAGTAATGCTAGTAGAACATAACCACCAGTCCAGCCCATTAAATAAACTGAGCCATCATAACCGTTAAAAGAAATTAAACCAGCCATAGATATAAAAGATGCGGCTGACAT
This sequence comes from Polaribacter haliotis, assembly GCF_014784055.1. Taxonomy (NCBI): domain Bacteria; kingdom Pseudomonadati; phylum Bacteroidota; class Flavobacteriia; order Flavobacteriales; family Flavobacteriaceae; genus Polaribacter; species Polaribacter haliotis. The sequence goes on along the minus strand of NZ_CP061813.1, from coordinate 3,743,541 downwards.
CCAATCTGCAGCAGTTGCCAAACCATTTGCTAATGGTGAAACACCACCTCCTGCTACATAAAACTCTTTTGTAGAACCTGCTCTCGACCAAATTGCAATTCCAATGTAAAGTGTAAATGTTATTCCTACTAAAATCCATGTCCAAACTTGAATACTCATAATATACTTTTTTTTAATTAATTATTATATCCAAATTCTTTATCTAACTTATTCATTAATCTTATATAAACAAAAATGAGTATCACAAAAACGTAAATAGAACCTTGTTGCGCAAACCAAAAACCGAGCTTAAAACCACCAAACCTTATCGTGTTTAATTCGTCCACCAAAAGAATTCCAAAAACAAATGAAACTAAAAACCAAATAGTTAATAATATAACTAAGTACTTTAGATTCTTTTTCCAATATCTTTTCTCTTTTTTAATTGACATATTATAATTGGTTTAGTTAATATTTTGCAATATAATTATTTATCTTACTATATTTTAAATGCTTCTATGCTTTAATTATAATTATAGTTCTTAACTCATTTAATAAATAATTTAAAACATAGAATTGATGGCTTTTTACTAATTCGATTTTTTTTTCTAAAAAATAAACATCTCTCTTTATATAAATTATATTTGTTAGGAATAAATTTACGGATGATTATAGAAACTATTTTAGCAAATGGGTATATTATTCTGCTTTTTTTTACAGTCGCAATATTATATTCTTCTGTAGGTTTTGGTGGTGGATCTAGCTATTTAGCGATTTTTGCGCTAACAGGAGTTGTATTTACACAAATAAGAGCTACTGCACTTCTTTGTAATATTGTTGTTGTTTTTGGAAACGTGTTTTTGTTTTATCAACAAAAAAAAATTGATTTTAAAAAAATTTCTCCACTTGTTTTAACGAGTATTCCTTTGGCTTATTTAGGTGGGTTTATAGAAATTAGTAAGCAATTCTTCTTTATTCTTTTAGGAATTACGCTTCTTTTTGCAGCAATAACGATGTGGATTTCTAAGAGAATTATTTCTTCAGAAGAAAAGGTAAAAAAACAAAGTTTAATAAAAAATGCCAGTTTTGGTGGAATAATAGGTTTTATATCTGGAATGGTTGGAATTGGTGGTGGAATTTTTTTAGCTCCTCTTTTACACCTTACAAATTGGGATACTCCTAAAAAAATAGCGGCAACTGCAAGTTTTTTTATTTTAGTAAATTCAGTTGCTGGTTTATTGGGGCAATATTCGAATCCAGATTTTTATATTGATTGGAACCTGACTTCCATCTTATTAATTACTGTTTTTATTGGCGGACAAATTGGAAGCAGACTTAGCAATACCTATTTTACTCCTATTCAGCTTAAAAAAGCCACTGCAATTTTGATTGCTTTTGTAAGTGTTCGTATTTTGATTAAGTATTTGTTTTAAGTTGATATTATTTAAATACGTTTTTTTGACACAAATTTCACCGATTTTACAGATGGTTGCGCTTTGTATGTTTATTTTTTTATCAAAAAAAAAGCAAAGTTTAGTAACTGAAAACTGGAACTGAAAACTAAGGCAGAAACTTCCTACTTTAAAAACACCTTAAAAAAGGGAATTAATAAAGACTTCTATTTGCACATCTAATTCATTCCAAATATCTTTGAAGGCATTAATAAAAAAATAAAAAAATGTTAGAAAATATATTTACACTTTTAATGTTAGTTATGTTACAAGCCGTTTTAGGTTTTGATAATTTATTATACATTTCGTTAGAATCTAAAAAAGCCCCAGTAGTTGACCAGAAAAAAGTTAGAAAAAATGGAATTCTAATCGCCATTATTTTAAGAATTGTTTTATTATTTTTATTGGTTTCTATTATCGATTATTTTCAAGAACCTTTTTCATTTTTAACAGCAAAAGTTGAAGATATAGTTAGTTTCGCTTTTAATGGACATAGTATTATTGTTTTATTAGGTGGTGGTTTTATTATATATACAGCAATTAAAGAAATCTGGCACATGATTTCTACTAAAGGACTTGAAGTTTCTGAAATGGCTATCGATAAAGGATCTAAATCTTCTAAAGCAGTTATTTTTAGTATTGTTTTAATGAATTTAGTTTTTTCTTTCGATTCTATTTTAGCAGCAATTGGTTTAACAAGTGAAATTGAAAATACGACTACTGCTTTTATTATTATGGCTATTGCTATTGTAATTAGTGGATTACTAATGCTTTTTATGGCTGATAAAATTTCAGTTTTCTTATCTAAAAATAGAATGTACGAAGTTTTAGGTTTATTTATACTTTTTATTGTTGGGATAATGTTGGTTACTGAAGGTGGGCATTTAGCACATTTAAAATTATTTGGGAACGAAATTGTACCAATGAGTAAAACAACTTTTTACTTTGTATTGGCAATTTTAATTATTGTAGATGTAGTACAAGGAAGCTATCAAAAAAAATTATTAAAACAAAAACAACTTTTAGAAAAAAAATAATTTTTAAACAAAATATAAAAGAAATAACCTCAAAACAATTGAGGTTATTTTTAATTTTAATTTCTATTGTTTAATAATTTTAACATTTTATTAAACAAAAAATAAATTTTATATCTTAAATTTGTTGTGTAAAAAAATTGTTTAACAGCTGGCTTCTAGCTGTGATTTTATACTTTAAAGTATAATTTTCTAAATAAGAAGATTTTGGTTGATTGATAGAAGTCGTTACATTTTAATGTAGCGACTTTTTTTATAATATTTCAGTAATACTATCTCTAATTCTTTGTGCAATTATTTGTAAAATTCTTCTATTAATTTCTGATGAATTAATAGTGTAGAAATCAAATTCATCTTTGGAAAAATGTCCTATAATAAAGCCTAAATTGATGTTTTTGTAATTATTATCAGTTTTAAAAACACTCGAAATTCTACTTCTCTTTTTTTGTTCTGATAAAACAACAAAATCAATTTTTCTTTTTTGAAGGTAATGTTTAAAAGAATCGATTAACAAAACATGTTGCATCTTAATAATGGTACGTAAAGTTTTATTTTGAAACAACTCTATTTCTGAAGTTCCTTCATTTATTAACCCACTTATAACTGGTCTTTCTTTAGTCATTTTCTAACAATTCGTCTAATTCTAATTGATAATCGTATTGTAGGTCTTCGTGTAATTTGTCGATTATTCTTTTAATCATTTTAACCTGAGTTCCAAAAATACTCTGCAAACGTGTGCTTCTTTTTATAGAAGGCCTAAATGCTTTCATTTTCTTACAGAAATACAGTAATAATTCTACTTCTGTTTCTTTCTTTTTAGAATAACGAATGTGTTTTTTTATAAACGTTAAAATTTTTCGAGCACCTTTTCTAATATAAAAATAATTCTTGGTATTTATTTCTTCAAATAAGGTATCTACTTCCTCCTTAATAGAGTCTATATACATTTCTTCATTATGAGACTCAAATAATAAATAGCCCAATAATTCTTTATTTTCTTTTTTAAACCTCGCCAATTGCAAACACAACTCTTTTAACTCATCTGCAGTTTTATGAGCAACTTCGTCTTTTAATTGTTTTATGGTTACAGTTTTCATAAAGTTATTTAACTAATTCTAAAGTAACTAAATATGCACAATGGTCAGAAGCTATTGTATCGCAAATTGTTTCTCTAAAAACTACTTTCCACTTATTTCTTGGATAAAATAGTACATAATCTATCTTTTCAACTGGTTTGTTTGAAGGAAAAGTTAATAATGTATTTTTCTTCATGTATGAAGCTTTCCAATAAGATTCTAAAATATTAATGGCATTACTATTTGGAGTATCATTTAAATCTCCAGATAATATTGTTGGATATTTGTTGTTTGCAAATGCTTTATTAATCGCTTTTGCTTGTAAAACTCTATCTGTATCTTCTTTTAAATGATCTAAATGGGTTCCAATAAACGAAATTGTATCACCAGTTTTTAAAACTGTTGTTACTTCCAAAGCAGCTCTTGGTTCATTACCTTTTGAATATGGTAAAGCTACATTTCTTGTAGACAAAAAAGAAGATTTAGAGAGAATTCCTTCTCCATATTCTCCTCCATCATAATACATAGCTCTTCCAAAAACAGAAGCCATTTTAGTACGATATCCCAACTCTGTTGGTAAATCATACTTTTTGGCTCTATTTGTTTTAAAATCTACTTCTTGTAGCGAGACAAAATCTGCATCTGCTTTTTTAATAACGTTTGCAATAATATCTAAATCGAAACTTCCATTCGTTGTTGCTCCATGAAGAATATTAAAACTGAGTACTTTTACAACAACTTTATTCTCTTTCTTTTCCTGAGCAAAAAGTGCTCTACAAAAAAGAAAAAGAATGAAGAAGAATATTATTTTTTTTGTCAATTCTATTTATTTTTCACTTGGCATTGCTACCATTTCATTTACATCTTTATCATAATCTACTCCAGGAACTTTAAAACCGAATAAATTATAAAAATCGTTACTATATCCTTCTAAGTCTCCAATTTCTGATAAATTTTCGGTAGTTGCAGTTTTCCAAAGTTCCATAACTTCTTCCTGCACATCTTCATACATTTCCCAATCGTCGATTCTAATTCTTCCTTTTTCGTCTAAAGGAATTTCTTCACCTGTATATAATCTTTCGCTGTACAAACGCTGAATTTGCTCTATACAACCTTCGTGAATTCCTTTTTCTTTCATTACTTTATATAACAAAGAAATATATAAAGGAATTACTGGAATTGCAGAGCTTGCTTGTGTTACTAAGGCCTTATTTACGGATACATATGCTTTTCCACCTATCGATTTTAACTCGTCAGTAATTTCAAATGCAGTTGCTTCTAAATGATCTTTTGCTGCACCAATTGTTCCATTTCTGTAAACTGGTTTGGTAACATCTGGGCCAATATAAGAATAGGCAACTGTGGTTGCGCCTTCAGAAAGTAAGTTTTCGGCTTTTAAAGCATCCATCCACATTTTCCAATCTTCTCCTCCCATTACAGTAACTGTGTTTTCAATATCTTCTCCTTCTGCAGGATTTATTGAAATTTCCGACACATTTCCTGTATGAAAATCTACTGTTTTATTTGTAAAAACCTCTCCAATTGGTTTTAAAACAGACTTAAATCTTTTTCCAGAATCTGGATGCGTTCTTACTGGTGAAGCCAAACTATAAATTACCAAATCTACTTGACCTAAATCTTTTTTGATTAAGTCTACAACTTGTTGTTTTATTTCGTTAGAAAATGCATCTCCATTGATGCTTTTTGCATATAAACCTGCTTTATGTGCTTCTTTTTCGAAAGCAGCAGTATTGTAATATCCTGGTGAACCTGGTCTTCCTTCTGTAGAAGGTTTATCGAAAAATACACCAATTGTTGCTGCATCAGACCCAAAAGCACTTGTAATTCTAGATGCCAAACCAAAACCTGTGGAAGAACCAATTACCAACACTTTTTTAGCGCCTTCAATTTCTCCTTTCGATTTTACATATTCTATTTGATTTTTTACGTTTTGTTCACAACCTGTTGGATGTGAAGTTAAACAGATAAAGCCTCTTGTTCTTGGTTCTATAATCATTATTGTTTGTTTTTAGTTTGATAAAAAAGAAATTACATTCTTCTCTATTCTATTTAAGACATTTTCTGTGGAAGCTTTTACAAAAGTTTCTCCAGTAATTTGTTCGTATAATTCTATATATCTATTTGAAATTTCTGTAATTTTTTCATCAGACATTTCAGGTATTTGCTGATTGTCTTTTCCTTGAAAACCATTTTCAATTAACCATTGTCTTACAAATTCTTTCGATAATTGTTTTTGAGATTCGCCTTTATTTTGTCTTTCTTGATATCCTTCAGCATAAAAATATCTTGAAGAATCTGGTGTATGAATTTCATCAATTAAAACAATTTTACCATCTTTTGTTTTTCCGAATTCGTATTTAGTATCTACTAAAATAAGTCCTCTTTTTGCAGCTATTTCTGTTCCTCTTTGAAACAACTTTCTTGTGTAATCTTCTAAAACTACATAATCTTCTTCAGATACAATTTTATTTGCTAAAATGTCTTCACGAGAAATATCTTCATCATGTTCTCCATTTTCTGCTTTTGTTGATGGTGTAATTATTGGTTTTGGAAATTTGTCATTTTCTTTTAAACCTTCAGGCATTTCAACGCCACACAAAATTCTTTTTCCTAATTTGTACTCACGAGCTGCATGACCCGATAAATAACCACGAATTACCATTTCTACTTTAAAAGGTTCACATAAATGCCCAACTGCTACATTCTCATCTGGATTTGCAATTAACCAATTAGGAACAACATCTGCAGTATCATTCATCATTTTGGTTGCAATCTGGTTTAATATTTGTCCCTTAAAAGGAATTTGTTTTGGTAAAATAACATCGAAAGCAGACAGTCTGTCTGTGGCAATCATTACCAAAAGTTCGTTATTAATATTATAAACCTCTCTTACTTTTCCTTTGTAAACAGATTTTTGATTCGGAAACTTAAAATTCGTTTCGTTAATTGTATTCATTTTAATTGTTGTGTTGTTTGTTGTTGCAAAAATAGTGATTTTACTTTTCTTTTTTTTGATTTCTCTTTAAAGAATATAGGTATGAAAAAGAGGCCCCAATAATTAAAAAGTACAAGCCAGTTCCTTTTAAAAATTCTGGAATTAAATTAGATTCTCTACTTTCAAAAAATTGAATAAAAAATCCAATAAAACAAACTAACAAACCTAAAATTGCAACTATTTTTTTACTCATTTTTTGTTCTTCTTCAAACGTTTTATTTGCTTTAAATTATCTGTAATTGGTGTTGCAGTTATTTCTGTTTCGCCAGGAATAAAATAGAAAAAATAAGCAGAATTCTGTCCTATTTTTCGAACATCTAACCTTTCGTTATCTTTAAAAACTAATGTGTAATTTGGTATAATTTCTTTACTTTTAAATTTATGTTTCATACCAATTCCCATTCCTGTTCTCATAGAAATAAATAATAGAAAAAAAAGAAACATTAAACCAGGTAACAAGTTTTTTTTCTCTTGTAATTGCTTGTATCTCAAATCCATTTTTTCGATATTATATATTTTCTGATACAATTTCTTTACTTTCAATTTCCTATAAATAACTAAAGACCATTTTGTTACGTATAAATACAATAAACCAAACATTAATATTAATGCAATAGATAAAATCCAATTATTTGCTAATAAACTTATAGGGGAAATTAAGGCATCTAAAATTGTGGTATAATTCAAATAAGAAACACCGAAAATGCCATAGAAAATTGCATCACTAACAATTCCTAAAATAATTAGGTATAAGTAACCGATGTAAAAATAATCTTGTAACCCTAATTTCTCTTTTTCGATTTTTATCATTCTGTTTCTATACTTTTATATGCTGATATTATTTTTCTTACTAATTTATGTCTAACAACATCTTTATCATCTAAATAAACTTGTGCAATTCCATCGATATCTTTTAAAGCTAATAGAGATTCTTTTAAACCAGAAACTTGTTTTCTTGGTAAGTCTATTTGCCCAGGATCTCCAGTAATAATAAACTTAGCGCTTTTACCCATTCTAGTTAAAAACATTTTCATTTGATTGTGAGTCGTATTTTGAGCTTCATCTAAAATTACAAACGCATTGTCTAAAGTTCTACCACGCATAAATGCTAAAGGTGCAATTTGAATTACGCCTTTTTCCAAATGAGATTCTAAACGTTCATGAGGAATCATATCTCTTAAGGCATCATATAAAGGTTGCATGTAAGGATCTAATTTTTCTTTTAAATCTCCAGGTAGAAATCCTAAATTTTCTCCAGATTCTACAGCTGGTCTTGTTAAAATAATTCTACGAACTTCTTTTTCTTTCAACGCTTTTACAGCCAAAGCAACTGCAGTATAGGTTTTCCCAGTTCCTGCAGGTCCAACTGCAAATAGCATATCATTTTTATCCATTAACGTAACCATTTTACGCTGGTTTTCAGTTTGTGGCTTTATCAATCTTCCACTAACTCCATGCACTAAAACGTCTTTCGCTTTTTTTGAAGCTGCATTTTTTTCATCATTTCCAGAAGAAGTTAAAATACGTTCAATACTATTTTCGTCTAACTTATTATATCTATTATAATATTTAATTAATCTTTCGATTCGAATTTCGAATTCATCTAAAAGATCCGATTCTCCAAAAATTTTCATTTTGGAACCACGTGCTACAATTTTAATTTTTGGAAAATACCTTTTAAGCTGTTCTATAGTGCTATTTTGAGCTCCAAAAAATTCTCCAGGATTAATTTCTGTTAATTCTATAATGCGTTCGTTCAAATGTTTATTTTTTATATGTTGATAACAATTTTATTTCAACTAAAAATAGCGAATAAAATTGCTAAAATGATTAGATTTGCGTTAAATAGTTAACAACTTTTACACAATTAATTAACAGCCTAATTTTAATGTCTCTAATTACTTTAACTACAGATTTTGGAACCAAAGACCACTTTGTGGGTGCTGTAAAAGGGGCTATTTATTCTGAATTAGAGGATGCTAAAATCGTAGATATAACTCACGAAATAACACCTTTTAACATTACAGAAACTGCCTATATTTTAAAAAATTCTTATAAAAGTTTTCCTAAAGGAACTATACATATTATTGGGGTAGATTCGGAATTAAGTGAAGACAATAAACATATTGCCTTAGAATTAGATGGGCATTTTTTTGTTTGTCCAGATAATGGCTTAATTTCTATGATTGCTTCAGAAATAAATCCAACAAAAATTGTAGAGATAAATATTCACGATCGAATTGAAAGTAGTTTTCCTGTTTTAGATGTTTTTGTTCAAGTAGCTTGTTTTATAGCCAGAGGTGGAAATTTAACTGTAATTGGTAGAGAAATTACAGAGTTTAAAAAATTGGTTGAAATTCAACCAAAAGTAAATCAAGCTCAAAATCAAATTATTGGAGGTGTTATTTATATTGATAATTATGGAAATGTAATTACGAATATCAGTAAAAAAATGTTTAATGATATTGGCAAAGGAAGAGCTTTTAAAGCAACAGCTAGACGTTATTCTTTTAATACAATTTTTACAAAATACAACGAAATAACTGGCAAAAACTCACATAAAAGTCATCAATTTGATGGGCAAAAGTTAGCCATTTTTAATACTGCTGGTTTTTTAGAAATTGCAATTTATAGAAGCAATCTAGATACTGTTGGTGGTGCGTCTTCTCTTTTAGGTCTAGAATATAGAGATTCAGTAATTATTGAATTTATAAATGATTCTAAACCCGATTTTTCTCCTTTATCTTAAAATAATTTTATGTTTGTAAGAATTGTAAAAATGAGTTTTCACTCAAAATACATTGCTAAATTTTCAGCTATTTTTGAACATAAAAAAGAATTTATTAGAAATTCGAGTGGTTGTAAATTATTAGAATTATATCAAGATAAAACAAATCCTGAAATCTTTTTTACTTATTCTTATTGGGAAAATGAGCAAGATTTAGAAAATTATAGAAATTCCGAGCTTTTTAAATCTGTTTGGGCGAAAACTAAAGTTTTATTTAATGACAAACCACAAGCTTGGAGTGTAGATAAAAGGGTTAGTCTTCAGTAGGCTGTCCTCAGTCTCAGTTTTCAGTCATATTAAAATATTCAATTATGAAATTTAACTTTACGATTTTTCCTGAATTAAAAACAGAAAGACTTTTATTACGTAAGGCTAATTTTAATGATACAAAAGCTGTTTTCGATTTACGTTCTTGTGAAGAAATAAATAAATTTGTTGCTACTAAAAGAGTTAAAAATATAGAAGAGGCGAAAGATTTTATAAATATTTGCGACAAACTTTATAAAGAAGAGAATCGAATTTTTTGGTTGATTCATTATAAAAACGAAGTAATTGGAAGTATAGTTTTGCACAGAATTTCCTTAAAAGATAGTTTTGCAGAAATTGGTTATAAATTAAAACCAACATTTCAACAAAAAGGCTTTATGAGTGAAGCTCTAAAAGAAGTTTTAAAATTCGGATTTAAAAGTTTAGATTTAAAAACAATTGAAGCTTTTACTCATAAAGATAATGCACCTTCAATTGCGTTATTAGAAAAAAATAATTTTGTACTTCAGCCAGATAAAACAGACAAAGGTTTTGAGCATAATAGAATTTTTAAATTAGTAGAGAACTAACAGCATGATTTTTAAAATTAAAAAGTATTGTCTTTGCCTTGCATTACTCTTCTACTCTATTATCGGGTTTTCTCAAAACTCCTCTTTTTTTAAAAAATCTGACACTTTAAATAAACAAAGAAGAAATACAGTAATTATTACTGAAAGTTTATTGGCTGGTGGTTCTTTATTGGCATTAAACGAACTTTGGTATAAAGACTACGAACGTTCTAGCTTTCATTTTACAAACGATAATGCAGAATGGAAACAAATGGACAAAATCGGTCATTTTATGACTTCTTATTATGTTGGTAAAGTAGGAATGGAAGTTTTAGATTGGGCTGGTGTTTCTAAGAAAAACCAGCTTATTTACGGTGCTACTTATGGCTTTACTTTTCTTACAGCCGTAGAAATTTTAGATGGCTTCTCGAAAGAATGGGGTGCTTCTGCTGGTGATATTTTGGCAAATGCAGCAGGAACTGGTTTATTAATTGGTCAAGAATTACTTTGGAAAGAACAACGAATAACCGTAAAATATTCCTTCAATCAAACTGAATTCGCAAAACAACGCCCAAATACATTAGGCAAAAATTATTTACAACAGGCTTTAAAAGATTATAATGGACAAACTTATTGGCTTTCTGCGAATATTTGGTCTTTTAACAAGGAAAGTTCGTTTCCTAAATGGTTAAATGTTGCTTTTGGTTATGGTGCAGATGGCATGTTATATGGAGAAACAAAACCATCAAACCCTTTCCCACAAGATCCTTACAGACAATTTTACTTGAGTTTAGACTTAGATTTAACAAAAATCAATACAAATTCGAAATTCTTAAAATCGGTCTTTTCTGTTGTTAATTTCATAAAAATACCTGCTCCAACTCTAGAAATTAACACCAAAGGTCAAGTTAAATTTCATTATCTGTATTTTTAATAAATTTTAACATATTGATAATCATTACATTAAACTTTATGTCGTAAATTTGCGCTCGCAAAACAGAAATATATTTTTTATCAAAAATAAATTCATTTTATTCGGTATTGTTTTAATTTTTATCAGTGCAACAACTATTGATAATAAAAAGGTTTCAACAAAAGAAATCTCCAAGACAAGAATAATTGCTTTTCCAAAGCTTATAGATAATTCCCTTCTATACCTTCCAAAAGACTTTATGGCGTTTAAAGAAGCTGTTGCTTTTAAAGAGTCGCAAGGAAAATACAGAGTTGTTAATACTTTAGGATATTTAGGAAAATACCAATTTGGACGCACCACTTTAGAGCGTTTTAGAATTTATAACACACAACACTTTTTAAATAACCCTGAACTACAAGAAAAAGCATTTGTTGCTTTGTGTAAGGTAAACAAATGGATTTTAAGAAAAGACATTAAACGCTCGGTTGGAAAAACCATAAATGGTATTAAAATTACAGAATCTGGAATTTTAGCAGCGGCACATTTAAGTGGCGCTGGAAATGTAAAAAAATTCTTAAGAAGTGGAGGAACTGAGTGTTTTTCAGATGCTTATGGAGCAACTATACAATCTTATTTAAAAAAGTTCGAAGGGTATAATGTTTCTAATATTATTGCCGATAAAAAAGCGAGAGTATAAAAGTATTTTTATTATCTAAATACTTTCTAGGGATTCCTGTTTTCATTGGAATGACAAACTAATCTACTTCTGAATGATAAAAATAGCAGGTTTCTTATGCAAATCTGGTGTGTGACGTTTCCAATTTTGAATAGACATTGTTTTTATATATTCTGTTGGCAGTGTAATATCTGCAGCAATGCATAAATTTGTAGTTGGTGCCAATGTTGCTTTTAAATCTGCAAACATTTTCTCGTTTCTATAAGGTGTTTCAATAAATATTTGAGACTGATTTTTTTCTTTAGAAAGCTTTTCTAAATCTTTTATTACTCTTTTTCTTTCGCCTTTATCAATAGGAATATATCCGTTAAAAGCAAAATTTTGCCCATTCATACCAGAACTCATCATCGCCATTAGTATTGAAGAAGGTCCTACTAAAGGAACAACTTGAATGTTATTTTCGTGCGCCAATTTTACAATACTTGCTCCAGGATCTGCAATTGCAGGAACTCCTGCTTCCGAAAGTAAACCAACATTTATACCCTCTTTACAAACATCTAAATATTTAGTTGTTTCTAATTCCTCTGCATATTTATCTAACAACATAATATGTAAACTTGGTTGCGATTTTTTCGGAGAAATTTTTTTAATAAATCTTCTTGCAGATTTTTCGTTTTCTACAATATAAAAATCTATTTGTTCGATTACTTTTTTTACAGATAATGGCATTACCTCTAAAGGCTCTGCTGTATCTCCTAAAGTTGTGGGAATTAAATAGAGTTTACCAATCATTATTGTAGTTTTTGGGGGTGTTGTTTTGAATTACGATTTCACGAATTTACAGAAATAAAAAATGTTTTAACCTAGATTTAAACTGAAAAATATGATTAAAAATTAAATGTAATATTTTTTAGCTATAATTTCACAAGCTTCGTTTAACATTTTAAAAACATTTTCGAAACCTTGGTTTCCTCCATAATATGGATCTGGAACTGAATTATTTTCGTTTGGTTGCAATTCGTTTAATATCATTTTTACTTTTTGCTCATCTTCGTTATTTCTTGCTAATGAGAGAATATTATCGTAATTACTAGCATCCATTGCATAAATAACATCAAAAGTATCGAAATCTTTTACTACAAATTTTCTAGCTCTTTGGTTTGTAATATCTATTCCATATTTATGTGCAACATCTATAGAACGTTCATCTGCAAGATTGCCAACATGATAAGCTGCTGTTCCAGCAGAATCTACAAAAATTGCCTCTGAATTTACTTTAGACTGCAAAATACCTTGTGCTAATGGCGAACGACAAATGTTCCCTAAGCAAACCATAAGTACTTTTTTCATTAAAATAAAATTAAAAAAATTGATTTTTAAAATCGAAATTTAGAACGTTAACTTCTTAGTTAAGTCGTCTACGTATTTTCTAAATTGTTTATCCGTTTCTGTTAGATTATCCACAGTTTTACAAGCATGCAAAACAGTTGCATGATCTCTTTGCCCAATTTGATTTCCAATACTTGCCAATGAAGTTTTGGTTAATCTTTTTGCAAAAAACATTGCTAACTGTCTTGCTTGCACAATATGACGTTTACGTGTTTTCGATTGCAAAGTAGCAACATCCATATCGAAATATTTAGATACTTCTTTTTGAATGTAATCTATAGAAACTTCTTTTTTAGTATTTTTTACAAATTTATCTACAATTTGTTTTGCCAATTCTAAAGAGAATTCTCTTCTGTTAAAAGAAGCTTGGGCAATCATCGAAATAATTACGCCTTCTAATTCTCTAACATTCGATTTAATGTTCTTGGCAATATATTCTACAATTTCTTCTGGCATTTCCACACCATCTCTATACAATTTATTTTGTAAGATAGAAATTCTTGTTTCGTAATCTGGTGCTTGTAATTCTGCAGACAATCCCCATTTAAAACGAGATAACAAACGCTGTTCGATATCTTGCATATCTACAGGTGCTTTGTCTGAAGTTAAAATTACTTGCTTTCCATTTTGGTGTAAATGGTTAAAAATATGGAAGAATACATCTTGTGTACCTGCTTTACCTGATAAAAACTGAACATCATCGATAATTAAAACATCTATCATTTGATAGAAATGAATAAAATCGTTTCTGGTGTTCGACTTTACAGAATCTATAAATTGTTGTGTAAATTTTTCCGAAGAAATATATAAAACAGTTTTGTCTGGATATTTGTCTTTAATATCTACACCAATTGCGTGCGATAAATGCGTTTTTCCTAAACCAACTCCACCATAAATTAATAATGGATTAAAAGATGTTCCTCCAGGTTTGTTGGCAACTGCCATTCCTGCAGAACGTGCTAATCTATTAGAATCTCCTTCAATAAAATTAACAAAGTTGTAATTAGGATTTAGTTGAGATTCTATTTTTACTTTCTGTAAACCTGGAATTACAAATGGATTTCTTAATTCTCGTTTATTAGATTCTAAAGGAACTGTAACTTTTTGAGGTTTTAATGGATCTCTATTAGAACTAGGAATTTTAACTATTTGCGGTCTATTACTGCTATAGTTATTTTCCATTTTTACATCGTAAATTAGTTTTGCATCGTTTCCTAACTGCCTAACTAATGCAACACGCAATAATTTAATGTAATGCTCTTCTAACCATTCATAAAAAAATTTACTAGGAACTTGTATGGTTAATGCTTCTCCAGATAGTTTCACCGGTTTTATAGGTTCGAACCATGTCTTGTACGCCTGAGGTTTTATATTATCTTTTATAAAAGATAAGCATTCGTTCCAAACAGAGTCAGCATTTACAGTCATTCTAGGTAAAGTAGTTTCTTTAATTAATAATTATTTAAAAGGGTAGAAATCCCCCTTTTTCTAAGGCTTTACAAAAGTGTGAATAAAATTCAGTATAAAAAAATCAAAATGCTATTGATTATTAATTATTTTTTACGTAAAATGCTCAAAACTTAATTGTCTAAAAGTATTGAAAAATTCATCAACAAAAACCAGAGTTCGTTATTCGGAAACAGATCAAATGGGCGTGGTTTATCACGGAAATTATGCTCAATTTTTCGAATTAGGAAGAACGGAATGGCTTCGTAATCTAGGAGTTACATACAAATATATGGAAAACAGTGGAATAATGCTACCAGTTATTTCATTAAAATGTAATTTTATAAAATCTGCATTGTATGACGATGTTTTAACAATTACAACTTTCCTTAAAAAAAAGCCAATGGTTAAGATTGAATTTGATTATGAAATTAAAAACCAAAATGATGAAATTGTTTGTACAGGAAACTCGGTTTTGGCTTTTATAAATTCTAAAACGATGAAACCAACAAGATGCCCTGATTATTTATTAGAAAGTTTGGGGTTTTAGAAAATATCTCTATATAAAATAGTAATTACACAAGCTTTACTCCAACTCCTTCACTTCCACTTTATATAGATTGTCAAAAATATTGAAAATCGCTTCTGCATCATTTTTTCTTACAGAAATTGTGTATTCACAATCCATTTCTAATTTCTGATTGATAATATCAATATTTTTCTCTTTGACAATTCTCATTACAGGATTCATTAAATCGTAATTGAATTTTAATTGATAATGGACGTCAATTGTTTTTTCTACAATTTCTGAAGCTTCTAAAGCAAATTGCGCAGAAGTTTTATATGCTGAAATCAAACCACCAACTCCCAACTTTGTTCCGCCAAAATAACGTACAGAAACAATTAAAATATTAGTGACTTCAAAAGATTGAATTTGTCCATAAATAGGCAAACCTGCAGAATTATTGGGTTCGCCATCGTCATTTGCTCTATATTGTATTTTCTCGATTCCTATTTGGTACGCATAACAAAAATGACGAGCAGAATGGTGTTTTTTCTTTAATTCTTCTATGCATTCTTTTACATCATCTTCTGTAAAAACAGGAAAGGCATAGCCAAAAAACTTACTTCCTTTTTCTTTAAAAAGGGTTTCTTCAGATGGTTTTTCGATAGTTTTATATGCGTCTTCTTTCATTTTAATTACGTGAATTCTTAAAAATAATAAGATTTATAAATATAGATAGTCGTTTAACCAGTTTAACTTGAACTTTGAAGCACTAAGCAACAGTCACCAAAACAATTCCCAAAACAGCAAGTGCAACTCCTATTTTATTTTTAAAGCTGAATTTTTCTTTAAATATAAACAAACCTACTAAAGTTGATAAAATTACAATTCCTACATTATTAACTGTAAACAACACAGAACTTTCGAAGTTTTTATCTTGCAAAGCTTTTATTAAAAATATAATTGAAAAATAATTTGGAACTCCCAAAACAATTCCTGCCACTATATTTTTCATCCCAAAAGGTTCTCTTTTTTTTATGCCTTTAAAAGTTAAAATTAGAAAACCAAAGAAAGCTGCGATTCCAAATAAACTTCCAGAAAAAATAGAAATATCTTGGTCTGCAACATGATTTGTTTGAATATATTTTAACAAAGTATCAATGGTTCCAGATCCAATAAATAACAAGATTGGGAATAACAAAGTTCCATTTTTATTTGACTTTTCTTCTTTTACAGAAGATAAATAAACTGCCACTAAAGCAATAATTATTCCTGCTATTTTTAAAAAAGTAACAGACTCATTATATAAAATAATTCCAAAAAATACAGGAACAACCACAGACATTTTCCCTGCAATAGAAGTTACTGAAACTCCGTTTTTCTGAGCAGTCATTGCCATCACAAAAAAAATTACAATAAATAAAGCACCTAAAACCAAGGCACCAGAAAACCAAGGTTCTAAATAAATTTCTGTAATTGGTATTTTTCTTTCTGCTAATAAGAAACCCATGGAAAAAGCAACAATATAATTAACAAATATTGCTTTTAAAACGTCCACTTTATAAATACCAAAATATTTAAAAATAACAAATAAACCTGTCGAAAAAAGTATGCTGAGTAATAAATACATTATAATAGTTGCTTATTTTTCTCGAAAAGCTCAGTAACATCATCCACACCTGGAGTTAAATTCCAAGTATGAATTCCTAATTGACTTGCAGAATTTGTGTTTTCTTCCAAATCGTCTACAAACAAGGTTTCTTCTGCTTTTAAGGAATTTTCATTTAAAACAAACTCGTAAATATTGGTGTCTGGCTTTCTAAAGTTAATTTCGTGTGATAAATAAAACTGCTCAAAAGCATTTTTAAAATCATTATAAAATTGTACTCCCAAACTATTTTGAACCCATTTTATATGTAAATCGTTGGTGTTACTCAATAAAAATAATCGATATTTTTTGCTAGCAGATAATTCTTGTAAAAACGACAATCTCTCTTTTGGAAAATCCAATAAAACAGCATTCCAAGCATTTACTAAATCGGTTTTTGGGATATTAAATTTATTATGAAAAAACTTTATAAAATCTTCAGTGGACATGAACCCTTTTTCATATTGATGATAAATCTGCATCATTTCCTCTGTAATATTTGAAACCCCTAATTCAGCCATCGCTTTAAAAGTCGCCATTTTATCTAAATTGATAAAAATATCTCCAAAATCGAAGATGATGTTTTTAATCATTCTTATATATTTTTAAAACATCGTTTTTAATGTTTTGTTCGCTTACTTTATTTCCTTTTAACTTTGGTGCTTTTATTCCTTTTCCGAAATTGTTATCACCAATAAAAACCATGGCTTCGTCCCATAAATTTTCATCAATAAATGTTTGTAAAGTTTGGGTACCACCTTCTACAATTAAAGATTGAATGTCGTGCTTTTGGAGTACTTTACAAATTTGTTCAGCAACGTTTTTAGAGAAATTAATTTCTTCGAAAAAGATGTTTTTTCTTCCATTTTCACGCTTTAAACTTCCTCCATTACAAATAACAATCGTTTTTACGCTTCCATCTAAAATATTCACATTTTCGGGAATTCTTAACTCCCTATCCAATACAATTCGAATCGGATTTTCTCCAAACCAACTTCTAACATTTAATTTTGGGTTGTCTGCCAAAACTGTATTTGTGCCCACTAAAATTGCCTGTTCTTTACTGCGTAATTTATGGACTAATTGTTGAGAGTATTTGTTGGAAATCCAAACAGGTTTTTGTTCGTTCTTAGTTTCTGGAGCAACAAAACCATCTTTCGTTTCTGCCCATTTTAATATAATATAAGGTCGCTTTTTTTCTTGAACCGTAAAAAATCTTTTGTGATGTGCTCTACACTCCTCTTCTAAAACACCAACAACTACATTAATTCCTGCTTTTTGTAAACGGAAAATTCCTTTTCCTGAAACCAAACTATTTGAGTCAACACAACCAATTACTACTTGTTTTAAATTCCATTTTACCAACAAATCTGCACAAGGTGGAGTTTTTCCAAAATGCGAACAAGGTTCCAAAGTCACATAAATGATTGCTTTTTCTAAGAGCTTTTTGTTTTTAACGGAATTAATTGCATTTACTTCTGCGTGATTTCCTCCATAACTAGAAGTAAAACCTTCTCCAATAATTTTATCCTTTAAAACAATTACAGCACCAACAGAAGGATTTGGACGAGATGTTCCAATTCCGTTTTTGGCGATTTGCAAACAACGTTTTATGTAAAATTCGTGGCCCATATAATTTACTGTAGTAAAAACTGAAACAAATTCAGTTTAAAATTTAATTTCTTGCTTTTTATCAATTAAAAACTCTTTGGTAAACCCAAAAACGATATACTCTAATTTCCCTTTAATTCTTACATTTACTTTATTAGAAATTAAAGAATTTAACAAACCACCTAAAGCACCACCTTTACCTGTATTTAAAAGGTTTTTTGTTGGAATATGTGCCATTAACGGAATTGAAAATTCATTTCTTGCTGGCACTTTAAATTCCTCAGAAAAAACTTCTGCCACCTCAACTTCATTAACCAAAATCTTAATATCTTCGGTTGTAATTTTACCACTAACATCGTTAGGGTTTTCAAAAAAAGCATCTGCTTTTAACTTTATAGTATCTCCAGCAAAACTGAGAATTTTCACATTATCAACTTTTATAAAAATGGGTTCTTTTTTTACTGAACATCCAACTAATAAAAGAATTAAACTTATAAAATATAGTAGTTTTTTCATCTTAAAATTCTAAAAAAATAGGTAACTTGCTCTTGCAAAAATAAGGTAATAAATGACAATTGAAGATTTTCTCATCAGAGAAATTAAACCCACAGACAACCCACAACTTGCCACTGTTATTAGAAGTGCTATTTTAGAAATGGGTGCTCCAAAAATTGGCACTGCTTACGAAGATAAAGCAACCGATAATATGTTCGAGAATTTCCAAAAAGAAAAAAGTGCTTATTTCGTAGTCGAACACAATAATAAAGTTGTTGGTGGAGCAGGAGTTGCACAATTAGATAATAGTGAAGAAAATATTTGTGAGCTTCAAAAAATGTATTTTCTACCCATTGCAAGAGGTATTGGTTTAGGAAGCAAATTAATTACAAAATGTTTAGAAAACGCAAAAGAAAAAGGTTTCGAAAGCTGTTATCTAGAGACCATGCCATATATGGAAGCCGCTACTAAATTGTACAAAAGAAATGGTTTTGTAAATTTGGAAAAGCCAATGGGAAATACTGGCCATTATTCGTGTAATGTATGGATGCTTAAGAAAATTTAAAGAAAAAATATGACTATTTATTACGTTCTTTTGGCAGTTCATTTACTTTTATTTGGTTGGGCATTTTACAATATTCTATATTTTGGCGTAAAACCTTCCAAATCTTTAAGTTGGATTTTAATTACTTTCTTCTTTCCCTTTATAGGTGTTTTTGCATTTACGATGTTTGGCATTAACAGAAGAAAATTAAAATTTTTTGAACTGAAAGAAACCAAAAAACGTAAGAATTATATTAAAAAATCTTTCGAAGATAAAAAAGAAAGACATTTAGAGGTGTTAGATTCTGTAAAAGCAAAGAAAATATCTTCTTTAATTTATAACAACACCAATATTCCTTTAGACACAAAGAATAAAGTAACCGTTTTAAAAAACGGAAAAGAGACATTTGAATCACTTTCTGAAGCAATTAAAAACGCAAAACACTTTATTCATTTACAATATTACATCATCGAAAATGGAGAAATTTTTGCAGATATTAAAGAATTACTACTTCAAAAAAGAAAAGAAAAGGTCGAAGTAAGAATTTTATATGATGCAATTGGAAGTTATTATTTAAGTAAAAGTGTAAGAAAGGAATTGAAAGATGCTGGTTGCCATATTTACCCAGAAATGGCTTTAAAATTCGGAACGTTTTTATTTACTTTAAATTTTAGAAATCATAGAAAAATCGCTGTAATCGATAATAATATTGGGTTTACTGGAGGTGTAAATATTTCTGACGAATATATAACAGAAGATACGCCTTTAGGTATTTGGCAAGATGCACATATAAAAATTGAAGGAGATGCAGTTTGCAGTTTGCACAAATCTTTTATGAAAGATTATTTTTATGCAACAGAAGAAGATTTAAGTAAAAAAGCGGAATATATGGAATCTTGTTCCATAGAATCAGATACTAAAATACATATTGTTTCCAGTGGACCAGATTACGACCAATCTGTGGTAATGCAACAATATCTTAGTTTTATAAACTTGGCAGAGAAAAGTATTTGTGTAATGAATCCGTATTTTATTCCTACGTTTTCAATTTTAGAAGCTTTTAAAATAGCTGCATTAAGTGGTGTTGAAGTCACTTTATTATTACCCAAAAAAGGTGATTCTAAAACTGCAACTTATAGTATGTATTCTTATTTCGAAGATTTAATAAAAGCCGGTGTAAACATCTATTTAAGAGACGATTTTTCGCATAGTAAAGTCATTTTTATTGATGATGAAATTTCTTCTGTAGGTTCTACAAATTTCGATTGCAGAAGTTTTGAGCATAACTATGAATTAAATGCTATTATTTTTGATAAAAAAGTAACTTCAGAAATCAGAGAAGAGTTTGACAAACGTAAAAAATTAGCCAATAAAATTGATTTAGAAACTTTCTTAAACCGTTCTAAAACTCAAAAAACGTTAGAACGTTTGTGTCGTTTTTTTAGTCCATTATTATAAAACTTATGACGCTTAAAGAATTTAAAATCTATTTTTCTGAAGAGCTTTCTTCTATGTATCCCAACACAGAAAAAGATTCCTTTTTCTCAATTATTATTGAAGAAAAACTAAGCCTACAAAGAATTGATACCGTTTTAAAACCCGATTTTAAAATTGATGATACTATTTTTGCAGAAATTAAAACAATTATTGAGAGATTAAAAAACGAAGAACCTATTCAATATATTTTTGGGAAAACAGAATTTTACGGTTTGCCTTTTTATGTTGATGGAAATACGCTAATTCCAAGACCAGAAACAGAGGAATTAGTGGAGTGGATTCTTCTTTGTGTTCAAGATTTAAAACTTAAAATTCAAAGTTGTACTTCGACTAAAAACGAAAACAATACTCTTTCTATTTTAGATATTGGAACAGGAACTGGTTGTATTCCTATTTCTTTGGCTAAAAATTTACAAAATGTAGCAATTTCTGCGATTGATATATCTTCGGAAGCTTTAAAAATTGCGAAACAAAATGCTATTTTAAATAAAGTTGAAGTTGATTTTTTTGAATTAGATATTTTACAAGCTGTAAAATTACCTCAACAATACGATATTATTGTTTCTAACCCACCCTATGTTCGTGAATTAGAAAAAGCAGAAATCAACAATAATGTTTTAGAAAACGAGCCTCATCTTGCACTTTTTGTTGATGATGAAAACCCATTAATTTTCTATAAAAAAATAGCAGATTTAGCAAAACAACACCTCTCTAAAAACGGATTATTATTTTTTGAAATCAACCAATATTTAGGAAAAGAAACTGTAAAAATGTTAAAAGACAAAGGTTTTATAGATATTGAGCTAAAAAAAGACCTTTTTGGAAATAACCGAATGATAAAATCCAGTTTGAACTAATTTGTATGTAAACTTGTACTCCACTAAATTAGCACCATAAATTATTGTTGATTATAAAACAAACCACCATGAAACTAAAAAGTATTTTTTTCTTATCGCTATTAACTATTTTATTCTCTTGTAAGTCAATTAAAGTTAATGAGACAGCAACTAAAAAACCTAAAAATGTTATTTTATTAATTGCAGATGGTACAGGTTTATCGCAAATATCTTCAGCATTTTTTTATAAAGATTCTAAACCAAATTACGCTCGTTTTAATACGATTGGGCTTATTAAAACTTCTTCTTCCAGACAAGACATTACAGATTCTGCTGCTGGTGCAACTGCTTTTTCTGCTGGAGTAAAAACGTATAATGGCGCAATTGGTGTTGCAGACGATTCTACAAAAGTTAAGACAATTGTAGAGATTGCATCTCTTCAAAATATTAAAACAGGTTTAATTTCAACCTCATCCATTCAGCATGCAACACCTGCAAGTTTTTATGCGCATGTTTTAAGTAGAAATTTCTATGAAGAAATTACAACAGATTTAGTTGCTTCGGATGTAGATTTTATTGCTGGAGGTGGTTTGAAATTCTTCAACAATAGAAAAGACGGAAAAAACTTGTTAGAAGCTATTAAAACAAAAGGGTTTAACATAAATACAAATGGTCTAGATAAATTTTCAGAAATTAAAGGAAATTCTAAAATGGCGTATTTATTAGCCGATAATCAAATGCCCCCAACTGCAAAAGGGCGTGGAGATTATTTACCTAAAGCAACAGAGTTAGGAATACAATTTTTAAATAAAGATGCAGAGAAAACTAACTTTTTCTTAATGGTTGAAGGTTCTCAAATAGATTGGGGTGGCCATAATAACGACGCAGATTACCTAATTTCTGAATTGATAGATTTTGATGATGCTATTGGAAAGGCATTAGATTTTGCAGAAAAAGATGGTAATACATTAGTAATTGTAACTGCAGACCACGAAACTGGTGGTTTTACTCTAGCTTCAACCAAAAAGAAAAATGAAAAAGGTGAAACTTATAGCGACTATAATGAGATTACTGGTACATTTTCTACTGGAGGACATTCCGCAACTTTAATTCCTGTATTTGCTTATGGACCAGGTTCAGAGGATTTTTCGGGTATTTATGAAAATACTGAAATTTTTCATAAAATATTAAAAGCTACAAATTGGAATAAAAAGAAGTAAATAATAGTACTTTTTTTCATATTAAATTTAAACTGGTTTAACTCCCCCCAATTTAATACACATATTTATAATAGATTAAAATCCATTTTTATTCATTTTTTTATAAAATGATAAAATATGCACAACATCGGTTAATATTAGGCCATAAGCATACTTCGTTAAATTTGTTTCCTACTATTTTTCCTTATAAATTCGCTTATTAGTTGATGTAAGACACTTATAAAGAGATTAATTAAATATTATAAATAGCTATTAACTTCGTTTTATATCAAAAAAACAAATCCTCTTAATCAAAAAAAAAATCTATTTAAATCATGAAATTTAAAATTACCCTACTCCTGTTATTATTTTCTGGAATCGCTTTTGCACAAGAAACTAAAAAAGAAAAAGAAGATTTAGACTATGAAATTCATCATAAAAGTCAGCCTTGGTTTTCTAACATGAAAGATGGTGCTAATTACTTCAACATAAAAAAACAATACGACACTTTTTTCGGTAAACATCAATGGGAAAAAAGTAAACCAAGATCTCTAGGAGAAAGCTGGTTAAAAACAAGATTATTTTATTTAGACAAAAAAGGAAACGTACAACCTGAACCAACTTTAGAAACAAATAGCTATAATTCTCCCTTAAACACTGTAAATACAACATCTACAAATTTAATAGGTACTTGGACTTTATTAGGACCTGTAAATAGTGCAGAAACAGGTTATTCTGGTAGAGGAAACCATGGTGGTTATGTTTTTCTAAATAGAATTGATCCTACAAACAGTCAAAAAATGTTTGTATCATTTGTAACTGGTGGTTTATGGATGACCGTAGATGGAGGCACAAATTGGACTTTAGTAGATTCAAACCTACCAGATGCTGCTTATAATGATTTAGATGTTGCAATCTCAAATCCACAAATAGTATATGCAATTAGTAATCAACAAGTTGTTAAATCTATTGATGGTGGTTTAAATTGGTTGCCAACAACAATGGTTTCTTCTTCTTATTCAGGTAAATTTTATGACATTGCTGTTTCAACTTCAAACCCAAATACAGTAATAGCTAGAATTGGAGACAAAATTTATAGAACTACAGATGGTGGAATTACCTGGAATTCAGTAATTACAGGTCTTAGAAATCATCAAACTTGGGATAGCTCAGAACATAGTGAAATGATAGAATGGAGCGCAAATTCTACTAACGTAGTTTATTCTGTTAGTACAAACCACAATAACCAGGTTTTATTGCATCGTTCAAACAATTCTGGAGCTTCATTTTCTTTAGCTTCAACCTTAACATTAGCTTCGAATGCAACAGGTCAATCTGTGGGTTGGGCAAAAATATTTACTCCAACTTCAGATACTAATTCAATTTATGTGGCTGTAGGAAGTGGAGCCAATGCGTATGGACATCAAGCAGTTCATTTATATAAACTAAATGCAACTACTGGTGCTCAAGAAAATGTTAGAACTAATATGATTCCGGGTACAGGTAAAAATACACAACATCATGGAGATGTAACGATGGACAGAAACAATCATAATAAAATTGTTTACGGTACATACAGCCAAAAAATAATTCACATTTCTACAGACAATGGAGTAACTTTTACGGATTCTGCTACTGAAACACATAGTGATATACGTTCTATAGATGTGGTTAGCAACAAAATTTTAGTTGGTTCGGATGGTGAATCTGCACTTACGACAAACGATGGTAACACAATGCCAACTGTAACAAATAGCATTAGTAATCACGAACTTTGGGGATTTGGTAGTGCTTTTAAAACTGATATCGTTGCTTCTGGAAATAACCATGGCCCAGTAATGATTAAAGAGTCTGGTAACGGTTTCGATTGGTATAATGGTACAGGTGCAGACCAAGGTAACACAGATGTAAACCCTTTAGATGATAGATATATTTATAGTCAAGGGTATAGTAATTACAGATATTTTAGAACTGGAGTTCACACTCTTGAAAATCAATCTAACTTTTTAGATGTTGGTGGTATTTACTCTTATTTTAATAATATTGAATTTCATCCAAACAATTACTATACAATTATTACGCATCATGCTGGTACTTATCCTCAGAACAATCCTAATTTGGGAGTTTGGAAAAACTCACTTATTAAAACTGAAGATAATGGTAATACTATTTCAATTGTAAAAACCTTTAACGATCAAGTTTTTAGAGAAAAAATCTCAATGAAAAACCCAGATCATATGTATGTTGTTGTTGGTTTAACAAATAATAAATTATGGTATACTGCAGATGCTGGAATTACTTGGAAAGACGTTACACCTACAAGTACAGAATCGTCTGGCCAAACAAATATATCCGATATTGCAGTTGGAGATGAAAACCCTAACGAAGTTTGGATAACTTATAGTGGAGTTCAAAATGCATGTAAAGTATTAAAATCTATAGATTACGGAGCAACTTACACCAATATTACACAATCTAATCTTACAACATTTCCATTAACAAAAATAGTTTTTCAAAGAGGCTCCAATGGTGGTGTTTATGTTGGTGGTAAAGGTGGTATTTATTACAGAAATAATACAATGCAAAATTGGGAATTGTTAGGAAATGGATTGCCTATGGCAGACATAAGAAATATGTTTATAAATTATAATCAAGGAAAACTTAAAATTGGAACATCTCGTGGAGCTTTTACTCACGATTTATACGAAACAAGTCCCGTAAACGCTTTAATTTCAGCTAGTACTTCTAAGGTAAATTGTCCTGCAATAGAAATGGTTCAGTTTAAAGATTATTCTGTTGTAAGAAATGCTTCAGCTACTTGGTCTTGGAGTTTTCCAGGAGGAACACCATCAACCTCTACATTAGAAAACCCAGAAGTTTCTTATAAAAATGCCGCAGATGGTACTTATAGCGTTACTTTAACTGTAACTGACGCTACAGGAACTAGTTCACAAACTTTAACTAATTTTATAGAAGTAGCTAGCCAATGTGGTGATGCAACCCCAGAAAAAGTTCCTGGCAATGTTGCCAAACTTTCTGGTGCAACTAATTCTGATCACTTGTTAATTGATAATTTAAATGTGAATAAAAATTCATTCACGTTCTCGGCATGGATTAAGCCAAATGGTATTCAAGAAGATTATAGTGGTATTTTTATGACTCAATCTGGAAGTCCATTTGGACTAAATTTTGTTTCTGGAAACAATACAATTGGCTACCACCCAATCTGGTACTGGTCATCTGGTTTAATAGCACCTGCAGACGAATGGTCGCATGTTGCATTAGTAAGTAATGGAACAGATGTAAAAATATATGTGAATGGCGAAGAAAGTATTAGAGAGACAGCAATTTCATCCGAGGTATTTTCAAAAATAAACTTAGGTCGTTATGGGAATGGTTATTCCTCTAGGTATACAAATATGGAAATAGACGAGGTTAGTATTTGGAACAGACCTTTATCTAAAGATGAGATTAGAGAGTGGAGACATTTAACAAAAAGCGATACCTCAAATCCAATACGTACAGGGTTAGTGGCTTATTATCAATTTAATGAAGCTACAGGGAATATTTCTGTAAATAAAACAGAAAACTCAAATCCGTTAACATATTTAGGATCCACAGCCTCTAGCCACACTAATTCCTCTGCTCCTGTTTTTAGTGGAGTAAGTGAAAAAGTAAATATAAATTCAGCGGGACTAAAAGATTTTAGTACAACAGGAGTTTCAATGACTTTTGCTAATGGACAACTTCCGAATGGAGATGTTTGGGTTTCTAAAAGTACTATAAATCCAATTGGACTCCCAGATAATTTACAAGATTTCAAATCTTATTATATTATTAATAATTATGGGCAAAATAAAAATTTTACGCCGATAACAAATATGAGTTTTACTGACAACGAAAATTTCACAAATACTGTTGCAAGTGATTATAATTTATATAAAAGAGAAAGCAATACTTTTGGTGGCTGGGGCACTGTTTTAGATACAGGAGATGCTATATCTGGCTCAGATGGAACAAATATTAAAATTTCTTTTACAACAGGGTTAGATGTACATTCCTTTTCTCAGTTTACACTTTCAAATAACGTAGTTACTCCTTTATCTGTAAGTAAAATTAAAGATAAAAGCAAACCAGAAATTTATCCAAATCCATCAACAAAGAAAGATGGGGTATCTATAAATATTCCCATAAACTGGGAGGCATCAACATTAATTGTTTATAACTTATTAGGTCAAAAAATGAGTCAAGCAACCTTACAACCAGGTGAGAATCTTTTAAAAATAAATACGAAAGTTGGAATATACAATTTGGTAATTTATAATTCTAACCACAAGTTTACTGAAAAATTAATATTGAACTAGGAATCTAATAGAAAACTAAATTTAAAAAATACGACCACATTAAAATTATTTTAATGTGGTCGTATTTTTTTTTATCTTAGCAAAAGTACTATTAATTAGTTTGTAATATTCATTAAAAAATAAACAGATTTAATAATTACAAAAGCTAGTTTTGCTTGTTTATAAATTTATAAAAATTTAACTTCGCTATTTGTGCTGAACTTGGTTCAGTAACTTCGAGTTTTAGCTTACGAAAAAGGCTAAATTAAAGTTATCCTCACATTTTGAAATAAAACCTACTAAAATGAAAATAAAATTTTTAAGCATAATAATTATTATATTATTTTTTAGTTGCAAAGAAAAACAAGAGATTAGTTCTATTAATTCCGAGAATTGGTCTAAGCGAACTGTAAATATTACATCAAAAGATTCGCTTGAATTTGGAAAATCTTATTTGTCGATTTACTCTCAAATTTACAGTAATACAGAGCACAGGACTCACAACTTAACATCTATGTTAAGTATGAGAAACACTAGTGAACTAGACACTATTTATCTTTTAAGAGCAGAATATTATGACACTCATGGGAAATCTGTTAGAAAATATTTTGACTCACCAATATATTTAGCACCAATGGAAACTACAGAGATTATTATTGATGAACTCGATATTTCTGGAGGAACAGGCTCAAACTTTATTATAGAGTGGAAAATACCAAAAAATTGTCCAGAACCTTTATTCGAAGGAATAATGACCTCGACTATGGGGCAACAAGGTTTGTCTTTTACAACGCATGCAAAAAGAATAAAATAATGGCAGAAATTTTAACAACAATATTTTTTGTTTTTGCAGTAATAGATCCAATTGGATCAATTCCAGTTTATTTAGAGGCAACCAAAGAATTTGATTTAGTCTACAAAAAGAAAATAGCTATAAGAGCATCTATAATGGCTTTTTTAATATTGCTTTTTTTTATTGTAATTGGACAATTAATTTTAGAAGGAATGTCTGTATCATTGGATGCATTTCAAATCTCTGGAGGTGTAATTCTTTTTTTGTTTGCATTAACTATGATTTTTGGAGATGGTAAACCTGAACAGGAAAAAAGTCGAATTACAGATTATAAACATGTTACAATATTTCCTATCGCTATTCCTTCAATTGCTTCCCCTGGAGCTATTATGGCTGTAGTTTTAATGACAAACAATCATATATACACAATTAAACAACAAGCTATAACTACTGGAATTGTATTACTTGTTATTGGAATAACTTGCTTAATTCTCTTAACAGCAAATCATTTACAAAAGAGAATTGGAAATTATGGAATTACAGTTTTAAGTAAAGTTATGGGACTAATTTTAGCTTCTTATGCTGTACAAAGCATATTAAGTGGAATTGGTAATTACTTTGGAAGTATATAAAATCATTTATTGAAAAAGATTTTTTTTTCTTTTATAATAATATTTATAAAACTTAATGTATTCTCCATTTTTCTTATTTTATTGGATATTTTTAGTTTCTTTTCAAGAAATTAAAATTATCCACAGAACCATAACTAATACTTAAAAAACCTCTAAAATTTCTAACACAAAACTATTTTTAATTTAATTACTTTTGCCAAATGATTAAAGAAATTCAGCTTCGAGTAAATTTAATAGAAGAACGTAAAGAAAATATTTTGCTCTACAAAGCTTCTAAACAATTAGGAGTGGATAAAAAAGAGATTTCCGCAGTTAAAATCTTGCGAAAATCTATTGATGCTCGTAAAAAAGACATCATCTTTAATTATAAAGTTGCTGTTTATATTAATGAAAAAATTCCAGAAAAATCGGATTATGTTTTTGAATATAAAGATGTTTCAAAAGCTAAAGAAGTACATATTATTGGTTTTGGTCCTGCAGGAATGTATGCCGCTTTGCGTTGTATAGAATTAGGTTACAAACCTGTAGTTTTAGAAAGAGGAAAAAATGTACAAGACAGACGTAGAGATTTAAAAGCAATTAATCAAGACCATTTTGTAAATGAAGATTCCAATTATTGTTTTGGAGAAGGTGGAGCAGGAACCTATTCTGATGGAAAATTATATACTAGAAGTTTAAAACGTGGAGATGTTCGTAGAATTTTCGAAAACTTAGTTTTCCATGGAGCAACAGAACAAATTTTGGTAGATGCGCATCCACATATTGGAACCAATAAATTACCAAAAATCATTCAAAATATTCGTGAAAACATTTTAAAATTTGGTGGCGAAATTCATTTTGAAACGAAAGTTATCGATTTTGTAGTTAAAAATAATAAACTACAAGCAATTCAACTTCAAAATGGAGAAGAAATAACAGCAAATGCTGTTATTTTAGCGACAGGGCATTCAGCAAGAGATATTTATGAATTATTACATAAAAAAGAAATTGCAATTAAAGCAAAGTCTTTTGCAATGGGAGTTCGTGTAGAACATCCGCAAGAAATTATCGATCAAATTCAGTATAATTGTTCAGGCGAAAGAGACGAATTATTGCCAGCTGCAGCTTACAGTTTGGTAAATCAAGTAAATAATAGAGGTGTTTATTCATTCTGTATGTGTCCTGGAGGATTTATAGTTCCTGCAGCAACTACAAATGGCGAAGTTGTTGTGAATGGAATGTCTCCTTCAAGAAGGAATAATAAATTTGCAAACTCAGGAATTGTTGTTGAATTAGATATCAAGCAAGATTTTAAGAAATACGAGAAATTTGGTGAATTAAAAGGATTGGAATTTCAAAAAGATTTAGAAAAAATTGCTTTTTTTGCTGGCGGAAGAACACAAACTGCTCCAGCACAAAGATTGGTAGATTTTGTAGATGGAAAAATCTCATCAGATTTAAATGAAACTTCGTATCAACCAGGTTTAAAATCGGCTCCACTACACTCTCTTTTACCAAGAATTATTGGGAGTAGATTACGAAAAGGTTTTCCTGAATTTGGAAAAAAAATGCATGGTTATTTTACAAATGAAGCAAATATTGTAGGGGTTGAATCCAGAACATCTTCTCCTGTAAATATTCCAAGAAAAGAAAATTTAGAACATACAGAAATAGAAGGTTTATTTCCTTGTGGCGAAGGTGGAGGTTATGCAGGTGGAATTATTTCTGCTGCTATGGATGGAGAACGTTGTGCAGAAGCTGCTATTGCAAATTTTAGATAGTTTTATTTAACTATGAACTACACAAAAGACTCTTTTTTAAAATTGCCAAAAGCAGATGTTCATAATCATTTTCATTTAGGAGGTTCTCAAAAAAAAATATTAGAAAAATACCCAAAATCTAGGATTTCTTTTCCTAAAAATTTTGATGGTTTACCTGCAATGATTGACTTTATTTATGGGCATTTGAATCTTATAATGCTTACTAAAGAAGATGTTGTTAATTTTATGGAAATTGCAGTAGAAAGCTCTATAGAAGATAATATTACACTTCTAGAAGCAAGTGTAGATGTTAATTTAGCACGTTTTTTTGATGATTCTATAGATAATGTAATTGAAGAAATAAAAAGAATAATAAAAAAATATAAATCTCAAATAGATTTTAAACCAGATATTGGAATTAACAAAGATTTACCAATAGACAAAGTCTTTCTATACACAGAAAGATGTATAAATAGTGGCATTTTTAGCGGTATTGATATTTATGGAAAAGAGGCTAATAAAAATTTGAGACCATTTAAAGAAATATTTGAAATTGCCAAAAAAAATAAGCTAAAAACAAAAGCTCATATTGGGGAATTTACTAATTATAAATCTATTGAAGAAACCATAAATTTATTAAACCCAGATGAGTTACAACATGGAATAAATGCTGTGCAATCAGAAAAAACAATGGATTTGATTTTGGAAAGAAATATTCGTTTAAATATTTGTCCGACTAGTAATATTTCTTTGGGAGCTGTCTCTAATATTAAAAATCATCCTATTAGAAAGTTATTTGATAAAGGCATAAAATTAACAGTAAATACAGACGATTTAATACTTTTTAACGCAACAGTTTCAGACGAATTACATGCCCTTTATAGCAATAATATTTTTACTTTTGATGAGTTGGAAATCATCAGAAAAAATGGTTTTTAAGAAATTTTATCTACAAAGTACATTTTTACTTTCCCTTTTCCTTTCACTTCAATTTTACCTCTAAACTCGAATTTTAATTCTTTATATTTCGACAATATATTATAAGTACTTTCACTAATATTAATTCGGCCAACCTCACCAGAACTTTCCATTCTACTTGCCAAATTTACAGTGTCTCCCCAAATATCGTAAGCAAACTTTTTAGTACCAACAACTCCAGCCACTACAGATCCTGTATTTATTCCAACACGAATTTCTAAAGCTGTTTTTTTATCGTTTATATTATTGGTTTCTTTTACAAAATCTATAATTTCTAATGCCGCTAATGCAATTTTATATGGATGAATTTCACTTGGAAAAGGCAATCCTCCTGCACACATATAGGCATCTCCAACAGTTTTTATTTTTTCTAAACCATATTTTTCAATAATTTCATCAAATTTAGAAAAGTAGAAATCGATACTTTTTACCAATTCTTCTGGAGATAAGCTTTCAGAAAACTCTGTAAATCCTTTAAAATCTGTAAACATTACAGAAACACAGTCGAATTTTTTCGCTTTTACACTTCCTTTTTCTTTTAACTCTTTTGCAGTTTCTGCAGGTAAAATATTGCGCAATAAAATATCCGATCTGTTTTTTTCTTCTTGAATAATTTTACCTGTTTTTACTACATATTTATTTCTCTTATATAGAGAAAAAGCTAATAATATAATTAGTAAAAGCGCCAAACCAATAGCAGTAGCAATACTATTTTGTGTTTTCTTTTCTTGATTTAATAAATCTACCTCCGTTTGTTTTTTCTCTAATTGAAACTTTGCTTTTTCTTTCGCTAAAGTAATTTCGTATTTTGTTTTTGCATTCGCAACTTCCTGGACAACAGTAATATTATTTACACTATCTCTATAGGAAATATGTTTTTTATACAATTTAAAAGAATTTTTATACTGGCCAATCTTTTCATAAATAGTAGAAAGTTTTAAATAACCATCTCTAATCTGTTCTTTTAAACCATATTCTTTTGCTAATTTTAAACTTCTATTAGCAAATTGTAATGCTTTTCTTACTTCATTTTTATCATAATAAATATCTGCTATTGCATTTAAATAAACACAAATTGGATAATAATCTTCATTTTCCGTTAAAACCTTTATAGCTTCATTAAGGTTTTTCTCGGCCTTTGTATGTTGACCTTTTTCGGCATAAACCAAACCAACATTCCCTAAGTTATAAGCTTCGCCAATTTTATAATCTGCAGCTTTAAAAAGTTTTCCAGATTCATTAAAATAAAACAAAGCAGAATCTAATTTTTGCTGATTAAAATATTCGTCACCTAAATTTAATTGAGCAGAAGCTAAATCGATTCTAAATTCTTCTTTCTCATTTTTAAGTAAATTGATACTATTTCTATAATAACTTACAGCATTTTTACTATCTCCCATTATAGAATATGCATCTGCAATCGCTATTTTAACTTTTGCTTGTTTAGGAATAGCTTGCATATCTACAGTAATTTTTAGAGCTACAAAATAATTTTCTAGGGCTTGTTTTAAATCACTTTTTAATCTATAGGCATTTCCTAATTGAAAATAACCAGAATATTCCAGTCTTATGGAATCTATTTCTTTTGCATTTTTTATGAGTAAATTACTATAAATTATTATTTCTTCGGCATTTGTTTCTTCAAAAGCAATGTCTTCTAAAATTTTTAGTTTTTCTATTTTGGTGTAACTGTTCTCTTTTAATTCTATTTTTAAACTGTCACTTATTTTTTGGTTTTGAGAAAAAATAGTTCCATAAAACATACAAAAAAAACCTACTATTAAATAGGTTTTTAAATGATGTATTTTTTTTATAAAAATTTTATTTCTCACTAATAATTATTTTATGATCTAATTTTAATCTTTGGATCTACAATATAAGTAGTATTTAAATCTAATACTCCGTTTGTTTTAAGAGCAAAAGTAAAACCAAATTTTACTTCATCTCCTGCAACTCCGCTTTTAACTTTTAAAGCCGCAACTGTTGGTGTAGATTTTGTATCAACAAAAATTTCTATTCCATTTGTCCAAAATTCTCTATTTCCAGAAGTATAGAAAAAATCAATAATTACAATTTCCACATTGGCGGAAGAACTATTAATTTTATAAGAAACTTCATCTCCAACTCCTGCTTCAGTTACAAAAGTTGCAGCAGGTTTACCATTAAAAAAAACCAATGCTGTAGCATCGTTTCCATTAAGACTTATTAATGCGTTTGTGTCTATAGTTCCAGAAACTGTTAGGTTTGATATTAAATTATCATCATCAGAAGAACTACAAGAAGTTATGAATGTTGCAACAAAAAGTAGAAAAATTATTTTAACGTTTTTCATAATTTCAAATTTTAATATTAATCAAATATATATATTATTTATTTCATAAATATGAGAAAAAATCATGCCCTCTTTTAAATAAAGACTATTTTAACTTAAAATGTAAGAAATTATTTCATTTAACTAATAATTAAAATAACTATCATTAGTTTTGTATTCTATTAAAGTTTTTAAATGAAAATTACGATTGGTCGTTCAGACAAGGCAGATTTTCCTGAATTATCACTTTCAGAAATTGATTTGAAAGTAGATTCTGGTGCGTATACATCTTCCATACATTGTTCTAATATTAAGGAAATCTCTATAAATAGTCAACCTTTTATACAATTTACACTTTTAGATCCAGAACATCCATTTTATAATAATAAAGAATTTAAGTTTAAAAATTATGCCTCTAAAATTGTAAAAAGTTCAAATGGAATTTCTGAAATGCGTTTTATGGTTCTTACAGAAATTGTAATTTTTAATAAAACGTATCCCATTTACTTGACTTTAAGTGAGCGTAAAGACATGAAATTTCCTATTTTACTTGGAAGAAAATTTTTAAATAAAAAATTTGTGATAGATACTGCTAAGAAAGATTTATCACACAAATTAAAAAACAAAAACAAATGAGAATTGTAATTTTATCGAGAAATCCGAAATTGTACTCTACAAGTAGATTAGTAGAAGCTGCAGAAAAACGCGGACATGAAGTAATGGTGGTAGATCATTTAAAATGCAATATAGAAATCGAAAAAAAATCTCCAAAAATTCATTATAAAGGAGAGTATATAACAAATATCGATGCAATTATTCCACGTATTGGAGCTTCTGTAACATTTTATGGAACTGCAGTAATTCGTCAGTTTGAAATGATGAAGGTTTTTACATCTGTTTCTTCACAAGCATTAACAAGATCTAGAGATAAATTAAGTAGTTTACAAATTTTAGCTAGAGCTGGTGTTGGTTTACCAAAAACAGTTTTTACAAATTACACAAAAGACGTAGAACATGTAGTAGAATCGGTTGGTGGTGCTCCATTAGTTTTAAAATTATTAGAAGGCACACAAGGTTTAGGAGTTGTTCTAGCAGAAACAAAAAATGCTGCAACTTCAGTTTTAGAAGCTTTTAACGGATTAGGAGCAAGAGTTATCGCACAACAATTTATAAAAGAAGCTGGTGGTGCAGACATTAGAGCTTTTGTGGTTGATGGAAAAGTAATTGGAGCAATGAAACGTCAAGGAAAAGAAGGGGAATTCCGTTCTAATCTTCATAGAGGTGGAAATGCAACTGTAATAGAATTAACAGACGAAGAAGAAAAAACAGCTTTAAAAGCAACCAAAGCATTAGGTTTAGGAGTTGCTGGTGTAGATATGTTACAATCTTCTAAAGGACCATTAGTATTAGAAGTAAACTCTTCGCCTGGATTAGAAGGCATAGAAATTGCAACAGGTAAAAATATTGCCAAAGAAATTATTAGATATTTAGAGATTCATGTCGAGTAAACCTTTTATTCTTTTAGGAAAAGAAATTCCTGAAGGAGAACGTACTGTTTTAGATTTAAAAGTAGCAAAATTACATACAAGAACTACTGTAAATGTTCCTGTAATTATAGAACGATCTACAAATCCGGGCCCTGTCGTTTTATTATTAGCAGGAATTCATGGAGATGAAACCAATGGAGTTGGCATCATTAGAGAAATTATAAATCAAAAAATTAACAAGCCAAAAAACGGAACAATTATTTGTATTCCTGTTTTTAATATCTTCGGATATTTAATTCAGACTAGAGAATTTCCTGATGGTCGAGATTTAAACAGAATGTTCCCAGGCTCTGCATCTGGTTCTTTGGCAAGTCAATTTGCATATCAATTTACCAAAGAAATTGCACCACATGTAGATTATGTAATAGATTTTCATACAGGTGGTGGTGAGCGTGATAATATTTCGCAAATTCGTTGTAGTAAAGATGATGAAAAAGCTTTGGAATTAGCCAAAGTTTTTAACCCTCCAATGATTGTTTTTTCGAATAATATTGCAAAATCTTTAAGAGATACTTTAAACAAAATGGATAAAACTATTTTACTTTTTGAAGGAGGGAAATCAAAGGAATTAAACCCAACAGTAATAAACGAAGGTGTAAATGGAACTAAAAATGTTTTAATTCGTTTAGGTTTAATAGAAGGAGAATTAAGTGTAAAAGCGACACCTGTTTATGTGAAAAAAGCAAAATGGTTAAGAGCACAACACTCTGGAATGTTCCAAATTAGAGTAAGAAATGGTGCATTTGTTAAAAAGAAAGAAGTTTTAGGTGTTATACAGGATCCTTTTGGGGAATTTAAAAAGAAAATTTACGCACCAGATAATTGTCATATTTTCTGTGTAAACCAAACTCCAATTGTAAATAAAGGAGATGCTTTGTTTCATATTAGCTTAGAAGAATAAAAATTATTAGCAATGAAAATAAAACTGACACTTATTGTATTATTATTACTTTCAATTGAAGGTTTTTCTCAAAAAAATAATTTCGACTATTTAAAAAATTCTAATCCTAATCCGAAAAACGAATTATCTCTTCATTTTAAAAATGCAATTCCTTTTAGATTACTTAAAAATATTAAGTACCCTAAAGCAACATATACTCTTAATGTATTTTTTTATGTGAATACATTAGGCGAACCTTATGATATAAGTACTAGTTTTAAAGTAAATAAAGAACTTAGCAATACTATTAAAAAAGCACTTTTAGATTTTCCAATAGAAAAATTAAATTTAGGAGCTTTAGATACCAAAAAAAGATATTCGTTTCAAATTATTGCAAGTACAGTTCAATACGAAAATATTATTTATTGTAGCTCCATTATTATTGAAGAAACACTTCCTGTTTGTGAGCCTTGTACAGATTTGGAATATTATAAAGACATAAAAAGCTGTATAAATTTAGAAATAAAGAACTTTTTTAATAGAAATTTAGACTCTTCCGCTGTTAATATTGCTAAAAAGAAAACGAAAAGTTTAAAGGCAAAATTAAGAGTTAATAAAAAAGGAAAGCTAATTCTTTTAAAAGGTGAAAATTTAGATTTATTCTCAGGAGTTACAAGTAACTTTCCTCTTTTTAATAGTCCTGCCAAAATAAATGGAAAACCAACTGTCTATAATTATACCTTTTATCCATCCACAAATAATAAAAATATTTTTTTAAATGCTGATGAAATTTCAAATAATAAGGCAAGCTCAACAAACGAATTCACAAAATTTATAACAGAAAGATTAGAGGCAAAATATATTGGAAATTCTGGATTAAACAGAATTAATAAAAACCTATATCTAAATTTTGAAATTGATAAAAACGGAAAACCTATTAATATTAAAACTAATGCTCGCTCCTATAGCTTAGAAAATAAAATTATTAAGCTTTTTAAAGAATACCTAAATACACAATTAAATTTAGAAAAAAGAAACACTTTAGCGAATTATTTTACAACTATTTTAACTTATAAAAATGGTAAAACCATCGTAGAAACTTTAAAAAAATTCGGCGAAGAAACTATTCCTATCTTTCCAGGATGTGAAAAGTCTGAAAGCATTTCAAATGCAAAAAAATGTTTTAGTAAAGGTGTGCAACGTCATTTTGCAAGGACTTTTGATTCTAAATTACCTAAAAAACTTGGTTTATCAACTGGTAGAAAAAGAATTCTCATAAATTTTAAAGTTAATAAAGAAGGAAAGTCAGAAGATATTAGAGTGAAAGCTCCTCATCCAGAAATTGTAGATGAAGTAATAAATGTAATAAGAAGGTTACCAAAAATAAAACCTGGTTACCAAAAAGGAAAACCTGTTAGCGTAAAATATGCTATACCTTTTACTATAATAGTTAATTAACTTCTTTTGTCTACTAGTTTAATTTCTAATAAATTAGCAGAACTCAATTGCTAAAAATATTTGAAATAACATTTTTATCAATTTCATAAAAACCAAATCAACCACCAAAAATTAATAAAAAATGTATTCAACCCAGAAAATTGTAATTGTATTTTCAGCATTTTTATTATTTATTTCTTGTAATCAAGAAGATAAATTTATTTATAAAAACCCAGATGCGTCCATAGACGAACGTGTTGCAGATTTATTACCAAGAATGACTTTAGAAGAAAAGTTCTGGCAACTTTTTATGATTCCAGGAGATTTATCTGAAGGAAAAGAAAAATATAAGCATGGTATTTTTGGCTTTCAAGTTTCAACAAAAGGTTCATCTGAAAATGGAGCAGAACAAATTTTAGATTATTCTGGTGGAGGAACTGCAAAAGAAACCGCAATTCTTATTAATGACATGCAAAAACATTTTATTAATGAAACAAGACTTGGCATTCCTATTATTCCTTTCGATGAAGCTCTGCATGGTTTAATTCGTGAAGACGCAACCGCTTTTCCACAATCTATTGGTTTAGCAGCATCTTTTAACACCAAATTAATGGATACTGTTGCTGCTGCAATTGCAATTGAAGTAAAAGCGCGTGGAATTCGACAAACTTTATCTCCAGTAATTAATATCGCAAGAGATGTAAGATGGGGACGTGTCGAAGAAACCTATGGAGAAGATCCTTTTTTAACCTCGAGAATGGCAGTTTCTTATATCTCTGCTTTCGAAACACGTGGCGTAATTACCACACCAAAACATTTTGTTGCCAATGTTGGTGATGGAGGTCGAGACTCCTACCCTATTCATTTTAACGAACGTATTTTAGAAGAAATTTATTATCCTGCTTTTAAAGCCAGTGTTCAAGAAGGAAAAGCTTGGTCTATTATGACTTCCTATAATTCTATTGATGGTACACAAGCCTCTGCAAATAATGCAGTTCTAAATGAAAAACTTAAAAAAGATTGGGGTTTTGGCGGATTTGTAATTTCGGATGCTGGTGCAACTGGAGGTGCAAACGTACTTCACTTTACAGCGAAAGATTATGCAGAATCTACCCAACAAGCGATTGAAGGTGGATTGGATGTTATTTTTCAAACTTCATACAATCATTATCCGCTTTTTTACGAAGCTTTCGAAAAAGGAATGATAGACGAAAAAGCCATTAACGAAGCTGTAAGACGTGTATTATATGC
Source organism: Polaribacter haliotis (assembly GCF_014784055.1). Classification (NCBI taxonomy): domain Bacteria; kingdom Pseudomonadati; phylum Bacteroidota; class Flavobacteriia; order Flavobacteriales; family Flavobacteriaceae; genus Polaribacter; species Polaribacter haliotis. Next base: position 3,704,712 of record NZ_CP061813.1, on the reverse strand, counting down.
AAAATTTAAATTAGGTTTATTTGAAAATCCGTATGTAAGTGTTACAGATTTAGAAAAAAATAATAGTGTTGTAAATAATAAAGGTTTAGCAAAAACAGCCGCTTTAGAATCTATTGTTTTACTTAAAAATGAAACCCAAACACTTCCACTTAAAAAAGATATTAAATCTATTGCAGTGATTGGTCCTGATGCAGATGCTGCACGTTTAGGAGGTTACTCTGGCCCAGGAAATAATCCTGTTAGTATTTTAAAAGGAATTAAAAACAAAGTAGGCAATTCAGTAAATGTAAAGTATGCAAAAGGTACTGAAATGATTACCGAAGATTTTGTGGCAGTTCCTAAAGAAAATTTATTTCATCTTGACAATAATGAGAAAAAACCAGGTTTAAAAGCAGATTATTTTAATAATATCGATCTTGAAGGAGAACCTGCATTATCTAGAATTGATGAAAAAATTGATTTTCGTTGGACGCTTTTTTCTCCAGATCAAAGTAAAATTAATTACGATTATTATTCCGCAAGATGGACAGGGAAATTAGTCGCACCAGAATCTGGAACGATAGATATTGGTATTAAGGGTGATGATGGTTACAGATTATATATTAACAACGAACTTATTATTGATAATTGGAAAAAACAAACCGTTCAACAAATTACAAAACCATACAAATTTCAAAAAGATAAAACCTACGATCTTAAAGTAGAATTTTATGAAACCACTGGAAATGTTTGGTTTAAATTACTTTGGAATGCTGGTATTAAAGATACTTGGGAACAAGAAATATCAAATGCAGTTTCAATCGCAAAAAACGCAGAAGTAGCAGTAGTTTGTGTAGGAATTGAAGAAGGCGAATTTAGAGATCGTGCTTATTTAACATTACCTGGGCATCAAGAAGAATTAATTAAAGCTGTCGCAAAAACAGGCACACCAACAGTTGTATTATTAATTGGTGGAAGTGCAATTACTATGCAAAATTGGATTCATGAAGTTCCTACAATTGTAGATGTTTGGTATCCTGGAGATGAAGGTGGAAATGCAGTTGCAGATGTACTTTTTGGAGATTACAATCCTGCTGGAAGATTGCCTGTTACATTTCCAATTCACGAGTCGCAAGTGCCTTTATATTATAATCACAAACCTACAGGAAGAGGAGACGATTATGTAAATCTTACTGGAAAACCATTGTTTCCTTTTGGTTTTGGTTTGAGTTATACAAACTTTACATATAGTGATATTCAACTTGATAAAAACACTATAAACCCTTCAGAAACTACAACTGTTACTTGTAAAATAACAAATACTGGTAATTTTGATGGAGATGAAGTTGTTCAATTTTATATTAGAGACGAGTTTGCATCTGTAGCAAGACCTATTTTAGAATTAAAAGGTTTTGAACGAATTCATCTTAAAAAAGGAGCATCTAAAAATGTAAGTTTTAAAATTACACCAGAAACCTTAACAATGCTAAACAAAAAAATGGAACGTGTTGTAGAACCTGGAACTTTTAGAATTTTAATTGGAGCATCTTCCAACGATATTAGATTAAGAACAATTTTAACTGTTGAGTAATTTTGTTTAAATAATACTCTTTAAAAATAGATTTTAAAATTATCTAAAAAACTTACATTTGCAACATGCGAATAGATATTATTTCAGTAGCTCCAGATTTATTAGAAAGTCCTTTTAACCATTCAATTGTTAAACGTGCTAAAGAAAAAGGCTTGGCAGAAATTATAATTCACGATTTACGTGAATATGGTTTAGGAAACTACAAACAGATTGATGATACTCAGTTTGGTGGTGGAGCTGGAATGGTTATGATGATTGAACCCATTGCGAATTGTATTCGAAAATTACAAGCAGAAAGAGTATATGACGAAGTTATTTATATGACTCCAGATGCAAAAACCCTGAATCAATCTACAGCAAACACACTTTCTTTAAAAGAAAATATTTTAATACTTACAGGACATTATAAAGGTGTAGATCAAAGAATTAGAGACGTATTTATTACCAAAGAAATTTCTATTGGAGATTATGTTTTAACTGGTGGCGAATTGGCAGCTGCAGTTTTAGTTGATGCAATAGTTCGATTAATTCCTGGGGTTATTGGTGATGAGCAATCTGCCTTAACAGATTCTTTTCAGGATAATTTATTGTCTCCTCCTGTGTACACAAGACCTTCCGATTTTGAAGGAAATAAAGTTCCTGAGATTTTATTATCTGGAAATTTTCCAAAAATTGATGATTGGAGAAGTGAAAAAGCATATGAGAGAACAAAAAACATAAGACCCGATTTATTAGATGAGTAGCATTCAAAAAATAACAGCTTATTTTAAAGAAAACAAAGCAATTGGCTGGGTTTTAGGATTTCAATTATTTAGATTGATTCTCTTACCATTTATGGGTTTAATGCCTCAAGATGCATACTATTATTTATATGGGCAGAATTTATCGCTCTCTTATTTCGATCATCCAGGGATGATTGGTTATATGCTAAGAGCGTTTACAGATGCTTTTGGAACCTCCGTTTTTGTAGTAAAATTTGCCGATTTTGTAATTACATCTTTAACTATATTTAGTTTTTATAAATTAGCGAGTTATTTTTTATCTAAAGGAAAACAACAAAGAGCCTTACTTTTATTTGCATCTACCATTTTTGTTTCCATACTTTCGTTTAATTCAACACCAGATGTGCCACTTTTATTATTTTGGACCTCGAGTTTAATTTGTTTGTACAAAGCAATTTTCGAAGAGAAAAAATGGTTTTGGATTTTTGGAGGAATTGCAATGGGATTGGCATTCAACAGTAAATACACAGCGATTTTATTACAATTTGGGTTGTTAGCTTTCTTAATATTCTCCAATAAATATAGAAAATTATTAATTTCTCCATGGGTTTGGATTTCCATAATTATTTCTGTAGCTGTTACTTTTCCTGTTTGGTACTGGAATTATCAGAATGAATTTGCTTCGTTTGCTTTTCAATCTTCTGCAAGAACAAGTTCAATTACAAAATTCGAAATTTCTCCAAAAAACTTCTTTGGAGCCATTGGTCATCAAATGTTCTTATTACTACCTATTTTATTTTTGGTAATAATTACTTTCACTTTTAAATATATTAAAAGAGCATTGTTGAAGTTTAAAATTCCGCAAGCGAAAACCTTATTTTTATTAGCATTTTTTGTTCCTACATTTGTTGGCTTTTTTGCTCTTACTCCTATTTATTGGGTAAAATTAAACTGGATGATGCCTTCTTATGTTACTGGAATTATAATTGCAGGAATGTTTATCAATAAAAAATTATTAAAGACCCAAATTATAATTTCTATTGTTTTTCATATTGCTGTTAGTTTGCAAGTTATCTTTTATTTAGTACCAATTAAAAGTGATGATACTTGGGTTGGCTGGAAAGAATTAGCCTCTGAAACTGAAGAATTACAAGAAAATTATCCAAATACCTTTATCTTTTCTAACGATAATTATAAAACATCTGCCTGTTTAAACTTTTTTATGGATGATAAAGTCTATGCACAAAACATTATAGGTTTACCAGCTTTGCATTTCGATTATTTAGGGGACGATTTATCTACCTTAAAAGGGAAAAATGCCATTTTTATAGATTCTGATAAGCGTTTTAACAATAAAGATAAATTAGGAACAATAGATCCTTTATTAACTACTTACTTTAAAAATGTGGCAGAACTAGAGCCAATTATTATAAAAATCAATGATAAAGAGAGCAGAAAATTCTGGGTTTTCTATTGTACTGACTATCAACCTAAAAAATAATTAAAATTAGTTTTTAGTAACTAAAAATAATTACTACTTTTGCAACCGCTAAATTAACCTCTGACGAAGAAATCGTGAACGTTGCTTTACAAAATAATAAATATTTAATATGGAAGCTTTAATAAAATTTGTACAAGACGAATTTGTAACAAAAAAAGAATTTGCAGAATTTGCTGCTGGTGATACAATTACTGTGTATTACGAAATTAAAGAGGGAGAAAAAGTAAGAACTCAGTTTTTTAGAGGAGTTGTTATACAAAGAAGAGGAACTGGTTTATCTGAAACTTTTACAATCAGAAAAATGTCTGGAACTGTAGGTGTAGAGAGAATTTTCCCTGTAAACTTACCTTCTATTCAAAAAATCGAAGTTAATAAAAGAGGTAAAGTACGTAGAGCTCGTATTTTCTACTTTAGAGGTCTTACTGGTAAAAAAGCTAGAATTACTGAAAAAAGAAGATAATCTCTTTCAAATAAAAGTATTAAAAAGCGTTGTGATTTTTCACAACGCTTTTTTTAGTTAACAATTGTTTATAACCATAGTTAATAGAATGTTGATTTCTAATTGGTTAAAAATTTTGTAAGCCTTTAAATTGAAACTATATTTACTTCAGAATTTACAAATTAATTAAACTATAAGTCTTCAAAAGCTAAAAAGAAATTAAAAGTAAAAACTTAAAGTAACGTTCTTTATATATTGTTTTTCTGAAAATTGATGAAATTTTAAAATTCAATTCAGATATTTTAAATCATTATAATTAGGTAGTTTAAAAAAGAAACATTCTAAAACACAACAAAGGCAACTTCGTTTATTTTAGAAATACTAAGAAATTAGTAGAGGACACTCGCTTCTTAACGCACAGAATTTATAACGTATATTTTAAAATTATCAACTGAACTGTATTTTAAGTTTAGATTTAGTTCAAAGAAAACAATAGAAACATTAATAAAAATTTTATAAAAGTAGAATGCTTTTATATAATTAAGGATGTTTCAAAAACTGAAATAGCTGATAGCAATTTTCTTTTTTAAGGAAGTATAAAACATTTGTTTTATTTGTTTTTGTAGCAGTACAAAACAGTACTTAAAACTATTTCGAAGAAGCCATATCATAACAAGAAATTGTTGGATATGGCTTTTATTTTTAACTTCTACGAAATCGATTTCAAAAATTATTAATTCTGCAATAAAACCCACTAATTAATCCCATTTTACCAATAAAAAACTCAACAAAAATCCTTAAATTTGCTCGCTTTCAAAATAATGAATCTTCATTTAGAAAGTTATTCCAATAGTACAATTACTTAAAAAACAATTTACATGAGCAAAATAGCTAAAATTATATACACGAAAACAGATGAAGCACCAGCTTTAGCAACGCGTTCTTTTTTACCAATTGTAGAAGCTTTCACAAAATCTTCTAATATAGAGTTCGAAGTAAAAGATATTTCTTTAGCAGCAAGAATTTTAGCTAATTTCTCTGAGTATTTAACAGAAGATCAAAAAGTGGAAGATGCTTTGGCTCAATTAGGTGATTTGGCAAAATTACCAGATACAAACATTATAAAATTACCAAATATTAGTGCATCTGTACCTCAATTAAATGATGCAATAAAAGAATTACAATCTTTAGGTTATGCACTTCCAGACTATCCTGAAGAAGCAAATACTGCCGAAGAAAAAAAGGTTTTAGCATTATATAATAAAGTAAAAGGTTCTGCTGTAAACCCAGTTTTACGTGAAGGGAATTCTGACAGAAGAGCACCAAAAGCAGTAAAAAATTACGCTCGTAAGAATCCACATTCTATGGGTGTTTGGTCTGCAGACTCTAAAACGCATGTTGCAACCATGGCTGAAGGAGATTTTGCGCACAATGAATTATCTGTTACTTTACCTAAAGCAACAACAATAAGCATTCAGCATATTGCAGAAAATGGAGAAAAAACAGTTTTAAAAGACAAGCTTTCTCTTTTAGAAGGAGAAATTATTGATGCTACTGTAATGAGTAAAAAAGCATTAATTAACTTTTTGGAAAAAGAAATTGATGATGCGAAAGCACAAGGATTATTACTTTCATTGCATATGAAAGCAACTATGATGAAGGTTTCTGACCCAATTATTTTCGGGCATGCAGTTCGTATTTTCTTTAAAGACATTTTTGCGAAACATGGAAAAACTTTAGAAGAAATTGGTGTAGATGTAAATAATGGTTTTGGAAATTTATTAAGAAATTTAGAAGAATTATCTGCAGATAAAAAAGCAGAAATTTTATTAGATATTGCTGATGTTTACACAAAAAGACCAGCAGTTGCCATGGTAAATTCAGACAAAGGAATTACCAATTTACACGTTCCTAGTGATGTAATTATTGATGCTTCTATGCCTGCAATGATTCGTACTTCTGGACAAATGTGGAATGCAGAAGGAAAGTTACAAGATACTAAAGCAGTAATTCCAGATAGTTCTTATGCAGGAATTTATAGTGCAACTATCGATTTTTGTAAAAAGAATGGTGCTTTCGATCCAACAACAATGGGTACAGTTCCTAATGTTGGTTTAATGGCTCAAAAAGCAGAAGAATATGGTTCGCATGACAAAACTTTCGAAATTTCTGGAAATGGAAAAGTAGTTGTTTTAGATGCAGATGGAAATACATTAATGCAACACAATGTAGAAACTGGTGATATTTGGAGAATGTGCCAAACAAAAGATGCACCAATTCAAGATTGGGTAAAATTAGCAGTTACAAGAGCAAGAGCTTCTGAAACTCCTGCAGTTTTTTGGTTAGATAAAAACAGAGCACATGATGCAGAAATTATCAAAAAAGTAAATGCATATTTACCAAATCACGATACTTCTGGTTTAGATATTCAAGTTTTATCTCCTATTGAAGCAACTGAATTCACTTTAAAAAGAATTATAAAAGGAGAAGATACCATTTCTGTTTCAGGTAATGTATTACGTGATTATTTAACAGATTTATTCCCTATTTTAGAAGTTGGTACTTCTGCAAAAATGTTGTCTATTGTTCCTTTAATGAATGGTGGTGGTTTGTTTGAAACTGGAGCTGGAGGTTCTGCTCCAAAACACGTGCAACAATTTTTAGAAGAAAACCATTTACGTTGGGATTCTTTAGGAGAATTTTTAGCATTGGCTGTTTCCTTAGAGCATTTAGGAACTACCCAAAATAACCCAAAAGCACTAATTTTAGGAGAAACTTTAGACGATGCAACAGATACTTTCTTAGATAACATGAAATCTCCTTCAAGAAAAGTAGGTGAATTAGACAATAGAGGAAGTCATTTTTACATCGCCTTATATTGGTCTAAAGCTTTAGCTAATCAAACAAAAGATTCAAAATTGAGTAACGAGTTTTCTAAAATTTATAAAGAGTTACTTGAGAACGAGTCTAAAATTACTGGGCAGTTAAATGAAATACAAGGAAATGCTGTAGATATTCAAGGATACTATAAACCTAATGAGGTTTTAGCAAACAATGCAATGAGGCCAAATGCAGTTTTCAACGCAATTTTAAGTATTTTAAATCTTTAAAATTTTACCAAGATATTAACACAAAGAGTGCCTTTCTAGGCACTCTTTTTTTTTAGATTTGTTTTTTTAATCAACCTACTCACATGAACAAGAAACGTATTGCAATTATTGCTGTTGTCTCAGCAATAGCCATTTATTTAATTTACAGTTATTTTTCTCCAGCTTCAGACGATACAGTTTATCTAACTTCTAAAGTTAAAAAAGGAGACTTTATTAGTGAGGTTATTACTTCTGGAGAAGCACAATCTACAAGTTTAAAAAAGATAAATGGTCCAGCAAATCTTAGAAAATTTAGATTAAGAGATATTAAAATTCAAGATTTAGTAGCAGAAGGAACCGTTGTTAAAAAAGGAGATTATGTTGGTAGATTAGATCCTTCTGGTGTAAATGAGCAAATATTAGACGCTCGTTTAAACTTAGAAAGGGCACAATCTAAATACACACAACAACAATTAGATACTACTTTGTCTCTAAAACAAGAAAGAAATTCAATTAAAGATCTTCGTTTTACGATGGAAGAAACAAAATTAGAACTAAAACAATCTATTTACGAACCACCTGCAACAATAAAAAAATTAGAAATTAGCTTAGAAAAAGCAGAAAGAGGCCTTAATGAAAAGTTAGAAAATTACAGCATTAAGAAAAGACAAGCTAATGCTAAAATGGTGGAAGTTGGTACAGAAGTTTCTAAAATTAGAAAAGAATTAAATAATTTATTAGACTTATTAAAATCGTTTACTATTTATTCTGATGGAAATGGAATGATTACATACGTGAGAGAATGGAATGGAACTAAGAAAAAAGTAGGTTCTTCTATAAGTCCTTGGGATCCATCCATTGCAAGTTTACCAGATTTAACAAAAATGGAATCTAAAACATATGCAAACGAAGTAGATATTCGAAAAATTAAAGAAGGTTTGCCTGTAAAAGTTGGTTTTGACGCTTTTCCTGATGTAGAATTAAATGGAATTGTAACAGATGTTGCAAATGTAGGAGAAAAGAAAAGAGGTTCAGATATTAAAGTGTTTCAGGTTATGATTAAATTAAAAGAAACTGATAATAGTATTAGACCTGGAATGACTACATCTAACAGAATATTAACTTTCGAAAGAAAAGATGTTTTAAGCATTCCTTTAGAAGCCATTTTCTCTAAAGACTCTTTAACATACGTATACACAAAATCTGGTTTTTCTGTTTCAAAAAAACAAGTAGAAATAGGAGTTTCTAATAACGATGCTGTTATTATTAAAAAGGGATTATCGGAAAACGATGTTGTTTATTTAAACAAACCTGAAGGTTATGATACAGCCAAAATAGCAAAATTAAACTAATTTCTATGTTCAATAAAATATACATAGAAAAACTAAAATCTAATTTTAGCGAGGCTGTACGTGTTATTTCTTCAAATAAAATAAGAACTTTATTAACTTCTTTAGGAATTATATTTGGTGTTGCTGCAGTAATTACCATGCTTGCAATTGGTAGTGGAGCAGAAAAAGAAATTTTAGCACAACTAGAATTGGTAGGTGTAAATAATATTGTAATTACCCCAATTCCAGATGAAAAAAAAGACAGCGATTCAGAAGAAGAAGATGATGATGGTGCCACAGAATCTAAACGTTTTTCTAAAGGATTAGATATGTTAGATGTTATAAGCATCAAAAACAATGTTCCATCTGTAAAAACAGTAAGTCCAGAAATTATTTTAGAAACCTACGTAATTAAGAAAGGAAGACAAAATTCCGTAAAATTAATTGGAGTTTCAGACGATTATTTTGCAACTTCTAATATTGAGATTGAAAGTGGAAAAAACTTTTCTACTGCACAATCCGAAAATGCATTACCTGTTTGTATTATTGGTAAAAAAATCGAGAAAAAACTATTTACAGGAGAAAGTGCAATAGGTAAAAACATTAAGGTTAAAGATGTTTGGTTACAAGTTATTGGTGTTATTGAAGAAAAGTTTATTTCGGATACTGCACAAGAAAACTTAGGTATTAGAGATATGAACCAAGATATATACATTCCTATAAAGACATTTTTAGTTCGTTATAAAGACCGTAAAATAATTTCCGATAAACCAATGGAAACTGGTAATGGAGTTGTGTTTATAAATGGTGGAAATTCACAAGGTCCTAAAAAGAGAATTCCAAGAGGTAATTATCATCAATTAGACAAATTGGTTGTTCAGGTAAACGATTCAAAAGAACTAAATGCAACTGCAGATGTTTTAAGTAGAATGTTAAAGAGAAGACATAATGGAATGTTAGATTTCGAAATTTCCATTCCTATTCAGCTTTTAAAACAACAACAAAAAACAAAACAAATATTTAATGTAGTTTTAAGTATTATTGCTGGTATTTCTCTTTTAATTGGAGGTATTGGTATTATGAATATTATGTTGGCTTCAGTTTTAGAAAGAACCAAAGAAATTGGTATTATTAGAGCTATTGGAGCAACTAAAGAAGATGTAATTCTTCAGTTTTTAACAGAATCTGTATTGGTAAGTATTGGTGGAGGAATTATAGGAATTTTCTTAGGTATTTTTGCCTCCTATGTACTACAAGTTACCACAGGAATTGAAACTATTTTATCTTTAAGTTCTATTTTATTATCCTTTTTTGTTGCGACACTTATTGGATTAATCTTTGGAATTGCACCAGCAAGATCTGCTGCAAGTAAAAGTCCTATTGAAGCAATTAGACATGAATAAAACTATGAAAAAACTTATTTTATTTCTTTGTATTTTATGTACCGGAATTACTTTCGGTCAAGAACAACAATTTATTACCTTAAAGCAAGCTATAGAAATTGCACAAAAAAAATCGCCAGATTATAAAAGGTTATTAAACCAAAATCAATCTAGTTATTGGAGATATAGAAATTACAAAGCTAGTTTTTTACCACAATTAAGATTAGATGCAACTTTACCACAATATGCAAATTCAGTTAGAAGATTAACGAATGATAATGGACAGGATATTTTCGTACGTTCAAATCAATCTAGAATCGATGGTACATTATCTCTGAATCAGAATGTAGCTTTTACTGGAGGTACATTATCTTTTAGTTCTCAATTAGAACGTGTAGATATTTTTGGAGACAATAGCGCAACAAGATTTTCTGTAATTCCTTTTTCAATTAATTATAATCAAAATTCGTTGTTATTTAATGAGTTTAAATGGGATAAAAAAATTGAACCTTTAATTTATGAAGAAGCTAAAAGACAATTCATAGAAAGTATGGAGCAAATTTCTTTAAACACTTCTAGAAGATATTTTGCTTTATTAAAAGCACAAATGCAATCGAAAATTGCATTAACAAATTTATCGAATCAAGATACCCTTTTTCAAATTTCGAAAGGAAGATTTAAAATGGGAAAAATTGCAGAAAACGATTTACTCCAAATGGAATTATCCGTATTAAATTCTCAAAATACAGTAACTACCAACGAAATTGATTTAAAAAGAAGTTCTCAAAATTTAGCAAGGTATTTAGAATTAAATACAGAAAACCTTGTATTAAATATTCCAAAAGAATTAACCACATTTGCAGTAACTGTAGAAAAAGCTTTAGAAGAAGCTAGATCTAATAGAAAAGCGGTTATAGAGTTTCGTAGAAAACGATTAGAGGCAGAAAAACGTGTTGCAGAAGTAAAAGGAAGCAATCGTTTACGATTAGGTTTAAATGCTAATTTTGGAATCTCTCAACAAGGAGATGTTTTTAACGATCTTTTTCAAAATTACAATCAACAACAAAATTTAGCTGTTACATTAAGTATTCCTTTATTAGATTGGGGTGTATCTAAATCTCGAAGAAAACTTGCAGAAGCAGATAAAGATTTAATTTACAACAATGTAGAGCAAGACGAACAAGAATTCGAACAAGAAATTTACTTACATACTTTAAATTGGCAAAACCAGCGTAATTTCCTAAAAACGGCTCAAAAAGCTCAAGAAATTGCAACTAAAAGGTTCGAAATTACTAAAAAACGTTTTGTTTTAGGTAAAATTACCATTACAGATTTAAATTTGGCTTTAACTGAAAAAGACAGGTCTGTTCTGCAATATTTAAATTCATTAGAGAAATTTTGGGTAGATTATTATACACTAAGAAGATTAACACTTTTTGATTTCATAAAAAACAAGAAAATTGAAGCGGAAGATATACTTTATGATTAAGTATCTTTTTTAACATTTAATTATTACTAAACAACTTTTTTCTTAAGGTATCTTATGTGTTTTGGTTTATCAATTTAATACTTTTGATGTAAATAAATAAAATCAAAAATGTTGCACATAAAAAAAATGTTCTTGATATTTTTTCTGATGAGTTTTAGCTTAATTAGTCAAGAAAAAGTAACTATAAGTGGAACCGTTTACGATAATTCCAATAACGAAACTTTAATTGGGGTTTCTGTGTATTTTCCAGACATAAACACTGGAACAACTACTAATGAATATGGTTTCTACTCGATAACAATTCCTGAAGGTTCTTACAGAATACAAGTAAGTTATTTAGGATATACTACTATTCAAGAAACCATTGGTTTATCCATAAAAACAACAAAAAATTTTAAGCTTATTGAAGAAACTGAAAGTTTAGACGAAATTATAATTGAAAGTAATATCGAAAAAATAAACATTCGAACACCACAAATGAGTGTAAATAAGCTTAATGCAGCAACCATAAAACAGATTCCTGTTGTGCTAGGAGAAGCAGATATTATAAAGTCTTTAATTCTTTTACCTGGAGTTACAAGTGCTGGAGAAGGCGCTTCTGGATTTAATGTTAGAGGTGGTGCTGCAGACCAAAATTTAATTTTATTGGATGAAGCAATAGTTTTTAATTCTTCTCACTTATTCGGTTTCTTCTCAGTTTTTAACCCAGATGTAATTAAAGATGTGCAACTTTATAAAGGAGGAATTCCAGCAAAATATGGAGGTCGATTATCATCAGTTTTAGATATTTATCAAAAAGAAGGAAATAGTAAAAACTTTAATGTTACTGGAGGAATTGGCTTAGTTTCTAGCAGATTATTAATTGAAGGGCCTTTAGAAAAAGAAAAAAGTTCTTTTTTAGTGGGTGGTAGAGCTTCATACGCACATCTATTTTTACCCCTTTTCGATAATGATAACAAAGCCTATTTCTACGATTTAAATAGTAAAATTAATTATCGATTTAACGAAAAAAACAATGTTTTTCTATCTACTTATTTCGGAAAAGATGTTTTTGGAATTAACGATAGTTTTGTAAATTCTTATGGAAATACAGTTGTAAACTTACGTTGGAATCATCTTTTTTCCGACAAAGTATTCTCCAACCTTTCTTTAATTTATTCAGATTATTTCTACGGATTAATCTTAGATTTTGTTGGTTTCGAATGGGATTCTGGCATTACAAACTTTAATCTTAAATACGATTTTAAACATTATTTAAACGATAAATTAAAACTGAGTTATGGTATTAACAACATTTACATAAAATTTAATCCAGGAGAAATTATTCCAAATAGAGAAGATTCTGGGATTGTTGCAGAAAAATTAATTGATAAATATGCGAATGAATTTGCAGCATATTTAGAAGCAGAACATAAAATTAGCGACAACCTTACTTTCCAATATGGAGTTCGTTTTAGTAACTTTATAAGATTAGGACAAGACGAATTGAATACCTATCAAAATAACCAGGCTGTTGTTTATAACGATGAATTTAAGAAATACGAATCTGCAACTCCAACTGGAACAGAAAATTTTAAAAGAAGCGATGTAATTTCTAGTTTTAGCAATTTCGAACCTCGTTTTTCTATGTCATATATTTTAGATGATAATACTTCTATAAAAGCGAGTTACAATAGAATGGCACAATATTTACATTTGCTTTCTAACACTGCTTCACCTACTCCATTAGATGTTTGGACGCCAAGTGGAAAATACGTACAACCTCAGTTGTTAGATCAATTTGCAGTTGGGTATTTTAAATCGATAAAAGATGGCGAATATTCTTTAGAAACTGAAGCGTTTTACAAAGACATTAAAAACCGAATAGACTATATAAATGGCGCCAATTTAATTGCAAATAACGAAATAGAAACCGTTATTTTAAATGGAAAAGCAAGAGCATATGGATTGGAAGTTTTATTTAAAAAAAACGAAGGAAAATTTAAAGGATGGTTTGCGTATACATTATCTAGGTCTGAACAATTGACTCCTGGAAGAAATGCAAATGAACCAGGAATTAACCAAGGAAATTGGTACAGCACTCCTTACGATAAAACTCACGATTTTTCTATAAATGCAAGTTACGAATTGAACAAAAAATGGACGTTTAATAGTAATTTCGTTTTCCAAACTGGGCAACCAACTAATTATCCTGTTGGCCAATATGAAGTGCAAGGTTTAAATGTACCAATTTATGATGATAATCGTAGAAATGCAGACAGACTTCCTGCATATCACAGGTTAGATATTTCTGCCACATTAACTCCAGAAAAGAATAAAAACAGAAAATGGCAAGGAGAATGGGTTTTTGGAATCTACAATTTATATGGAAGACAAAATGCAGCTTCTTTAGCATTTAGACAAAATGAAGATACCTTTAAAAATGAAGCTGTGCAAACATCCATTTTTGGCATTGTACCTTCTGTAACCTATAATTTTAATTTTTAAACCTCACAGAGGTATTAAGTATTTGAACTCACATGAAAAATATAAATATAATTTTCGCTTCTTTAATTCTCCTTTTTGCTAGTTGCGAAAAAGTAGTAGATATAGAAGTTCCAACAATTCCGCCAAAATTAATTGTAGATGCTTCTTTCGAGGTGTTTTTTGATGAAAATCCTGTAATCGCAAATACAGTTGTTAAATTAAAATTATCCGCAGATTATTTCGATGAAACAATTCCTGTTGTTACAAATGCCACAGTATTTCTAACAAATTTAAGCGATAATACTGTTATTAGTTTTGCTGATGGAAATTTAGATGGAAACTACGAACCAACTTCAAATTTTATTCCTGAAGATAATATTGTGTATGAATTAACAGTTATTCATGATAACCAAACCTATAAAGGAAAAGCTGCAAAAGTAAAATCGACACCTTTAACAAGTGTTGTGCAAGGAGATAAAACATTATTTTCTGGAAAAGAAACTGAACTAAAAATAAATTTTACAGATGATGGGACTGTGGAAAACCACTATCTTTTTGATTTTACAAAAATAATTTATTTAGCATTGGAAGATCGTTACTTTAATGGCTCTGATTATAATTTCTCTTACTTTTTTCAGGAAGATGAAATAGAACTACCAACAAATATGACCATAAAAATGACTGGTATTTCGAAAGAATATTATACTTATTTTCGAGTTTTAATAGATCAAAGTGGACAAAATGGTGGTGGACCATTCCAATCTGTGCCTACTTCTCTATTAGGAAATATGATAAATATCACCAATGAAGAAAATTTTCCTTTAGGATATTTTCATATTGGAGAATCAGATACTTTTTCTTTAGACTTAGTTGAAAAAAACAACTAGAAAACAGTATTTTTGATGCATGACATTCATAAAAACTACAGAACAAGATTCCAAATACAATCATTTAGAAAAAATGACTGTAAAAGAATTATTGGTTAATATAAATAACGAAGACAAAACAGTTCCTTTGGCTGTTGAAAAAGCACTATCACAAATAGAAGAATTAACAACGCAAATTGTTAAAAAACTAAAAAATGGTGGAAGACTTTTTTATACTGGAGCAGGAACTTCTGGGAGACTTGGTATTTTAGATGCATCTGAATGTCCACCAACTTTTGGTGTTCCACATGAATTAGTTGTTGGTTTAATTGCTGGTGGAGATATTGCGATTAGAAAAGCTGTTGAAAATGCAGAAGATTCCAAAAACCAAGGTTGGTTAGATTTACAAGAACATAAAGTTTCAGATAAAGACGTTGTAGTTGGTATTGCAGCATCAGGAACTACACCTTATGTAATTGCTGCCTTAAAAAAATGTAACGAAAACAACATTATTACAGGATGTATTACCTGTAATAAAAATAGTCCTTTATCAGAAGTTTCTAATTTTCCAATAGAAGTAATTGTTGGTTCTGAATTTGTTACAGGAAGCTCTCGAATGAAAGCTGGCACAGCACAAAAATTGGTTTTAAACATGCTTTCTACAGCTACTATGATTCAGCTTGGAAAAGTAAAAGGTAATAAAATGGTAGATATGCAATTGTCTAACAACAAGTTAGTACAAAGAGCAGAGAAAATGTTAGTTAAAGAGCTAAAAGTCGACCAAACTACTGCTTCTAAGCTTTTAAAAAAGTTCGGAAACGTAAGAAACTCTATTATAAATTTTAAGAAATGAGTACAAATGTAAATTTATTGGGTAAGGGTTTAAAGTATTTAGCCATTCTTGTTTTTCTTTTTATAGCTTCTCCTATTTCATTAACAATGGGATTTAAGGCTTTAAAGAAGTTCGAAAATACGCCAAACGAATACCTTTCTTATCTCATTTTATTCCTTGCAGGAATTTTAATGATTTTTACAATCTACTTCGCTTTTAAAACTTTTAAAATTTTACTACAAGCCCTTTTTAATAATTAAAAAGAATGCAGAATTCGGACGGAATAATAATTATTTTATCGTATCCAGATACAGTCGTAAGACCTGCATATTGGGAAAGGTTGAGTGGTTTTTGGCCAAAAATAGGAATTGGTGGAAAACATGCTGTACAAGCAGGACATGCTGCATTATTATTGATAGAAAAAGGAAATTCTGAGATTAATTATTTCGATTTTGGCAGGTATATAACTTCTTACGGAAATGGGCGTGTTCGTTCTAAGGAAAAAGACCCAGAATTGGTAGTTTCTATAGAAGCCAATTTTAAAAATTCTAAATTATCTAATTTTAAAGATATTTTACTTTGGTTAGAAAAACATCCCGAAAAAACACATGGAGATGGAAGATTGGTTGCTAGTTTAAATTCTGAAATTAATTTTAGTAAGGCTAAAAACTTCATCAATAAATTAATCGAAAGTAAAGAAATTCCTTATGGTGCTTTTCTAAAAAATGGAACCAATTGTGCACGTTTTGTAACAGATGCCATTATTGCTTCCTCAACAAATAAAAAAATTACAAAAAAGCTAAAAGAATCTAATTTATTAACGCCAAGTCCTATTGGGAACGTAATAAAAGGAAATACAAATAACTTAATATACCAAGCTAAAAATCAACACATTAACGAATATAAAAATAGATCTATTGTAAAAGAATACAAAGAATCTTTTTTAAACAAGTTTGATATTGAACCAGATTTAAGAGGTACAGAAGAGCCAAATTTAGCGGTTTTTAATTTAGAAAATGGAACTTGGTTAGGTGGTATTGGAAGTGGTGCTTGGTTTAATATAGAAGAAAAAATTACCAATCATAAATACAAAGTTGCAAGATATACCTCTAAAGGAATTAAAGATTTTGAAGGTATTTTTATGATAGATAATATTCTTTTCAACCATAAAAAAGAATATAAATTTATACATCCTACAAGTTGTACTGAAATTTTTATTGAGCAAAACAATAATGTATTTTCCTCTAAAATTAATTCAATTTCTTCGTAAGAAAGTTCTTTTTACCTCGCTTTTCATCAAAAATAAATTAAACCAAAAAAACTTTAACTCATACAATTCTTTTGTTAATTCAATTGAATAAATAACTCTTACATATCAATTTAAAAGAATAGATTTGTATAGCCAAAATAAAATTATGAAGAACATTACGCTCATTTACAGCATTTGTATTTTAATTTTTACATCTACAACATTTGCTCAGAAAAAATCGCATAGCGATATTAAAAAAATAGTAGAAGCATATAAAAAAGACATCAGAGGGCCTTATTACAGAATTAAGTGGTTTTGTAAAGATGGTAGCATTAGAGATTCGAAAGATCCTTGTCCAGATTCTATTGGTGGAGGTATACAACATGCAAGCTTTAAAGAATCTGCTCTAGACTTAAGAAAAAGCAATCATTTATTTTTTGCTGAAATCTTAGCGAGTGTTAAAAAGGATGACTTTTTAGATGAAAAAAATAACTACAGTAGATTAAAACAATATCAAATTGGGCAGTATTTAGCAAGTGTAGATGATGGTTGGGTATTAAAAAAAGGCCAATATTATAGAGGTGCAGTACAATCTGAAGATGAAGAAGCTTGGGGTAAAGGTTTCTATGAAACGATTTTAAAAGACGATACTTTTTTAAACTCGAATTACTATTTGGTTAGGCAATCTTTAAAGGATATTCCACACAATGGAGATTCTAATATTGCACAATTAATGCGAAGTGAGTCTAAAGTTTTGGCGGAAGAAATTCCAGATTTTATGGATATTAGAATTAAAATTCATGGAAATCCACAAAAAACAGATATCTATTTAGTACAAAGTTATATAAAGAAAAATGCTTCTAAAATTTCAGCAAAAGAAAAAAAAGCATTTGATAAGCTTTTACTTACGATGAACGAATTTTATGCGCCTTTAAATTATGTTACAATCGCAAACGAACTCGCCAAAGTTAAAGATAAAAATGGCGTACTAAAAACACTTAAAGAATTTATAAATGAAGATAAATCTAATTTTACTCCAAGAGATATTGTTCAAAAAATAACTAATAACCTAGATTTTTTAAGATTTAATATTACTTTATTTGAAAGTAGTAAAGACCGTTTAAATCTTTTAGACTTAACAAATCAATTAGAAAAAATTCTATTAATAGAAACACAAAATTGGAAACCAGAAACCTTAGAAGAAACCATCTTAAAAACAGAAACGCTAATCTGTGCATCTTATGCTACAGGTTTAGTAGAAGCTTGGGAGTTTGATGTTGTAAAACCTATTTTTTCTAATACTTTAGAAAACGAAAAAACGACTCTAGAACAGTTAAATTCTTTAGTAACAAATGCTAGAAGAATTGTAGAATGGAGTACTTCTTTGGTAAAAGCAAATTACCAAGAAGATGTTAACGAATATGCAACTTTCGAATCTTTGGCATATGGTTTTATAGACGATAGAATTAGAAACTCCATTACATTAAACTTAGGAGAAACTGTAAGTAAATTAAACGCTTTTGCAAGTAAAGTTTCCGAAGTAAATAACGATGTAATGTCTATTGAAAACCAAGATGCAATTAGAGGTTTAAACCCTGGTTATGCTTTTGGTAAGTTAATTGTTGTTGCAGGAAATCCTGATGATGTTGAAGTTAATACAAACAATATTTATATTTTTCAAAAACCACCATCGGATTTAAAACCGGTTGCAGGAATTATGACAGTTTCTGAAGGAAATTTAGTTTCTCATGTACAATTATTAGCAAGAAATTTGGGAATACCAAATGCTGCTTTATCAAGCGAAAATTTAAATTCTTTAGAAAAATATAGCAACAAAAATGTCTTTTATGCAGTTTCAAGCAAAGGAAATGTTATTCTAAAGTTAGAAAATGAAATGACAGCTATTGAACAAAAATTGTTTGACAAGAAAGAAAGATCTAAAAACATGATTGAAGTTCCAACTGACAAATTAAAGTTAGATGTTTCTAAAATCATAAATATGAGAGATGTAAAAGCCACTGATTCTGGAATTTTATGTGGACCAAAAGCAGCCAATTTAGGAGAATTAAAAAATCTTTTTCCCGATAAAGTTGTGGAAGGAATTATAATTCCTTTTGGGATTTTTAAAACACATATGAACAAAGAAATGCCAAATAAGAATATGTCTTATTGGGAGTTTTTAAATTCCACTTTTGCACAAGCCAAAAAATTAAAAACAAATAATGCTTCAGAAGAAGAAGTAGAAAATTTCTTAATAAGGTCTTTAAAAGAGTTGCATTCTGCTATATTAAATATCAATTTAGATAGTAATTTCACCCAAGATTTAAAAGATAATTTTTCATCGGTTTTTGGAGATAAAATTGGTAATGTTCCTGTATTTCTTAGAAGTGATACAAATATGGAAGATTTAAAAGAATTTACTGGAGCTGGTTTAAATTTAACGCTTTTTAATATTTTAGAAGAGCAAAAAATTATCCAAGGAATTAAGGAGGTTTGGGCTTCTGCTTACACAGAAAGAAGTTTTAAATGGCGTCAAAAATATTTATTAAATCCAGAAAATGTATATCCTTCAATTTTAATTATTCCAAGTGTAGATGTAGATTATTCTGGTGTAATGATTACCAAAGGAATTAACCAGGGTACAGAAGAAGATTTAACAGTTGCTTTTAGTAGAGGAGCTGGAGGAGCTGTGGATGGGCAATCTGCAGAAACAAGATTAATAACTGCAGAAACAGATTATTTATTAAGCCCAGCAAGACAAGCAGATTATATTCGTTTGCCAATAAATGGAAGTACCAAAAAATATTACACCACTTTTAGTAAACCTATTTTAAATCCTCGAAATGTAAATGACATTAGAGAATTGGCAACAGAAATTAGATCTAAAATTGGAGCTAAATCTACAGAAGAACCACATGCATACGATGTTGAATTTGGATTTAAAGACAATAAATTATGGTTGTTTCAAATAAGACCTTTTGTAGAAAATAAACAAGCAAAAAGTTCAGATTATTTGAACTCTATTGCTCCAAAAGTAAATATGGATACAGAAATAAAATTAACCGAAAAAATATAAGAATGAAAACTAAATATATATTATTAACCGTATTTATTGTGGCCTCTCTTGGGTTTGTAAATTACCCAATAGATGGTTACGAAACTACAGGAATAAAACGTTTGTATCAACTTCGAAAATTTCAATTAGATAGTGTTAAATATACAAGAATTCCAGCTGGAGCTTATAAAAAATTAGCAGATATTAAATTGAATTTATTAAGCAAATCGAAAGACAGTGTACAAGATTTATTAGTTTCCGACAGCGATTTTGAAAGAAAATTAAAAAGAATTATTCCTTCTGGAGCATATTCTATGGCTGTGATGGATATGAGTAATCCAGATAAATTAAGATATGCAGAGCATAGAGAAAATGTTGGTTACCAACCAGGAAGTGTTGGTAAAATTGCTGTATTATTAGCAGTTTTCGACCAACTAGAAAAACTGTGTCCAGATTCTTTTGAAGAAAGAGCAGCCTATCTTAAAAACATAAAGGTTACCTCTAGATATTGGGGAACAGGAGACCATCATACAATTCCTGTATATGATATAGAAAAAGATCGTTTAACCAAAAGAAAAGTGGTTGCAAATGACGAGTTTTCTCTTTACGAATGGTTAGATCATATGGTTTCTGTAAGTAATAATGGTGCAGCTAGTGTTATGTATAGAGAAGCGATGTTAATGGCTGCTTTTGGGCAAGAATATTTCTTTTTAGACGCAGAAAAAGCAGAAACTTATTTTAAAGATACACCTAGAGATTCTTTAACAAACTTAGCAAATACAGTTGTAAATAAACCTTTAAGAGATTTAGGTATTAGTGAAGACGAATGGCGTTTGGGAGGTATGTTTACAAGACCTGCTGGAAAATATGTGGGTAGAAAAGGTGGAAGTATTGGTACCCCAAAAGGGTTAATGAAATTTCTAGTGCAATTAGAACAAGGAAAAGTTGTAGATAAAGCTTCTAGTTTAGAAATGAAGAGACTTTTGTATTTAACAGATAGAAGAATTAGGTACGCAAAATCGCCGAGATTAGATAGTGCGGCTGTGTATTTTAAATCTGGAAGTTATTACAAATGCGATCGAGTAAAAAACCCAAATTGTGCGAGTTATGCTGGTAATGTTTTTAATTACATGAACTCTGTAATTATTGTAGAACAACCAAATGGGGTAAAATATATAGCTTGCTTAATGTCTAATGTTTTAAGCAAAAATTCTGCTGGTGCACACATGTACATGGCTAGTAAATTAGATGATATTATTGATGAAGCCAACGCTTCTAAAAAACCAATTATTAAAGAAGAAGAATATAAAAATGATGTAGATGAAGACGATAATAATTAATTATTAAATCCTTTAAAGTTATTGTAAGTATCGCTGGCAAGTTTTTTAACTTTCTTACTGCGATACTTTTTTAATGGTAGTAGAATAGGTACATAGTTTCTGTTCTTAGAAACAGCAATTAATTCTACAATTAATAAACGTAAATGGCTTCCTCCCATTCGCATTATTATCTCTAAATATTTTTTTTCCGAAAGTAAATTCAAACTAATAATTGGAGAATTATAATGTTTATCATCAACAACATAGTACTCTACAATTGGTAATACTTTCGACTTAATTTCTGTTTGTAACAAGTTGTCTAAAAATTCTAAAGAATTAATTTTAGCTTCCTTTATTTCACTTTTAATTCCAACATAAGTCATGTTTATATCTTCTTCATTATAAAGCATACTTAACAGTTTAAATAAGTTTTCTAAAGTATTTTCTAATTCCGATTCTAAGGCTACAATTAACTTTTTTCTTGCTTCATAAATAGGCTGATTTGAAGCTGTTTTATCGTCTAACAATTCTTCGTTGATATTATTTTGTACAGAAATAATTATTTCTAAAATATTACGATAATAGCTAGATTCTCTCGAAACTTGGTTTTTAATTAATCTTCTACTAATTAGTAAATTCGAGTTTTTCTTCTTTAATTTTGCCAAAGAATTTGAAGCGGCTAATCTTGTAACGCTATTTTTATTTTTTAATAAACGTGTTAATATTTTTATAGCATTATCATTATTAAAAGACTCTATAATTCTAGGAATATATTTTTTTACATTTCCTTTTAACTCATCTTCTTTATCTAATTTTAAGATAATATCAATAATTTTTGGACCATAACTTTTTAATGCTCCTATAGCTCTTTTTCGATGTTTCTTTTTTAAAGTTAAATGCAACAAATCTTCTATAAATAGTTCATCTGATGTAATTCCTGCAGCAATTGTAGCAAACTTTACAATATAACTTGTTTTACTGGCTAACTTTTCACTTATAAAATGATAATGATGTGTCATTCTTGCATTTGCAATACTTATTAACAAACCTGCAATTACTTCTTTACGAACGGTATTTTCATCGGCTTTAAAAAGATATATTTTATCATTAAGTCTTTCTGCTAAATTATATTTAAAACCTAATTTAGAATTGTAAGAATTTTGCTTCGCTAATGCCATTAAAGCTCCATTTGCAATATATTCGTTTTCGTGGTTTAAATAATTTGTGAAAAAATAATTCTCATCCATGTGAGATTTTTCTAGTATATATTCCAAAGCAACATATACCAATGTATCATCTTTTTCATTTACCAACGACTTTACCTCATCTAAAACAGAAACATCTTCAATATCATGAAGAAAATCTATTGCCTGAATTTTTACTTTATTGGAAGGATGTTTTAACAATTTTACAACTGAGCTTTGAAAAATTTTAGAATTAAAATCTCCCAATCGTGTGATTACTTCTAAAATAGAAGCTTCGTTGCCACCTTCTAAAACCCTTTTAATATTTGTAATAGAGTTTTCTTTAGTAATTTTAATATCGCTATTTTCTGCAACTAATGTTTTTTGAATATTTTTCTTAAAAGACTCAAAATAAGCTTCACGTAAACGATAAATAAGCAGAATCCATATAAAAACAAATAATAAAATAATTATTGTAATGTATGCTGTATCTAAATCTAATCTTTTTATTAGAAAAATTAACAAAAAACCTGCAATACCAGTTGCAATACTATCTACAGCAACATCTATATAGGATTTTGCTTGGTTCTTAATTAAAGTAGGTATTGGCATAATAGAAAGTTCTACAGATGCTTTATTTATAGACTGCTTAAAACTACCATCGATACCTTTTATTAATACTAAAACCCACAATTCTGGGAATGTTAAAAACAATAAACAACCTAACCCAATTGCAAGAGGTAGAATTAGTAAAGTTGATGAAACTCCTAATTTTGTTAGAATTTTATTTGTTAAAAATAACTGAATAGTTAAAGCAACCACATTAAATGTCGAAAACCAAAATCCAAAAAATGCCGCTAAATCATCTGGATCTGAAATTGCTTTATTTGCAAAATCGCTAAACTGAAAATCGACCAATTTTGCAACAAAAACTCCAATACCCGTTATTAAAGCGATGTAAGTTAAATGTTTCGAATTAAAAATTAATTTTATGGCAGAGCTTTCTAAAACATCTTGTTTTGCAATAACTTGTTTTCTTTTAAAAGTATTTAAATAACGAATTCGTATTTCGTAAACCTTTTTAATAATTGGTATACAGCCTAATAATAAAATTGATGCTACGAAAGTTGCAACTTCATTTCCAAAACTAGGGGCAATAACACTCGTTAGATATCCTCCAAAAATACCACCTGCAATAGCTCCTGCTCCAATAAAACCAAAAATTCTTTTTGCTTCTCTTGCGTTGAAAACCATGTTTGCAAAAATCCAAAATTGAGAAGTAGCAATAACTGCAAAAAGAGAGATAAAAACGTAATAAAAATAAAGAATCCAATTACTAGCTAAGGAGAATTTTAAAATAGCACTTAAAGCTAAAAAAGCAAGACTAAAGATTATCAAAGAAATTATTGCCACCTTTACGAGCGACAATTTTCTTATAGCTCTATTGTAAAAATAAGACGTGGAAACTGCAATTATTGCCACTAATAAGTAACCAAAAGGTAAACTATCTGCACCTAATTTAGAAACAAATAATGCATTTACAATTGGCTTTACAATTAATAAAACCGTAATTATAAGAAAGATATATAATTGCATTAAAAAAGAGATGAATATTTCACCATCTCTTAATCCGAATGTTTTGCTTAGTAATTTCCTCACTATTTATAGTTCAATTTTTGCACTATAAAGAACGTGATTTTTTTAATACTTTTTCTAATGGTCTCACTAAATTTCTAATAATTTGTTCTCCATAATCATTGTCTATAAGAGCAACAATTATGTATTTCCTATCTGGTCCCCAAACCAATGCAGAGTCTGAATGATAATTTCTCCAAGAACCCGATTTTCTATACACATCTGCTTTTGGAGCAACCACATCTAACGTATTTACAAATTTGTGATGCAAAGCTGGGTCTTTCATAATTTCTAACATTTCCATAGATTTTTCTGTAGAAATTAAATTTCCCAATGCCAATTGATAATAAAAGCTACAAACTTGTCTTGTGGTTGCAGCATGACTTAAACCTTTTATTGGGTCTGGGTTTCTTGCACCTGCTGCTGCATATCTTTTTCCTACCCAAAGGCCTCCACCAAGTTCTTCGTCATATAATTTATTTTTTGGAGCTCTTAAAACTTCTTCAATTTTTTTGTAACCTAATCTATCAATCATTCTTGTGGAAGCTCTGTTGTTCGATTTACTAATCATTAATCGTAAATCTTCACGCACTTCTTTAGAATCTTTTAACTCTCCTTTATCTAAAGCATCCATTGCTGCCAATAAAATGGCAATTTTTGGCAAACTTGCAGCATACATCATAAAATTATCGTTAACACCTGCATATTTAAATTTTGTAGAATCACTTAAATCTACAATACCTATAGACATTTGTCTTCCTCTAACTAAACGTTTCCATGTTTTGTTTTTATTAATTTCTGTAACTAGAATCTCTTTTAGTTCTGAACTTTCAATATCTGCAATAGGCTTAATTGTTTTGTATAAGTCTAAAGGAAGTGTAGCATTGTAGGTACTACCAGCTCCATTTTTTAGTATAATTGAGTTTTGAGCCTGCCCAATAAATGGCAAGAACATTAATAAAATTGTAAGTATAAATTTGTTGTTTTTTATAAACATCATAATTATTTTTAAATTCATTATTTAAGGTACAAATTTAAAGCCAAGCTGCAATTTTAAAGTGTTAATGTTTTACAAAAACTCTTTTAAACACTTAACTTCTGAGGAGTTGTAGGGTTAAAACCGAAACCAGATTCTGGTAATTGTATTCCTATATGATGAACTAAATAACCAATAGTTGCATAATGGTGTGTTGTATGGCTTTGTGCTTGAGTTAAAATAGATGCTAAAGAAGTTTTTATTGTAACATTCCCTAAACCTAAATCATCTGTAACTGCAACTTCATTTTGTAAATCTATTGCACTTAAACTTCTTAATTTTTTAATTATTGTGTTAAAATAATCAATTCCTATATTGGTGTGTTTCTCTGCTAATTCGTTTCTTTCTCTCTTAGTTAAATCTATTTCCCTAGTATCTAATCCATTAAAAATACAAGAAAACATATCTAAAATATGACGTGTATGACAACCAATGCTTGAATGATAAGGTGCTATTGAAGTGTTACTATATTGCTCATCTGATATACTGTGTAATAATTTTATTCCTCTTTGCAAATTTTGCTCAATAGCTTCAATCATATAATCTCTTTAATTTTGTAGTCGTAAAAACGATTCTAAATTTACGAGTTCTTTCTGAATTTAAAAAATATTTAACACTCTAAAAATCAACACCCTAATTGTAATAAGGGTAATAAAAATTCATTTTCTTTGTTATATGAATATTTTTTTGGCACGTTCTTTGAAAACTTAATAATCAAATGCGGAAGCCGAAAAGCAATTAGAGTAGGCAAAACCCTTTAAAACCATATATTATGAAAAAAGGTATACTTATATTATTAGGAATGTTTATGATGGTTTCTACTGTTGAAGCCAAAAACGGCAATTCACTACCAAACAGCTACAGGGTAAATTACTCTTATGACGATTCTGTAAACTTTACAGAACGAGGCATTGAATTTTTTATTTTCTTAAATGGAGAATTTGACTTTAATACACATTATAACAAAAGTTATTTCGATTATAATGGGACACGTTTTTCTACAAATGGAGTTAAAATTGATAGAGATTATAGAGGAAGAATTAGACGTGTAGGAAATGTTTTTATTAATTACGATATTCATGGAAATGTAAATAGAATTGGAAATGTTTTTCTAAGGTATTACAGAGGAAATCTTACAAATGTTGGTAACTTAAGAGTTGTATACGATAGAGGTGGTTACCCAACTTTTTACGGAAATGTAAAAAATGAATATTATAATTATAATGGCGTAAATATTAATTTAAGTCTTGGAACAATTTTTAATTATAATGATGCTTATTTCTATAGAAATGATTTTGGAAGAAACTACACAAAATTCAGAGAAGATAGTAG
The DNA here is from genome assembly GCF_014784055.1 of Polaribacter haliotis. Classification (NCBI taxonomy): domain Bacteria; kingdom Pseudomonadati; phylum Bacteroidota; class Flavobacteriia; order Flavobacteriales; family Flavobacteriaceae; genus Polaribacter; species Polaribacter haliotis. The sequence continues at coordinate 3,678,215 of NZ_CP061813.1, read as the reverse complement.
ATATTTTTACTATAAAGCAAATAGAAATGCAAAAATTGGAAGTAGAAATAAAATATTAAAAAGAAGGAAGCCAGTTTCTGCAACAAGAAATAATACATATAACAAACATAAGAATATTTCTTATAGAAAGTCGAATTCAACAAGAACATTAGATTCTAACTCGAAAAGAAATGTAATTTCTAATTCAGGAAGAAGAGGTTCTACAAATACAAATAACAGAAGTACAGATTCTAATATAAGAAGAAGCACTGTAACAACTCCTAAAAGAAGCACATCGAATGTGAGCTCAAGAAATACTTCTAAAGCTACAAAAAAAGTAGTTCCCAATAGAAGATCTTCAAACACAAGTTTAAGGAATACTTCTGTAAAAAGAAAGGTAGAAACTCCTAAAACAAGTAAATCTTCTAAAATAAAAAGAAAGGTTTCAGACAAAAAAAGAGTTACAAACAGCTCTACAACAGGAAGAAGAAGTACAAATAGAAATTAAAACAGGTATTTATACCTAGTAAATTTCAAATATAAAATAATAGATTCGCGTTAGTATTTTTTTTGAATTAAATACTGCTAACTAAATCTTTTATTGCGAAAGAATAAGTAGAAGTTAAAAGCCCCATTTCAAAATTGAAATGGGGCTTTTTAATATTTAGAATATTCATTAACTATCGAATCAACTTCTTATACTTAATACGTTTTGGCATTAAATCTCCACCCAAACGCTTTTTCTTATTCTCTTCGTAGTCAGAAAAAGAACCTTCAAAAAAATAAACTTCACTATTTCCTTCGAAAGCTAAAATGTGGGTACAAACTCTATCTAAAAACCATCTATCGTGACTAATAACTACTGCACAACCTGCGAAATTTTCTAACCCTTCTTCTAATGCTCTTAGAGTATTTACATCTAAATCGTTGGTTGGCTCATCTAATAAAAGTACGTTTCCTTCTTCCTTTAAAGTCATCGCTAAATGCAAACGGTTTCTTTCTCCTCCAGAAAGTGTATCTACTTTCTTATTTTGTTCACTTCCAGAGAAATTAAAACGACTTAAATAAGCACGAGAATTTACTTGCTTTCCTCCCATCATTACCAAATCTTGTCCATCAGAAAAGTTTTCCCAAATTGTTTTATCTGGGTTAATATCTGAATGTGCTTGATCTACATAAGCGATTTTTGCAGTTTCACCAACTTTAAACTCACCTTTATCAGGGGTTTCTTCTCCCATAATCATTCTAAAAATAGTGGTTTTTCCAGCACCATTTGGCCCAATAATTCCCACAATACCTGCTTGAGGAAGGTTAAATTCTAAATTTTCATATAATAATTTATCTCCATAAGCTTTAGAAACTCCTGAAGCTTCTATAACATTGGTTCCTAAACGTGGTCCATTAGGAATGTAGATTTCTAATTTTTCGTCAACAACTTTTTGATCTTGACTCATCAATTTATCGTAGTTCTTCAAACGTGCTTTCTGTTTTGTTTGACGCCCTTTTGCTCCTTGACGAACCCATTCCAACTCTCGTTCTAAAGTTTTCTGACGTTTAGAAGCAGTTTTGCTTTCTTTCGCCATTCTTTGCGATTTCTGATCTAACCAAGAAGAGTAGTTTCCTTTCCAAGGAATTCCTTCTCCTCTATCTAATTCTAAAATCCAACCAGCAACATTATCTAAGAAGTATCTATCGTGTGTTACTGCAATTACAGTTCCTTTATATTGTGCTAAATGATGCTCTAACCAATGTACAGATTCTGCATCCAAGTGGTTTGTTGGCTCATCTAATAATAAAATTTCTGGTTCTTGTAGTAATAATCTACAAAGTGCAACACGTCTTTTTTCTCCACCAGAAAGAACTCCAATTTTCTTATCGGAATCTGGTGTTCTTAAAGCATCCATTGCAATTTCTAACTTGGTATCTAATTCCCAAGCATTTGCAGCATCTATTTTATCTTGAAGCTCTGCTTGTTGTGCCATTAGTTTTTCCATCTTGTCTGCATCTGAATAAACTTCTTCCAAACCAAACATGTCGTTTATTTTGTTATATTCATCTAAAATAGCAACCGTTTCTGCAACACCTTCTTTAACAATTTCTAAAACTGTTTTTTCTGGATCTAATTGTGGTTCTTGCTCTAAATAACCAACTTTATAACCAGGAGAAAAAGTTACATCTCCTTGGAATTTTTTTTCGACACCAGCAATTATTTTTAATAATGTAGATTTTCCAGACCCATTTAAACCAAGAATACCAATTTTAGCTCCGTAGAAAAAACTTAAATATATATCTTTTAAAACTTGTTTTCCTGTAGATTGATAAGTTTTAGACAACTTATTCATCGAAAAGATTACTTTCTTATCGTCACTCATATTATACTATATTTTGAAAATTATTTTTTTTGAAAACTGCTACTGAAATTTGTAGACTTTTTAAACTCTTCCTTTTAATGCATTAAAAACCCAAGCAATTGCAAAGAAACCAATACCCACTGAAGCAAACCCCCAACCAGCAACATCATCATATCTAAAAGCACCTAATGCAATTAGACCTAGTCCTACTAAAATCATTATAAAAGTTGCCCAAGCAAGCACAGTATTTTTATTCATTCCCATAATTCTTTTCTGTTAGTTAGTTAATTTACAAATATCGCTAATTTATTTTGTTTGTTCAACTTGAGAAATGGTAAAAAAAATTAATGAATAATAATGTAGTAAAATTGGAACAATTAAATAGGTTTAATACATAAAACTAGAAGCAAAGAAAATGTTTATTATACTTAAATAATTGTTTAAAAAAAACGTTAAGATTGTAAAGTAGTTAGAATCTTCTACCACCTATACCTTGCCCATTTCTTCGTCTCCTATTCATATTAACAGGAGCACTGTTTTGGTTTTTTGGTCTTTCAGGTAATAATTTTCTTTTTTCTGCTCTTTGATATTTTAACCACTTTTTATTTTGTTTTTTTGATAAAAAGCCTTCTAAATTTTCATTTAGAGTTTTCTCATAAATATCGATACTATCTCTTATTGGTACTATAATCGTTTGAATTCTTTTACTAATTTTTTCAGCTAATTCTCTATTGGAATATAACTGTTTGCCCAAAGAATTAATAGTTAATTCTAAATCGAGCAACTTTGGAGTATTTAAAAAAGAGATTTTTTTTATTTTATCATTATATTTTCTAAGTTCCGTTAATGTCTTATTTTTTGTAATCTCTTTTTTTACTTTAATTTTTTCTGGAATTTCAGATAAATTATAATAAAAAATATTCGCTACATTTTTAGCATTGTATTTTGGAAATTCTGGTTCCTGCTGAGAAAATACTAATCCAGCATAACTGAATGCAAATAATAAGAATAAATTTTTCATTATAAGAAGTTTAATTTGGTTCAAAAATAAGAAAAGATTACAACTTTGCAGCTAATCTTGCTCCTTGATTTATTGCTCTCTTCGCATCCAATTCACTTGCAAAATCCGCGCCACCAATTACATGTACATTTTTTCCAGCATCTAATAAAGGTTGATACAATTCTTTAAACGGAGTTTGCCCTGCACAAATAACCACATTATCTACTTTTAAAACTTGTGGTTTTTCATCTTTTATATAATGTAAACCTTCATCATCAATCTTTGTGTATTGTACTTCTCCTATAAACTGAACTTTCTTTTTCTTTAAGGTAGATCTATGAATCCAACCTGTGGTTTTTCCTAAATTTCCACCGAATTTACCAGCACTTCTTTTAAACATAAAAATTTCTCTTGGAGATGGATGAAATTCTGGTTTTACTCCTTCAATTCCAGAACGTGCTTCTAACGTTTTATCAATTCCCCATTCTTTTAACCAAGCATTAATATTTTGTGATGTAGATTCTCCTTCGTGAGATAAATATTCTGAAACGTCAAAACCAATTCCTCCTGCACCAATTACTGCTACTCGTTTTCCAACTGGTTTTTTATGTTTTAGAACATCTAAATAACTCAACACTTTAGGGTTATCTATTCCTTCTATTTTTAATTCTCTTGGTTTTATTCCTGTTGCAACTACAATTTCATCAAAATCCGATGATTGTAAATCTTCCACAGAAACTCTGGTATTTAATTTTACAGTTACATTATGTAACTCTATTTGTTTGTTAAAATAACGTAATGTTTCATAGAACTCTTCTTTCCCTGGAATTTGTTTTGCAATATTAAATTGCCCACCAATTTCTTTATCAGCGTCAAATAAAGTTACAATATGTCCTCTTTCTGCGGAAATTGTTGCTGCAGCTAATCCTGCTGGACCTGCTCCAATTACTGCAACTTTTTTCTTATTTTTTGTAGGATTATAATTCAATTCTGTTTCATGACAAGCTCTAGGGTTTACCAAACAACTCGCTACTTTCTGCTCAAAAACATGATCTAAACAAGCCTGATTACAACCAATACATGTATTAATTTCATCAGATTTATCAGCTTTTGCCTTGTTTACCCATTCAGGATCTGCCAAAAATGGTCTTGCCATAGAAATCATATCTGCATCTCCTTCTGCAAGGATTTTTTCTGCAGTTTCTGGCATATTTATTCTGTTAGAAGTTATCAATGGAATTGAGATTTCTTCTTTCATTTTTTTGGTTACCCAAGTAAATGCACCTCTTGGAACTGCAGTTGAAATTGTTGGTATTCTTGCTTCGTGCCAACCAATTCCTGTATTTATTATGGTTGCTCCAGCTTTTTCAATTTCTTTTCCAAGTTGAACAACTTCTTTCCAAGAACTTCCATTTTCTACCAAATCTAACATCGATAATCTGTAAATAATAATAAATTCTTTACCTACAGCTTCTCGTGTTTGTTTTACCAATTCAATTGGCAAGCGCATTCTGTTTTCATAATCTCCACCCCAAGAATCGGTTCTTTTATTGGTTCTTTTAACAATAAATTGATTGATTAAATACCCTTCTGAACCCATAATTTCAACACCATCATAACCTGCTACTTTAGATAGTTTTGCAGAATTTACAAAATCGCGAATGGTTCTTTTAATTCCCGATTCTGTTAATTTGAATGGTTTGAATGGTGTTATTGGTGATTTTATTTCTGAAGGCGCTACATTAAAAGGATGATATCCATAACGTCCTGCATGTAGAATTTGCATACAGATCTTCCCTCCTTCTTTATGTACAGCTTCTGTTATTTTTTGATGATGTTTTGCATGTTTTTTTGTAGACATTCTCGCAGAAAATGGCCCTGTCCAACCTTGTATGTTTGGCGAAATTCCTCCAGTTACAATCAACCCTACTCCACCTTTTGCTCTTTCTGCATAATAAGTAGCAATTTTGTCTATTCCGTTTTTTTCTTCTTCTAAACCTGTATGCATAGAACCCATTAAAATTCTATTTTTTAAGGTTGTAAATCCTAAATCTAACGGCTCAAATATGTGTTTGTATATACTCATTTTACTATTTTATTCTGATTAAAAAAATCGGGTAAAAGCTATCAAAGTTTAGATTCCTGTTTTCACAGGAATGACAATTTCAACTTAAATCTTGTGAGAAAAGCAGAAGAAATACGCTTCGATTTATTATGCATGCATAATACTTTGCAAGATATGCTTATTTTTTGAAATTAAAAATAAGAGAAATAAGAATCTACTCTTTTATTGAATCTTTAACACTACAACTCTATACAAGTTAAAGAATAGATGGATTGCATCAATTAAAAAATAGAGAATAAAATACCTTTGAATCGATTTAAGGTATTAAATAAAACAATAATTATGACTAAAGAAAAAAATATTACTACAATTAATCCTGCAACTAACGAAAAAATAGAAACCTACAAGTACATGACAACTGCTGAAATGGATACAGCTATAAAAGATTGTAATACTGCTTTTTTAGATTGGAAATTAGTTTCTCTAAAAGAACGAGCAAAAATTATTGGAGGTATTGGAAAAAAATTACAAGAGCATAAAAAAGAACTTTCCGAATTAATGACCAATGAAATGGGAAAACTATTCAGCCAGAGTGAGCAAGAAGTAGATTTATGTTCGGGAATTTGTAAATATACTGCCGAAAATGCATCAGAAAATTTAAAAGAAGAAGCAAGAGAATTAGTTGGTGGAGGAAAAGGAATTATTACTTATTCTCCCATTGGAATTGTTTACGGAATTCAGCCTTGGAACTACCCTTCATACCAAGTTATTAGATACGCTATTGTAAATTTAATGGCTGGAAATGGAGTATTGTTAAAACATGCAAAAAACGTAACTGGAACTGGTAAGTTTTTAGAAAAAATTTTTAAAGAAGCTGGTTTGCCAAAAGATTTATTTAAAGTTTTAATTATTGAACACGAACAATCAAACAAAGTTATTGAACATAATTTAGTAAGAGGTGTAACTTTAACAGGAAGTTCTAAGGCTGGAAAAAAAGTGGGAGAAAAAGCTACCACTGAATTGAAAAAAGTAGTTTTAGAACTGGGTAGTAATGATGCGTATATCGTATTAGAAGATGCAGATTTAGAATTGGCTGTTGAAAAATGTGTACGAGGTAGAATTTATAATAATGGAGAAACTTGCATCGCTGCAAAAAGGTTTGTAGTTGTAGATGCTGTTTATGATGAATTTAAAAAAGCATTTGTAAAAGCGATGAAAGACGTAAAAGTTGGAAACCCTATGGATAGTAAATTCGATATGGGACCAATGGCTAGAGAAGATTTACGAGAAACTCTACATGAACAAGTAGAAGAAAGTGTAAAAAAAGGAGCAGAAATTTTATGTGGTGGAGAAATTCCAGAGGGGAAAGGTTTTTATTATCCTGTAACTGTTTTAGAAAACGTAAAATCTGGACAACCTGCTTACGATGATGAACTTTTTGGACCAGTTGCATCATTAATTAAAGCTAAAGACGAAAATGATGCCATGAGAATTGCCAACGATAGTCGTTTTGGTTTAGGTGGAGGAATTTTTTCTAAAGATGAAAAAAAAGCAACAAAATTAGCTCAAAAATATTTTGATACTGGAATGGTATTTATAAACTCATTCGGAATTGCAGATCCTGCAATGCCTTTTGGTGGTGTAAAAGATTCTGGTTTTGGTAGAGAACATGGAGGGTTTGGAATTAGAGAATTTGTAAATATAAAATCTATTATTTTTAGTGAATCGTAAACTAAAATTTTATTAGAATTTAAAAAACCTGTTTAGCAAATTTGCTAAACAGGTTTTATTTTTTTGATATTTTGATAATCAAATCTTAGAGATTTTTCAAAAAATTGTTTCTTCAAAAGTTTAAGAGATTACTCTAAAAGTCAGTGATTTCTCCACAAGGTCGAAATGACATTTTATCATTAATTCATTGGAACATCAATAATTAACAATTTACTTTGTTTATTTGCTTTTATTACAACTTTTTCGGTTTCCGAAATTCCAATAGCATCTCTTCTTTTAATTATTTCGTCTGCAATTGAAACTTCTCCTTCTATTAAGAAAAAATAAGCTCCGTTTTTTAGTTCATATTCTGTTTTTAAATCGGCCTCTAAATCTATCATAGAAATATAACCTTGCTGATTTATTGGTAAAGAACCTTTTATTTGTTTGTCTTTTGGCGAAACCAACACTTGAAACTTGTTTTTTCTTTCAGCTTCAGAAAATAATTTTTGCTCGTAATTTGGCGTTACATTTTCTGCTTCTGGAATAATCCAAAGTTGAAGAAAGTTAACGGCATCTGTTTTAGAATCGTTAAATTCGGAATGTGTTAAACCTGTTCCAGCACTCATTACTTGTACTTCACCAACTTCTATAGAACGTTTATTATCCATAGAATCTTTATGAGAAAGCACTCCAGAAATAGGAATGGAAATAATTTCCATATTTTTATGTGGATGTGTACCAAAACCCATTTTCGGTTGCACAACATCGTCATTTAAAACACGTAACATTCCAAAATTCATTCTTTCTGAATTTTGATAACTGGCAAAACTAAATGTATGAAACGATTTTAACCAACCGTGATTTGCTTCGCCTCTTGTTTCTGATTTGTGAATTATTTTTTTCATAATTTTTATTTTATGCAAGGGTTTAAAACCCTTGTTAATATAAATGCCCCATTTTCCCCTGCTGAAAATCGCGCATTGCTTCTAAAATTTCAGTCTGTGTATTCATTACATAAGGGCCATATTGAGTTACTTTTTCTTTTATTGGTGCTCCTGAAATTATCAATAGAGTACTTTGTTTTTTTGCTTCAAATTGAATAAAATTTCCATCTTGATTGAACGTAATCATTTGGTTTTCTCCTTTTTTCAAAATCTCTGAATTGTTTACCAAAATTTCTCCTTCTAATAAATAAATTAAAGATTGATGATTTTTTGGAAGTTCAATTTCCATTTGTCCATTTTCATCTGCAATTGCAGTAAAAACATTTACTTCTGTTTGTGTTTTAATCAGACCTTTTTCAGTTGATTGATTTCCAGCAATAATGTTCAATTGCACTTTTTTATCATCAGAAAATAATTTCGGAATTTGGGCATCTTCTAAATGTTGATAATTTGGCGGAATCATTTTATCTTTTGCTGGTAAATTGAGCCATAATTGAATTCCTTCTAACTCGCCACCTTTTTTAACAAATTCTTTTGTTGGAGCTTCAGCATGAATAATTCCACGTCCAGCAGTTGTCCATTGAACACCACCAGCTTTTACAACCATTTCATTTCCCAGAGAATCTCTGTGCAATTGTTCGCCTTTAAATAACAACGTAATTGGCTCGAAACCTCTGTGTGGATGTGGCCCTAAATCGAACGGATTGTTAAATTCTGAAATTGCATAAGGCCCATAATGATGCAATAATAAAAACGGATCTAAATTTTCGATTCCCTCTGTTGGCAATGGTTGACGCAGTTTTATTGGTCCCATATTTACCAACGGACTTGTAACTTTATGTTGAATTGTTTTTTGTGTTTTCATGATTTCTACATTTATTTTATTTTCCTTGGAAAATAATTTTGTAAATTTTTTCTATCGAATTTTGTCCAATAAATCACTTAATTGAGACGCTTCTTTCTCCGTTAAATTCTCTAAAAAAGATAGGTTTTTATTCACATCGATATTGGAAAGTAACTCTAAACCTTCTTCTGTAATTTTTACATACACTACTCTTCTATCGTGTTCGCAACGAATTCTTTCGATTAAATTTTTCTCACATAATTTATCCATTAAACGTGTTGCATTTGGTGCACGTTCAATCATTCTATCTTTAATAATTTGAACCTTAGTTTCTTTCTTTGCTCCTCTTAAAATTCGTAAAATATTAAATTGTTGTGGCGAAATTCCATAAGGTTTAAAGAAATCATTTTCTTTACTATTCAGCCAATTTGCTGTATATTTTATGTTGATTAAAGCCTTTATTTTATCGTCTTTAAAATTCGATTGTATGTCTTTAGAAATATCGCCCATTTTTACGCTCTTAAATTTAAGTCTTGCATTATTTTATTAAATTCTTCTGTTGTTGGTGTTAAATAAACTTCTTCATCAACAATTAAAGTTGGGTATTTGACAACGCCACCATATAATTCTTTTGTATGTTTTTTTGCTTCTTCATCTAACGCAACATCTTTATAAACATAAGGAATATCTGTAGAATTTAGGAAATTCTTAAATGCAACTGTGTATGCATGTCCTTTTCTTCCGTACAAAGTTATTTTCATAATTTACAGATTTACAGATTTTTCGAAATCATTAATTGTCGATTTTAATTGCTTATCTAATTCTTCTTCAACTATTTTTCCGTCTTTAAAATTGTCTGAAAAGCTTGGCAAAGAAAATGTAAAATGTTCTTTAACTCCCATTCTTGGAAATTTAGAAACTCCAGCTTCTAAAACAGATTGCCCTCCTCTTGCTCCAGGAGATGTTGCCATTAATAACAACGATTTATTTCTAAAAACTTTTGCTTCTATTCTTGAACTCCAATCGAAAATGTTTTTAAAAGCTGCTGCATAAGAGCCATTATGTTCTGCTAAAGACAAAATAAAACCATCATACTTATCTAATAATTTTGAGAATTTCTCTGCATTTTCTGGAAATCCGTTTTCTTTTTCTTCGTCTTCACTATAAATTACCATTGGAAAATCTCTTAAATCGATAACATCGAATTTTGAGTTTTCTAAATTTTCTGCGGCATACCTTGCTAACTTCTTATTGATAGATGTTGAACTTGTACTTCCTGCAAATGCTAATATCTTTTTCATATATTTTAAAATGTTTAATTGTGTAATTGTGTAATTGTTTAACTGTGTAATTGTCGTAGTTATTCTGAAAACTGCGACTGTGACTGTGACTGCTGACTGAAACTGCCAACTGAACTACTGAATACTGCTTACTATTTCAGTTTCTCCTTTTACCATTTTCGCAACTGGACATTTGCCAGCGATTACTAACAAACGTTTTCTTTGATCTTCGTCTATTTCTTTTTCGAATGAAATTTCTTCGCTTAAATGAGTTCCATTTTCGTCTTTTATTTGTGAAACATTAACTGTTATTTCACCTACATCCCAACCTTTTCTTTCTGCATACATTCTTAAAGTAATAGAAACACAACCTCCAATTGCTGTTAATAAATATTCTACTGGTGTTGGTCCATTATCATCTCCACCAGCATTTACGGGTTCGTCTATTACTGCAAAATGATTTCTCATTTTTGCTTCTGCTAAATATTTTTTGGTAGTTAAAACTACTTTTGAACTTGTGTTATCTGACATTGTTTATTTTTTTATTGAATATATAAGAAACTATTAATAGTATCATTGCAACTACTGCCCCCATTTGTTCGCCATCTCCAATCATAAAATGTGCGAAGAAGGCAAAAATAAATGCGAAGAAAAAACCTGCATAAGCCCATTCTTTTAATGTTTTGTTTCCTATGAACCATATTGCTGTTAATCCTAATAGTTTTGCAACTGCATATGGATAAATAATATAAGTTGGGTACCCAAAATTAGCGAACATTCCTGCTACTTCTGCGTGATTAAAAATATACATTCCTGCAGAAAAAAGCATTAATAAGGTTAATAAACCCGTGCTTATGTAATAAACTATTTTGTTTGTTTTCATTTTGATTGGTTTTAAATTGAGTACAAAGTTACGAAATAAATATTTATTTTCCAAGGAATATAATTCTATGGAATATTATGTATTTGTTTTGATTATTTCTGTAAAATTAAAAACCCTTCAGATTATAGATTCTGAAGGGTTTATTGATAAGTAATATGGTTTATAAACAAGTTTAGCCCTGATTGAAATGGCATCCTTTTTTTGAATTTTCTTCAAAAAAAGATACAATGGAAAGCAGGAAATAGCTTCAAAAAAAATTATTGATTAATACGAATAGAATCTATCTGTTTTTGAAGACGCTGAATTTCTTTAACGTTCTTTTCCTTTTTAGAAATCAGTTGAATGGAATCTAATATTGCCTGATTTTTTTCTATAACTGTTAGCTCTTTTTCGAAATAAATATTTTCTCCTTCACTGGTTCTCCACGCTTCGTTTAATTGATTATAAACTTCTTCGTTCCAAGTACTTGGTTTCTTTGCGTTGATCCAAACAACATCTCTGTATTCGCTGTCTACCAAAGCTAAATCTGGTGTTGCAGAACCATCAAACTGGTTCGGATTATTAGTGCTAATCGTAGAAACCGTCCCTAAAAAGAACATACGTTTTCTACCTGCAATATTCTTAATATATGGTCTGAATTCAACTGGTGAATTCGCATTCCAATCGTATTCTTTTTTAGATTCTTTTACTTTTAAAGGCATCGCAGAAACACCTGCATAACCCTGTTTTTTTGATGCATGATCGTAATAATAGAACTTATCAGTTCCATCTGCAGGAATAAAAACGCTGTAACTTAAACTGGTTCTTTCTTCGCCAACTGGCTCTAAACCAAACCAATGATACAATCCGCTAAACGCGCCAATTTTTGTGTCAGAAAAATCGAAATCGGTTACATAAGGTTGTGCATTTTGGTCTTTTGGAGCCACTGGAATCTTAACTGCGCTTTTCATATTCCAAGGTAATGGATCTGAAAAACCTGCTAAAAACTTTAGAGATTCGGCTTGTAAACGAGATACTTTTTCCGACAATGTATTCTGTTTTGTCAAATATTCGTAGTTTTTCATTTCTTCTGGTGAAATATAGGTTCCTTTTCCGATGGTTATTCGCTCTAAATAATCATTGAAATTATGTTCGCCATTTTCAACAACCATAACTCCTCCAAAAGTCGGATATGGAAAAAAGAACCCTCTCCATTTTATTAAACTAACGACTTGTACCCAAGCACCTTTGTCGTTTTTCATATAAAACGTGTCACTTGGTTCATAATTGAACAACATCCAAGGATTTAGTCTTTGAACAACTGCATTGTAAGTATTTCTACTGAATTTTAAAGATTCGCCAATTGAAAACGTAACTGGAATTCTATTTTCGCTCGAAAATCTTGGAAAAGGAGTTGTGCTTGACACAGAAAAAACCTCTTCTGTATTGTCTTTTAAACCTTGCCAATAATATTTTTCTGTTGGCTGAATTGCCATTGTCCATTGATTATGTCCATCTACTCTTACCAAATGTGGTAAAGAAACATCTTTGGTTTCGCCAACGGATTCGTTAGCCATCGAAAAAATATTTCTTAAAGGCTGAATTCTCTCATTTTGAGTTAAGGGAAGTTCTACAATTTCAATTCTTTTTAAATCGTTAAATACATTGTAAGTCTGCATGTAGTTGTACATTTTCTGTTGAAAACCTACGTAATAAATTGCTCCAAAAAAAAGTGCTAATAGAAACAAAATTCCTATTCTACTTCCTGTACTTGCGGATTTTCGGAATTTTCTTAATCCGAAATATAAAACAGTAAAACACAACAAAATTATAAATATGAACTTTCTAAAAAACAACAATGCTGGTTGATAATCGTCTCTTAAAAAGAACAATAATGCTATTATAATTAAAGAGAATATGATGACTCTCTTTTTCTGTTTTGATCCTTTATTCCAATAATTTTTTATCATAATTATGAGGTTGAAGTTGGGAGTGTGAAGCTGGAAGTTTCTCACTCATTCTATATAGTTTGAAGTTGGGAGTGTGAAGCTGGAAGTTTCTCACTTATACTTTACAGTTTGAAGATGGAGGTTTCTTACTCTTAACTTCTATTTTTATTTGATTTATAGTTTGATTATATTTTCTTAATGACTTATATTATTATTTTAATTGCAATTTAATTCGAGTTTAAACATTCTAACTTCGAGCTTCCAACTTCCAACTACTTAAAGCAATCCTTTGTCTTTTAAACGTTCTCTTGCGCTCTTCTCTTCTACTTTTGGCTTTTCTATTTCTTCTTGTGCTTTTTTAATTGCAACTGGTTCTTCTCCTTTTAAATCTTCTATAAAATCTTTTCCTTTTTCCACAACATCATTGAATTTATCTTCTAGAGAATCTGACTGTTCATCTATAATTGCCGATGATTTAAAAATGATTCCTGCTAAATAAGTTCCTACTAATGTTCCGAAAATCATAGAAGCAAATAACGAAATTGTTGCTAAATCAATCGGAATTAAAAAACGTGTAATTAAAATTCCAATCAAGAAAAATGATACTATAAACACTAATCTTAAAAGAAAATTTTGCTCATAAACAAAACCTTTTTTATCAGTAGTTTTCATCTGTAACTCTTTCGAATTCATTAATTTATTAAAGAATCTATATACTCTATTGGTTTGAGATTCTCTCCAATAAATAATGATTCCGAATACAATTGAAGCGATAAATATAATGAGTTCTAATGTCATAATTTTAAAGTTTGAAGTTGGTTTAAGTTTGAAGTTGGGAGCTTGAAGTTGGAAGTTTCTTACTCTTACGTTATTTTGTGTTATTTTTTTAAAATTGTTTGAAGTTCGGAGTTTGAAACTGGAAGTTTCTTACTCTTATTTTATTTTTTATGTTGGTTTAAGTTTGAAGTGGGAAGCATGAAGTGGGTAGTTTCTTACTCGTGCTTCAATCTTCAAACTTCATACTTCCAACTTATCATTTTATTTTATTTCTAAATGCTATTGTCATATTCATTAAGTTAAAACAATTTTTATATTGATTTTTAAAATTTTCTTCTGTCATATAATTTCTTCTTTTTGCTTTGTATAAACAAGTTACTACTTCCGCTAAAGATCGAATTGAATACCCTAAAAACTTTCTATATTCTGGACCTGATTGTAAAATTGAGCCTTCAGAAATATTTAAAGCAACAGAATCTGACGCTCTTCTTAACTGTGATGATAAATTATAAATTTCTTCTTTTGGAAAACTCTTGGCTAATAAATTCATATCCTCTCCCAAATCCATAGACTTTTGCCAAATAATAAGATTTTCAAATTTAAAACTCATTCATTTTCTTTTTATAAATATACGAAAATCTGTTTTTATCTCCTATGCTAACTTCCAACTTCGTGCTTCCAACTTCCAGCCTAATAACCATTTATTATTGTTTCTACAATCCAATCTTGAACAGATTCTTCTAACTTTTCAAATCGCTCATAAAACTGTTCTTTATCATACCAATATAAAAACAAAACGTCTTTAGGCGCAATGTTTACCAACAAATACCAAATTAAATCTTGGTTTGCAGGTTTTAAAGATGAATGTGGTTTATTTAAAGCGACAAATAATTCGTCGTCTAAAATATCTTTAGCTTTTAATGTTTTTGAAATCTCTTTCTTTTGGAGAAAAAGTTCTAAACCCATCACTTTTTTACGTGCTTGTATATCTATTTTATTCAAATAACTTTTAAATAAAATTGGATCTTCTAAAACATCTTTTACTGGATGATTCGTTTCTTTTAAATATTCTGAAAATATGTATTTTTTGATTCTATCATATCTTTTTCCTGAAACCTCTTCATTTAAATCAAACTCAATTACATCGTAACTTAACAGTCTTTCGATTAATTCTTTATGAGAAATATGATACATTAAAACATCATACGTTGTGTCGTTTATTGCTTCTTTATAGGTTTCTTCTTTTTCGAAAATTAAGATGGGTTTTACAAAATCTCTTAAAACAAATATTCCTCCAAATGCTTTCGTGTAGAAAGAATCTGATGTAAAAGAAACCGATTCTAAATCTAACGTTCTTTCTCTTAAATCGCCATATTTTTTTGCAGATGCCAATAATTTCTGATGTAAATTTTCATCAATGAAATTTGTGTCCTCGTTAAAGATTTCAATCAGTTTTAATTGTTCTGCTTTTGCAACATCTAAATTATTTATTAAATGAAATTTAATGTTGATTTCTTTATATTTTAAAACATCTAAAGGTTCGTAAAACGTATCTATATTTTGATCAAAATCTACACAAATCGCTGAATCTCTTGTAATATTATTTATTTTATCTCCGTGTTTTCTAAAAACAGTTTTCATTATTTCTCTATCAAAAGAATGAAACGGATTATATACTGGCAATCCTTTTTGTAACGGAGTTATTATAATTGCATGTGTGTTTGCTTCTCCATTATTTAGATAAAAAGCTTCCTTTTTTTCTTGGGCAATTTCTGGGCTCCAACCTACTCCATCAATTGAAAAATTGTTGAGTTTTGTTGCTGAAAAACCTAATTTCAACAAACATTTATTGTAACGTTGTACTAATTTTCCACTGATGGGAATTAGTTCGCTTCTATATAAATTGGCTTTTTTTAGTTTATCCATTGTACTTACTTTTTACTACAAAAGTGCCAGCTGCAGCATCTCCAATTCTTTGATTATCTTTATTTACAGCAGCTACAATTATTCCTATCAACAAGAAAAAATCTATGATTCCTAAAAAGAACCTTATAAAAGCTTGTCCAACATTAATAGGTTCATTTTTTTTAGTTACTACTTTAATATCTACAAA
Organism: Polaribacter haliotis; assembly: GCF_014784055.1. NCBI lineage: Bacteria > Pseudomonadati > Bacteroidota > Flavobacteriia > Flavobacteriales > Flavobacteriaceae > Polaribacter > Polaribacter haliotis. Next base: position 3,662,338 of record NZ_CP061813.1, on the reverse strand, counting down.
GCGTTTTCCAATAGTTTGTCCCCAAATTCCTTCGCTTATTGGCCATAAAAAGAACATAAAGCAAAAACTAATTATTGCCCCTATTCCTTCTAAATTATAACTAAATATTCCATCATCTTGTGTATCAAAAAACAAACCTAAAATAACTCCAATTAAATAATATATAATAAAATCTATTATTGAAGCTCCTATTCTTCTACCAATACTTGCTTTTTCGAATCTTGCGTAATAATTATCGAATTCTTCTAACATTTACTCTAATAAATTTTTAACTTTCAAATGGTACAACAACATAATTGTTCTTGCATCTATAATTTCTTTGTTCTCTATCATTTTTAAAGCTTCATCAAAAGAAGTTTCTAAAACTGTAATTTCTTCACTTTCTTCTGCTAAACCTCCACCACTTTCAACTTTGTCTTCATTTGTATATTTTGCAACATATAAATGGACTTGCTCTCTCATTAATCCTGGTGATAAAAAAACAGTAGTTACTTTTTCGATTTCAGAAATATTATAACCAATTTCTTCTTTTGTTTCTCTAATTACACTCGTTTCTGGCGATTCGTTTTTATCGATTGAACCTCCAACAACTTCTATTGAAAATCCGTTTTTAACGCCTGCAACATACATGGGAATTCTAAATTGCTTCGATAAAACTACTTTTTTGGTTGATGGATTGTACAACAAAACTGCAACTCCATCTGCTTTTCCATACACTTCGTGTGTTAAACGTTCTGTTTTTCCGTTATTGAAAGTAAAATCAAAACTCACTTGCTCTAACTTTGCCCAAATATTGGAAAGTACTTTTGATGTTACATTTTTGATTTTATTATCTGTCACCACCAAATGTTTTTCTCGCTTCCAAATCGATATTTAATTGATTCACTCTACTATCTACTTTTCTCTTGAAATCTGTATCTGCAATCGTTGCAACATTGTCTAAATAACGCACAACTTCTTGTCTCCTAATTTCTGAAAAATCTAAACCTTTCATGTTGCTTTTCATCAATTCTTGCAACATATTAAACTTGGTTTCATAATCTTTTTTGAAATACGTTTCTGGATTATCAAACCAATCTTTTTCTAAATCGAAATCTGTTAATCGTAACGAAATTGCAGATTGAATATTACGCACATCTCTTGAAGAGAAAAAAGGAAATATTTGCTGAATTTCCTTATACAAACTCGCAAAAAATAAATGATGATTCGTTTTATGCAACTTTTCAGCTTTATCATAGGCTTGTAAAACTCTTTCTTCGGAAGGTTTTCCTGCCGAATCTAAAATTTCTCCCATACTTTTTGCCAAACCTTGGTCTTTTAAATATTGATAATTTTCTGGGTTTTGCATATTCACAAAATCTGGAATTGTTTTATCAAATTTCTTCCACCAAATATAATCTTGGTCTAAAAAGTCGTGTTCTGTTCTTGCACCATCAATTTTAAATCTTCCTTGGACACGAGAAATTACAGCTTTGTCTAACATTTCTGGTAAATTCGTAAATAAACCTATTGAAGAATTTCCATAATTTACTGCATAAGCGCCTTCTGTATATCGTAAGAAAACACCAATTACTTCTTTAACTCCTGCTGAAACTCCTTGTGCAGTTCTTTCTTGTAAATTATTTTCTGCATCGTCAATTGGCGCAAAAATTAATTTTGTTGGGTCTTGCATTGGCTTCATCCATTCCACCATTTTTTCTGCAGAACCTCCTTGAAAAGTACTAATTAAAGTATCTGGCATTGGATGAAACAAAAACGGAATCTCTAAATTGTCTGAATGTTCTTTTAAACGTGTTGCAATGGCCGCAATTAACATACTTTTTCCAGTTCCTGGAATTCCATAACCCATAAATACTGGCATAAAACCTCCCAATTCTTGAAACGGATTTTTCTTCGCATCAAAATCGTAACTCAACATTCTTTCTGTTAATCTACGTGCAAAATGTTTTGCATCTTTATTACCAACAATTTGCTCAAACTGAATTTTATTAAACTCCACACTTTTTGCGGTTCCAGCAAAAACATTGTCCCAACCTGAAACTGCAAAATCGCTATTTTCTAATTTATAGGTTCTATCTAGAATTGTCTCTACATATTCTAACGTACTTTTTCGAAGCTGAATTTCATCAATAAATGCTTCAAAATAAACCACTGTAAAATCGATTACATCTTTGTCTGTTTTTACAATATCTGGATGTCCTAAGTATTTATCAAAATAAAATAAAGTACAGGCAATTCCTTTTAAAGGTGAAGTAAAAGATACTTCTGGAATTCCTGCAAACTTCTGCTTCATAACAGATAAATCGTCTGAGGCATGAGGTTTTAAATCGTGTAAAATTTTATAGGCAGTCGCAAATAATTGAAACGCAGTTGCTGTTTGTAATTTGCTTTCGTATTCTCTTTTTCCTGAATTATCTAATGCCGATTTTCGTTCGTTTAAACTCGATAAACCAGATGCATCGTAATAACTATCTTTTATCCAAATTCCTAATGTAATTCCTTCTTGAACTGCATATAAAGTCTGATTTAAATATACAGGTATTGCAATAGAATCTGGTAAAAGTCTTTTCTTTAAGCCTAAAATGGTTTTAGAAACAGATGTAATATCTACATTGCTCCCACTATTTGCTCTTGACAAATACAATAAAATTGAATCGTCTTTTGCGTCTTTATCTTTATTTTTTGCTCTATTACTTTGTTCCCATTGAATAGATTTTAAATAACCAGAAGCTTCGTCACGAAGCATATCTAATTCGTTTTGTTTTATCGGGAAAGTTGAGTTATGTTCCATTTTTTTAGTTTTCAGTTTACAGTTTCAGTAAGCAGTTGAATTCTGCTACTGCTACTCTATACTTTATATTTTGTCAATTTTTAAACTTGCTAATTCAATCGGACTTTTCGCCAATTTATGCAATACTTCAGGCGTTTGATTGTGCAATAATTGAATAATTCTATGTGGAGCAAAAACATATCTTTGCTTAATTACATCACTCCATTTTTGCATGGTTTGTTTCGAAAAAAAACCACCTTCAGTAAATGTTTCTCCAGAAAAAACCTCATCTATTTTTAGTGATAATGCATACGATTCTAAAGGAATTTCTTTTTTTGAAATTCCATTTAAAATAGCATGAGTTATTTTGTTTTCGTCTTTTGCAAATACGTTATGAAAAGGTCCTAAATCGATTCTTTTGATATGTTTTGGCTGAATATTTGGTAGTTTTCTATCAATATTATAAGCCATGGTATCTAAAGGCATTTGCCTATCTGCACTTTCTTTTAAAACTTGATAAATTTTTTCTTTATCCTTTAAAGCATTTTTTCCTTCGTAATTAAAGTACATATAACAGATAAATGGTCTGTTATGACTTACATCATAAAAACTCCAACTTGTTATGTATTCGTAAGAAGCATCTTTTGGAGCTTCCAAAATTTTTCCTTGTACAAACCTGTTAAAAATTAATTTTTGATCTACAGATTTATAATATACAATAGACGATGCTTGAAACAATCGATCTCTTCTAACAGACTGTTTTTTCTTTAATAAAGTGTTTAAAAATTCTTCTTTTAAAGAAACTGTATCTGTTAATTTGTGAATGTATTCGTTCTTTAATTCTAAATCGTTGTACAAAAAACGGAATTCCAAATAATTAGGAAAACCAGAATCTGTTAAATCGACTTTCATATTATCTTCCTCATCATACATATATTTAATACGCATGGCTTCAATGGAATATAAAAGTAAATCTGAATATTGCTTAAAAATCAACAGTTCTTGCTGACTGCATAATTTTTCTTGCTGAACGCTTACAATCAATTCTTTTAATACGAAATCTACCATTTTGTGATAAAAAACGTATTGTTCTTTTGAGTCTAAAAGTGCAGAATCTAAAGGTGTTGTAATCATAGAATTTAGTTTTCAGTATTCAGTGACAGTTTACAGTCAATAACTGACTGCAAACTGAAACTGTAAACTGTTTACTATTTTTAAGACAATAAATCGTCGTTAGAAGATTCCTTTTTTGGAGCTGCAGCAGGTTCGTCATCATTTCCAGAAGGCGCGTTTGCATCTGCTTTGTAATAGTCCTCGAAAATCTCTTTCATATCGATTCCATATCTGTCTGCAAAGTTCTTTTGAATGTCCACGTCTTTCTCACGTATCTCGTGTAAAGCCTCTGCATACGTGCTATAAACACCTTTCATAACCTTTTCGTGAACTGGAATATTCTCCATCATATCTTGTCTTGCTCTTGCACTCGCAGAATGCATAGAAGCCAACGTTTCTCCAATATGTTCGTCCGTTTTTACACCTAAATGCTCTAAAATAGCAGCAAATTCTTGGTCGGTTCTTGCTTTTAACGCAACAATATAACCATCGTAATATTTTAGTCTTTCTTCAGTATCACTCTTTAATTTTGCTCTATGCGTTTGTAAATTAGAACGTAAAGAAGTTAATACTTTTATCGTTAAATTGTGTTTGTGCACAAAACTATCTTTAGAAGCAGCCAAAGTTGTGTAGGCATTTTTCAATCCTTCTAATTCTTCCACTTTTTGCTCAATTGTTGTTACTTTTCCTATTGCTTCTGAATACGCTGTGGATTGCTTGTCTGCAATTTCATCTAATTCTTGGCGCGCTTGTTTTAACAATGCATATTGCTCTTCTAATTTATCTTCTACTTCTTTCTTCTTCTCTAATGCTTTTGTATGATTTTTTGAAGCTTCTACAATCGCCGTTTTTAGTTTTTCTTCTACCTCTTTAATCTCTACTTCTCTGTTTTTTAAACGTGTAACAGCTGCTTGAGATTTAAAAGAAAGTTCGCCCAATAAAGTTTGAATATCTGCACTTTCTATTCTTGTTTGAAACAATGCTTTTGCTTTATTATCTGCGCCTGCCCTTGTTTTTTCTGCTTGTGCAAATTCTGCTTCTTCTTTTTTAATCTTCGATTTTCTTCCCCACAAATTATTCCACCAAGTATCTGGTTTGTTTTTTGCGTCTTCTAATTCGATTCTTGCTCTTTCTAATGCTTTTTGTGCATCGTCAATAACCTTTTGTTCTTCTGCATTTAAAGCTGAAAAACCTTCGAATTTAATACCAACTTCATCTTGATAATCGGTTAAATCTTTAATAGCATCTAACAATGTACTTCTGTCTTGTTTTGCCATATCTACAACATCATCTAACGTTGCATTTAATATTTTTTGACGCTTTTCTGGATCTTCTTCTTGAGACAATTTAGATTTCATTGTATCAATAGCTTTTCCCCAATTAACATCTACTTTTTCAGTTTTTTGAGTAGAGTTTGTTTCTAATAAGTCAAAGTCATCAGCCATATGTATTTAGTTTTTTAAGTTGAACAATTTTTTAAGTGAAGCAATTTCGTTAATTTTTTTTAATTATAACAAAATACTTTATACTATCTGTTGCTTTTTTTGGCTGTTTGTTACAGGATATTTATTTTTTTTATGAATTTGATAAAAATTCTCATGCTTGTTTATTGTTTCAATAATTTAATTATGATTTTATATCTCTGGGATTATAATTTGAAAAAATACATTCTTTTTTTCATCATAATATTTCTTAATTTAGCTGAAAACTAAGAAACGAATTCCTATGGATCTCAACTTCAATAAAAACGAAGATTATAATAAGCTTTTAGCATCAGATTTAAAAAGACGTTTCGCCAAAGTAAAATTAGGTGGTGGTCAAAAAAGAATCGACAAACAACACGAAAAAGGTAAAATGACAGCTCGTGAAAGAGTAGATTATTTATTAGATTCCAAATCTAAATCTATTGAAATTGGTGCTTTCGCAGGTGAAGATATGTATGCAGAACATGGTGGTTGTCCTTCTGGAGGCGTGGTTGTAAAAATTGGCTACATTAAAGGAAAACAATGTATTGTTGTTGCAAATGATGCTACTGTAAAAGCGGGTGCTTGGTTTCCTATTACAGGAAAAAAGAATTTACGTGCACAAGAAATATCTATAGAAAACAGATTACCAATTATTTATTTAGTGGATTCTGCTGGAGTTTATCTACCAATGCAAGACGAAATTTTTCCTGATAAAGAACATTTTGGACGAATTTTTAGAAATAATGCAGTAATGAGTAGCATGGGAATTACACAAATTTCTGCAGTTATGGGAAGTTGTGTTGCTGGTGGCGCGTATTTACCAATTATGAGTGATGAAGCACTAATTGTAGATAAAACTGCAAGTATTTTCTTGGCTGGAAGTTATTTGGTAAAAGCTGCAATTGGAGAATCTATTGATAATGAAACTTTAGGTGGAGCAACTACACATTGCGAAATTTCTGGTGTTACAGATTACAAAGCAAAAGATGATAAAGATGCGTTGGATAAAATAAAATTTATTGTTGATAAAATTGGTGATTATGACAAAGCTGGTTTTAGCAAAACAGAATCTTTTCCACCAAAAGAAAAAGAAGATGATATTTTTGGAATTTTACCAAGAGAAAGAAACGCACAGTATGATATGTTAGAAATCATTAAGCGTTTGGTTGATAATTCGGAATTTGAGCAATACAAAGAAGGTTATGGACAAACCATTCTAACAGGTTATGCAAGAATTGATGGTTGGGCAGTTGGAATTGTCGCCAATCAAAGAAAATTGGTAAAAACCAAAAAAGGAGAAATGCAATTTGGAGGTGTAATTTATAACGATTCTGCTGATAAAGCTACACGTTTTATTGCCAATTGTAATCAAAAAAAAATTCCGTTAGTTTTCTTACAAGATGTTACAGGTTTTATGGTGGGTTCTAAATCGGAACATGGAGGCATTATAAAAGATGGCGCAAAAATGGTAAACGCAGTAAGTAATTCTGTGGTACCAAAATTTACCATCGTTATTGGAAATTCTTATGGTGCAGGAAATTATGCTATGTGTGGTAAAGCATATGATCCAAGATTAATTGTTGCTTGGCCAAGTGCAGAATTAGCAGTTATGAGTGGTAATTCTGCAGCAAAAGTTTTACTTCAAATTGAAAAAGCTTCACTAAAAAAACGTGGAGAAGAAATTACTCCTGAAAAAGAAGCTGAATTATTCAATAAAATAAAAAAGCGTTACGATAATCAAGTTTCGCCTTATTATGCCGCTGCAAGAATTTGGACAGATGCAGTAATAAATCCACTGGATACTAGAACTTGGATTTCTATGGGAATTGAGGCTGCAAACCATGCTCCTATAGAAAAGAAGTTTAACATGGGTGTTTTACAGGTTTAATAAATAACGTTTATATTTTTATAAATAATAAATGACTAATATCGCAATTAGTCATTTTTTTATGCCTTATTTTTGTAAAACAATTCAATAAAACATGAGTAAAGCCATATATATAGCCACAGTAGAATCCGATAGTGGTAAATCTTTAATATCATTAGGTATTTTAAGAATGATGTTAACAAAATCTGCGAAAGTGGGTTATTTTAGACCCATCATTAACGAGATAAATGCAGATGGTTATGACGAACATACCAATACTGCTATCAATTTTTTTAACCTAGAAATCGATTATAAAGATTGTTATGCCTACACACAAAGTGAAGTTGTAGAATTATTAAGTGAAGGGAAAGAAGATGAAGTAATTCATCATGTTATTAAAAAGTATAAAAAATTAGAAGCAAACTACGATTATGTTTTAGTTGAAGGAACCGATTTTTCTAGCGGTGGAAGTTTTACAGAATTAGATGTAAATTTAATGATTGCTAAAAATTTAAACATTCCTGCTTTAATTGTTGGTTCTGGAAATGGAAAAAAGAAGAAAGATTTCATTAATACAATGCAACTTTCTTACAATGCATTTGTTCAGAAAGAAGTGGATGTTATTGGTATTATTGCCAATAAAATTGAGGAAGATGAAGTAGATTATATTAGACAAGAACTCATTAAAAGTTTTCCAAAGAAACTTCAAATAGATATTATTCCGAAGATAGATTTTTTAGCATTTCCAACAGTTAAAGAAGTTGTAAAAGCATTAAATGGACGTGTTTTATTTGGAGAACAATTTTTAGACAATGCCATTGGTAGTTATAGCACTGGAGCCATGCAACTTCGAAACTACCTAACAAGAATTAAAGAAAATGCGTTGGTAATTACACCTGGAGACAGAGCAGATATTATTTTAGGTGCGTTGCAAGCAAACGCTTCTAAAAATTACCCTAAAATTGCAGGAATTATTTTAACAGGAACTTTAATTCCAGAAGAATCGATTATAAAATTGATTGAAGGTGTACAATCTACAGTGCCAATTATTTCTGTTGATGGAGGCACTTTTAATATTTCTAACAAAATTGGTAGCGTAAAATCTAAAATTTATGCAACTCATGATAAAAAAATATTATTATCATTAGACACGTTTGATAAATTTGTGAATGCAGAAGGTTTAACAAATATTTTGACTTCATATCAGTCAGATAGAATGACACCAAGCATGTTTCAATATAATTTATTGCAGAAAGCTAGAATTCATAAAAAACATATTGTGTTGCCAGAAGGAGATGATGAACGAATTATAACTGCTGCTGCACGTTTACAATTATTAGATATTGTAGATTTAACATTATTAGGAGACAGAAATACCATTCAATTAAAATGCGATCAGTTGGGAATTCAGATAGATTTAGACAAACTAAACATTCTAAATCCTGAAGATTCTATTCATAATAAAGATTTTGCAAACACACTTTTTGAGGCAAGAAAACACAAAGGTTTAACAGAGACAACTGCAGTAGATTTAACCAGAGATGTTTCTTATTATGGAACTTTAATGATTCTAAATGGTTTGGCAGATGGAATGGTTTCTGGAGCTGTTCACACAACAATGCACACCATAAAACCTGCACTGCAATTAATAAAAACCAAACCTGGAGTTTCTGTAGTTTCATCCGTATTTTTTATGTGTTTGTCCGACAGAGTTTCTGTAATGGGCGATTGTGCTGTAAATCCGAATCCGAATGCAGAACAACTTTCTGAAATCGCTATTTCTTCAGCAGCTTCTGCAGAAGCCTTTGGTATTACTGCAAAAGTAGCAATGTTATCTTATTCTTCTGGAAGTTCTGGAAAAGGTGAAGAAGTAGAAAAAGTGAGAAAAGCAACTGAATTGGCAAAAGCTAAAAAACCTGATTTAAAAATTGAAGGTCCAATACAATATGATGCAGCTGTAGATATGTCTGTCGCAAAAACAAAAATGCCAGATTCTGAAGTTGCAGGACAAGCTTCTGTATTAATTTTCCCAGATTTGAATACTGGAAACAATACTTATAAAGCTATTCAAAGAGAAACTGGTGCTTTGGCAATTGGCCCAATGTTGCAAGGTTTAAATAAACCTGTAAACGATTTAAGTAGAGGCTGTACAGTAGACGATATTTTTAACACGGTTTTATTAACTGCGATTCAAGCAAATCAAGATTAACTATGAATATTTTAGTTTTAAATGCAGGTTCTTCTTCTTTAAAATATCAAGTGATAGAAATGCCTTCTCAACATGTAAAATGTGTTGGTTTGGTAGAAAGAATTGGAATGGAAGATGCCGTTTTTACTCATGAAATTGATGATAAAAAACACCAAGAAGTTTTACCCATTTTAAATCATGAAGTTGGTTTACAAAAACTTGCTAAAACTTTATTAGACAAAAAAATTGGTGTTTTAAATTCTGTTGATGAAATAAAAGCGGTTGGACACAGAGTTGTTCATGGAGGAAGCAAATTCAGTAAAACTGTAGTTGTAACGCAAGAAGTAAAAGACAGTATTAGAGATTTATTCGATTTAGCACCTCTACATAATCCTGCAAATTTAACAGGAATAGAAATTGCGGAAACGATTTTTACATCCGCTAAACAAATTGCAATTTTCGATACTTCTTTTCATCAAACAATGCCAAAAGAAGCGTATCAATATGCAATTTCGAATAAATATTTAGAAGAAAACAAAATTAGAGCGTATGGTTTTCATGGCACAAGTCATAAATATGTTTCTGAAAAAGCGATTGAGTATTTAGGCGAAGAAAAATCAAAAAACATTATCACTATTCATTTAGGAAATGGTTGTAGCATGTCTGCAATTAAAAATGGAAAAAGCGTTGAAAATTCTATGGGTTTTGCGCCAATGAATGGCTTAATAATGGGAACTCGTTCTGGAGATATCGATCAATCTGTTATTTTCTTTTTGATAAATAAATTAAACAAATCTCTAGAAGAAGTAAATAATTTATTGCAAAAAGAATCTGGAATGCAAGGTTTAACTGGTTTTTCTGATTTACGTGAAATTTCTGAAAAAGCGGAACAAGGAAATGAAGATTGCCAAAACGCACTGAATTTAGCAGGTTATAGAATTCGTAAATACATTGGAAGTTATACTGCTATTTTAAACGGATTAGATGCCATTGTTTTTACAGCAGGAATTGGAGAAAACTCTGCAATAATGAGAAAATTAGCATGTAAAAATTTAAATTTTTTAGGAATTGATTTAGATGAAAGCAAAAATAATGTTCGTTCTAAAGAGATTCGAGAAATTCAAAATTCTACTTCAAAAGTAAAAGTTCTAGTAATTCCTACAAATGAAGAAATTGAGATTGCGAAACAATCGTATTTACTTATAAAGTAATGTTTAAAGAAAAACCACAAATCCTCTAATTTTTAGTTAGTGAATTTGTGGTTTTAAACTTTCTTTTTTAGTTTTTTATAATTCTTTTACTTACAAATTTACCTGCTGTTGTTTCTAATTTTAGTAAATAAACTCCTTTCGATAAAGACGTAATGTCTACTTGTTTTTGGTTTGTAGAAAAAACTTTCTTTCCTGAAACATTAAATATATCTATTTTTTCTACTTCAAAATTTGCGGTATCAATTGTAAAAACACCACTTGTAGGGTTTGGATATGCTTTAAAATTTAGTGTTACAAAATCTTCTACACTTGCAGTTTCTCCATTGTAATAATAAGTTGTTCTATCATTTGCTCCAGTAGAAGAAGTTAATATTTTATTTACGAACCTTGTATCTTCTCCTGTTAAAGCTGCAAAACCAGTTCTATCTTTAAAAGGATTTATTATTGTGCTCATTAATTGACTAGTATCAAAAGTATAACTTTCTTCATAATTACTTGTAAAGGTGCCATTATCAAAATCAAAATCTTTTTCTAAAATTAAATTACCATTACCATCATATGTGTATTCAGATTTATAATTATTTACATAAGAAGTACCATTCCAATCTTGACTAATATTTTGTGTTTGCTTGTTTATTGCATTATATGTGTAAGTATCTCTACTATCTAAATCCCAAGAGCTTCCATTCCACTCTTCATAGATAAATTCTGAAACTAAATTATTTGAACCATAATTTATAACAATTCTAGAAGAAGCATCTTGTTGTGCTGCTTCTGTAACCAACACCCAAGAAGATCCATTCCATTCTTCAGATAATAAACCTGTAATTTTATTATTTGTATAGGTAAAAGTACTTCTAAATTCATTTACCCAATTATTATTTTTTCTTTCTTGATCTATTGATTCTATAATTTGATTATTGCTATTATAGGTATAGATTGTTTTATAACCATCAACCGGATTTCCAGTAGAAGAATCTATATTTTCATAAGTATCTGTAACCAATTTATTTTGACTATTATAAGTATAGGTGTCTATTCCACTTAGATCCCATGAAGCATTTATACTATTCCAGTTATAGTAAGCATCTTCAGTTAAATTATTATTAGAATTATATTTATATGTTGATCTGCTATTATTAACCCAATTTACACCATCGTAAGATTGGTTTATTTTAGATGTTAATTTGTCTTGCCCAAAGATTGAAAAAGTTAATAATGTAAAAAGTAAAAAAGTAATTTTTTTCATAATAAATTTATTTAAAATATTTCACTCAAAATTATAAAGCCTTTTAAGGCAACACAATACCTATAACTAGGTAATTTATAAATAAAAAAGAGCCTTTAAAATAATTGCTATTCAGCATTCAAATTTCTACATTTGCGTAGTTAACAATTAAAATTAGCATAAGAAATGGGTAGAGCATTTGAGTTTCGAAAAGCAAGAAAAATGAAACGTTGGTCTGCAATGGCAAAAACATTTACCAGAATTGGTAAAGACATTGTTATGGCAGTAAAAGAAGGAGGACCTAACCCTGAAACAAACTCACGTTTAAGAGCAGTAATACAAAATGCAAAGGCTGCAAACATGCCTAAAGATAATGTAGAGCGTGCTATAAAAAAAGCAACCGATAAAGACACTGCAAATTATAAAGAAGTACTTTTCGAAGGATATGCACCACATGGAATTGCAATTCTTTTAGAAACTGCAACAGATAATAACAATAGAACTGTTGCCAATGTTAGAGCAGCTTTTAATAAATGCGATGGAAATTTAGGAACTTCTGGTTCTGTTGTATTTATGTTCGACCATACTTGTAATTTTACTTTGAAAAAAGAGGATATTACTATGGATATGGAAGAACTAGAATTAGAGTTAATAGATTTTGAAGTTGAAGAAGTTTTCGACGATGAAGAAGGTGTTATTATTTACGCTCCTTTTGAGCAGTTTGGTGCATTACAATCTTATTTTGAAGAAAATAATATAGAAATTCTATCTTCTGGTTTTGAAAGAATTCCAACAACTACAACAGCTGTTTCCGAAGAACAACAGGCAGATGTAGAAAAACTTTTAGAAAAACTAGAAGAAGACGATGATGTACAAAACGTGTATCATAGTATGGAAAATTCATAAAAAAACATTAAAAAAAACAAAAGTCGTGATAATTAAATCACGACTTTTTTTTTTGAATTTTAATAGATATATATTCTATCCCCCAATACAATATTTTACTACTAATTCAAAATATTAAACAAATGTAGTTTATTTAAACATTGTTTCACAAAAAAAGATTACATCTAAACTACTACAAACCTATTTTTAAACTACAAAAACTACTATATTTACACATTATTAGCAATAACTACCCATAGAATGAAGCAAAAAAGCAACTTTACTAAAATTCTTTTTTTCCTTATCGTAAACTTTTCTTATTGTTTACAATCTCAAGAAATTTTAATGAAAAGTGGATCAGATTGGCATTATTACGACCAAGGTTCTTTAAATGATGATTGGATGTTGTCTAATGATTTTTCAAATTGGAATTCTGGACCAGCTCCAATTGGTTATGGAGACACTAAACTTAAAACTACAATAAGCTTTGGAAATAGCAAAGAAAAAAAAGATATCGTAAAATATTTTAAGAAGAGAATTCAAATAAATAATGAAAATTTTGTTGCTTATGAATTTAAAATTTTAAGAGACGATGGTATAGTTCTTTATATCGATGGAAAAGAAATTCTAAGGAACAATATGCCAGATATTACAATATCAAGTAATACTTTAGCAAAAGAGATTATAGATAGAGATAATGAAAAAAAATATCTATCCTTTATTTTTGAAAGTAATATTTTTAAAAAAAATGAAGCAATTTTAAGTGTATCTATCCATCAAGTAAGACCTAAATCTAGTGACTGTCTATTTGATTTAGAATTAATAGGACATAAAAATCCAAATATATTAAAAACTGTTGTTGATAATAAAAGTAAAAAAAATTTAGAGCTACTAAATAAAATAGACCATTTGAATGAAAAGTTTGAATATGAAAAAGTAGTACTACGTAACGAATCTTTACACAACCATATATACAGTTTAAAAATAGTAATTTTCCTATTAGCTATTCTGCTAATAATTGGGTTTATCGTTAGCTACTACCTATTATTGAGATGTAAAAACAAAGGTAAAGAAATACAAAAAAATAATGAAATATTAAAAAACAACATCCTCGAAAAGGAAAAAGAAATGGTAACTTCTACTACGAATTTACTTTATAATAAACAATATTTTAAAGAAATAAAAGCAGATTTAAAAAGCATAAAGACCGAAGATAATAACGAAATAAAAAGTATTCTAAAACATATTGATTATATTTTAGATAGAGATAAAGATTGGGAAATTCTCAAAAAACATTTTAATGCAGTAAATGATGGTTTTTATGACAAAATAATTAAAGTACATCCAAATCTTTCTGAAACAGAATTAAGACATTGTATTTTTATAAAATTGCACATGCACACCAAAGAAATTGCAAAAATTCTTTTAATAGACCCAAGATCTGTGCAAACTGCAAGATATCGAATTAAGAAAAAAATGAATTTAGGAGAAGATGAAGATTTACGTGATTATTTATTGAATTTTGAGTAACTAAAATATCAAATCCAATGTTCTATTACGTTGGATTTTTTTTGTCTTAGTTTCCACAAACTTTTTTACAAAATAAATTTCTTTAGGAATTTCGAACTTAGAAAGTGTTTTTAAATTTTTGACTTCTATTAACTTCTCAACTGCACTCGAAGAGACAATGTCTTCAACAATTAAAACCAATTTTTCTCCTAATTTTTCATCAGGAATTCCAGATACAAAAAATCTATTTTCGATAATTTCAGAAAGCTTCTTCTCTATTTTTTCTGGATGTAATTTTATGCCGCCAGAATTAATTACATTATCAAAACGTCCTAACCACTCGAATTGAGTGTCTGAAATTAAATGAATAACATCATTTGTAAAAATCGCTTCTTTCGAAACTTTTGGAGCATCAATAACTAAGCAATTTCTTTCGTCTTTGTAAATGGTTACGTTTGGTAATACTTCATAAAAAGGCTTCTCTTCCGAAAACACATTAGAAAAGTTGTTAAGTTTTTTAACTGCTATATGTGTAATGGTTTCTGTCATTCCATAGGTTGCAAAAACCTCAGTAGAAATGGTTTGTAATTTATTTTGAAGTTGATTCGAAACTACTCCTCCACCAACAATTAGTTTTTTAATTTGATGTAAATTATCCATAGAATTTTCCACTTGCAAAGGAACCATTGCAGAGAAACCATATTCTTTAGAAACGTCTTTTAAAGGATTAGAAACTGGCTGAATAACATCTAAATGCCAACCCAAGGTAATTGCTCTAATCAGCATTAATTTACCTGCAATATATTCTATTGGGAGACATAATAAAGCTGTTGTATTTTCTGGTAAAGAAAAATAATTCCCAGTTGCTAATGCTGAATTTATAACGAACTCTTTTTGTAATTGAATCGATTTTGGTTTTCCAGTAGAGCCAGAAGTTTGTACAGTTATAAAACCGTCATTCGAAAACCATTCTTTTAAAAATGGATATATTTCTTTAGAAGAATTTTGTACATAAACTATTAATTCATCAACATTAGAAAATGAATTGTTATTTAATTGAAAGCTTTTATGGAGTTTATTCTGCACCAATATCTTCTAAAACTCTATAATTTTCTTTTAAGTTTACAGGTTCTGTAATTCTACCTGTTAGTTTTTCTTTCCAGTTTTTCCATCCATATTTTTTAGAAAAAATAAATAACATTAAAGGATATAAAACAAAAACTGGCAAAAACATTTCCCAAGTTACAGATGGTTCTGAAGTATCTATATACAAAGCATCTGTTTGAAAAACAGTCCAATCTGTCGTGATAAAAAATGCGGCAGTAATATTATTTATGGCATGTAAACCCAAGGCAATTTCTGTTCCTTCGTCCATTAATGTAATAATTCCATAGAACAAACCTGTTCCAATATAAAAAACCATGGTTATTTGTCCCAATTTAGCAACTTCAGGATTTGCACCATGTAACAAGCCAAAAACTACAGAAGTTATTAATAATGGAACCCATCGGTTTTTTGCTAAAATTCCAATTCCTTGCATAAAATATCCTCTAAATAGCAGTTCTTCTAAACTTGTTTGAAAAGGAATAAACAAAAAGGAAATTGCGACTAAAGTAAAGAATGGTGTTGCATTAAAATTCCAAGTATAATTTTCGGGCGCTAATAAAATTCCAACATAAGAAAATACGACTGCGATAATTCCCCACACAAAAAAACCATAGAAAAAACGTTTCCAATCGATTTTATTTCTGCTTGTTACTAAAGAAGTAATTGTTCTTTTATGAACATATTTAACCGCAATTAAAAGTGAAATTAAACCAACAAAAAAAGTAAATATCATTAGCGCAAGTAACAGGTTTTTATCAATGCCTGCTGTCATGAAATTGTCTTTTGCAAATTCCGAAAACTGATTGATGTCTTTCGATTTTGCTGCAGCTGCCATTAACAATGGAACTGCTCCCAAAATTTGCCATCCAAAAAAAACGATAACTATAGTAATTACCCAATGATACCATTCGTTTCTTCCTTTGTATGCTTGTTGAATAAAATTCATGTTTTATAAATTATAAATTGTCTTATTTTAACCTTTCGACTGCGCTCAAGGAAACATTTTAGACTAAATTAAAATTCCATTTTTTGGAATTATTATATTGTAATGTTCCGTTTTTTACCTCTAAAGGACTTTCAAAATTATTGGTAAACAAACCTCCTGTTCCCAAACCTTGTGGCAATTTGTTATTTAAAGTAAAAGTGAATTGTGCAATCGCATTCAACCCAATATTACTTTCTAAAGCAGAAGTTATCCACCAATCTATATTATTATTTTTTGCTAAATTAATCCATTCTTTACTTCCGCCAAAACCTCCAATTAAACTTGGTTTTAAAATTATAAATTGTGGTTTAGCAGTTTCTATTACTTTCTTTTTTTCTTCGGAAGTAAACACACCAATTAACTCTTCATCCAATGCAATTGGCAAAGGTGTTTTCTCACATAATAAAGCCATTTCTTGCAATTGACCTTGCTTTATAGGTTGTTCTATAGAATGCAAATTTAACTTAGATAACTGTTTTAATTTTTCAAGTGCTTCTTGTGGAATAAAAGCTCCATTTGCATCTACTCGCAATTCTATTTCTTCAGATGAAAACTCGTTTCTAATAGATTTTAATAAATTAATTTCTTCATTAAAATTAATTGCTCCAATTTTCATTTTAATACAAGAAAAACCTGATTTTAGTTTTTCTTGTATTTGTGTTTTCATAAAGGATTTATCACCCATCCAAACCAAACCATTTATTGGAATTGCTTGTTTTCCTTTGGTAAATTCTGATGGAAATAATTCAAATTTATCAATACTTTTTAACGATAAAAATGCTTGTTCTAATCCAAATTGAATCGATGGAAAATCTATGATTTCTACTAATAATTTTTCTAATCCTAAGTTGATATTTTTACAAACCCATTTTAGTTTTTCCTCGTAATTAGGAAGATCATCTGCACTTAAACCTCTAAACAAACCTGTTTCTCCAATACCTGTTTTACCATTTTCTTCTAAAATAATAAACCAAGTTTCTTTGGTTCTTAAAATTCCACGTGAAGTTCCACTCGGATTTTTAAAATTAAGAATGTATTTTTTATAGGTTGCTTTTATCAAAATAAAATTTTTGCTGTATTATTAAGAAATTGTTATTCCTGTTCTTTTTCTTGCTCGATATATTTCTTGAAATTATTTAAATACTTTTGGTCTTGTTCTTGAAAAGTTCCTTTAAAATAAGGAAATAAACAAGCCATCACATAAGAATCGCTTCTACAACTTGCATTTAAAGTAATTGTGGTTACACCTTCTTTTTCTGTGAAAATATAATCGTCTTTTTTTAGCATATTTTCGGCGTCATAAAACAAAGTAACTTTTTCGTTTGGTACGTAAGCCATTACTTTTTCTGTCATGGTAATATCTTGTCCTTGATTTTCTACCACCAATTTATAAACACTTCCTGTAATTCCTTGATTCTGGTTTACAGTTTCGAAAGATTGAATTTCTGGAATCCAGTTTTTCTTATTTTCTGGTTTATTAAATTGGTTAAAAACAGCTTCTACTGGCTTCTCTACAGAAACTTGTGCTGTATATTTTGTTTCTTTTACAATTAAACCTGTTGCGAAAAATGCTAAAACTAACACTGTAATAATTCCTAAAATTATTTTTATTGCTTTCATAATACTATTCTTTTAAAATACTGTTTGTCCGATTGCAAATAGAATTGCAAACAAAAATGTACTTAATGCCACTTTTTTTAATTCGCTATCTAGTGCTGCAGGAATTTTGTTAATTGCTACAGTTTTTACATTCTTAATCAAAGGTACAAACGCTATTAAAAATACCAATTGATAAATGGAGTTAAAATTTAAAAACACATAAACTAAAGCTGTTATTAATGCTCCAAATATTAAAAAATAATGATATTTCTTAGCTTTTTCTATCCCTAATTTTACAACCAATGTATTTTTATTATTCTTTTTATCTTCTTCTCTGTCTCTTAAATTATTTAAATTTAAAACTGCTGTACTTAATAAACCTACTGAAATTGCTGGCAAGAAAATGTTGAAATTAATTTGTTTTGTGTACAAAAAGTAACTTCCTACAACACTTAATAAACCGAAAAACAAAAATACAAATACATCTCCAAAACCACTGTAACCATAAGCCGAATTACCAACTGTGTATTTAATAGCTGCTACAATCGATGCAATTCCTAAAATAAAAAACAAAATAGAATACCCAAAATTCTCACTTCCGAAAGCAACATAAATTAATAATGAAGCAATTATTAAGGTGATAATTGTAGTAATTATTATTGCAATTTTCATTTGTTTTGGTGAGATGGCTCCAGAAGAAACCATTCTTGCTTCTCCTGTTCTGTTTTTGTCTGACCCTTTAATTCCATCTCCATAATCATTCGCAAAGTTAGATAGTACTTGAAAACCAATTGTGGTTAAAATTGCTAAAAAAAAGATTAAAAAAGATGATTCAATCTCGATATGTTTTACGTAAAAAGACGCTTCAATTCCACTAAGTTTATTTTGTATATGCTCTTTCCTCCAGATTCCCAAAATACTTCCCACAATAATCCCAGAAATAGATAGTGGTAAAGTTCTTAAACGTGCAGCTTTTATATAACTTTTTACATCCATGATTTCTTACTAGTTTCTACTTTAAACAATGTGTAATTATATATTTTTTGTGCATTTTCTAATTGAATGCATGGTATTTTAATTTTACCTGAAGCCGTTTGAAAAACAATATCTGCCACATTTTTTCTCGCTTGAAAAATGGTTTGTTTCAATTTTACATTTTGTACCTTAAAAAAAGGCAAATAGGTTTTATGTGTTTCTATACTTCCAGAGCCTAACAACAATAAATCGTCATTAAAATAATAATATCTTTTTCTGAATTTTAGTTCGATAAAAAATATAAAAATTGGTATTAATAAGGCATTTATCCAAAAAACATGTAAACTTTCAAAACCAAAATAAAGACCGGTATTTAATATCAAGAAAAAAAGCATACTTCTAAAATACAATCTTGCTCTAAAATAAGAATCTGAATAATTTTTACCTATACCTTCTAGATTTTCATTAGGAAACAACAACTCTTTTATAATTGCAACTTGTGCAGATTTACAACCTACAATTTTAATAATTTTATTCTGTTTCTTTTTTACTTTACCACTTATTGCTTGCTTAAAAGTGATAAACGAAATTCCTAATTTCTTTTTTATTGGATTTGTAGAAACAGTAATATGTTGCACTTTATCCTTCTTTAAAATTACAGAATTTTTGGTTGTTAAGCCTTGGTAAATTTCTAGAGCGTTATTTTTTACGAAAACAGTTAAGTTAAAGTGTCTTAAAAACACACGAACTAAGGAGCTTAAAACTGCTATTATTGTAAAAAAAATTAATAATCCTACAATTAAAAAGACACTTGTTTCTAATGTCGACGTATTTTCTGAAATATAATCGTCTAACAGATCTCTTTTTCCTAAACCATCGAAAAGATCGCTTATTTGCTGATAAAAACCGATTAAAATAGCAAATAAAAGCAGTAAACTTTGTAAATGATTTTCAGTTAAACTTACCTTCATCAACTCTAAAAAACCTACTTTTAATAATGGCTTTTCTGTAATTTCTGATTCTTTGGTTATATTTTTTTTATCGAAAATTGTAACTGCATTTTTTAATGCTTTTGCTTCTTTAAAGGATAATGCTTTTATCGAAATTTCTGCTTTTGCAGAACCAGCAGTTTCTATATTTACTTCGTGCACATTAATTATTTGCTGCATAATATTCTGCTTAAAATTAATGTTCTGAATTCTATCGAAAGGAATAGAAGTATTGGTCTTTTTTATGATTCCTCTTTTTAAAATAAAATGATTGTTTTCTATTTTAAATTGAAAATTTTTGAAAATAAAGAAAGCTCTCAATAAGAAAAAAACGAGCACTACAAAAATACCTAAATAAATATAGTTTAAGGTGGATTCGGAAATTTTGGAAAACTTTTGAATGAAAAGAAATAGTAAAATCCAAAATGCTTTTAGCACTTTATAAAGTAAATTCAAATAAATAATAAGAATCCCTTTTTTAGATTGTCTCCTAAACTGGCTAAAATCTTGTGAATTATCCATCTATTTGATTGCTGATAAATTCTTTAATTTTTGCTGCTTCTTCTTTTACAAGTCCACTTATTTTTAAATCGTCGCTACTATCTCCTGCTGTAAAAACACTTAAAGAAACCAAATTAAAATATCGGGAAATAGGCCCTTGATCTATCTCCACATGCTGTATTCTATTAAAAGGAACTGTTGTTAACGTTCTAAAAAAGATCCCGTTTTTGTAAGAAATATCTTTTTCTCTTACTGCATATTTTCTTTTTTTAAAACCAACAATTTTTATAGAAAGCGTTATTAGTAAAAATATAAAAACAGCAACATATAGCCATATAGTATATTCTTCCAATTCTAATAAATCTTTATAATCTACAATAAAAACGGCCGTGAATAAAACTGCAAAAACGATACCTATGTTCAATACAATTACTTTTAAATATTTCTTTTCTATTGATTTAAAATCAATTTTAGAAATATCTGGAAAATCTATAACTGTATTATTTTGAAAAATATCTGCCATTTAAAAAAAATTATTAGTATATATTTTAAAAACAGCATAAATACATGCTTATTAAATTGCGTTACTTACCACAAAACCTGCGCTTATAGAAACTTGTTTATTTACTGTAGAAATTAAAAACTCTTCTTCTTTTAATAGCATATTATCTTGAAATATTTGTAAAATAACACTGTAGCTACTCGTTATTTTAGAACTTTTATCTTCGTATTTTAATAATGTACTTGCTGCATTTCGCACACCTCTTCCATTATACTCTTTTTTAAAGGGAAAGGTATTTACATCAAAAGTATCGTCTAATTTAAAATAACCAGATTCTACAAAAACTGTAGAAATTTTTGCTACATGATTGCCACCAGCTTTTACCACAAACTTAACATTTGTTATGGAAGCTCCATCTGTAAGAAAAGATAAATTAGTGTCTGAACAAGCCAATAATGCACAACTAAAAAAAAATAACAATATATTTTTTTTCATTATTATTTTTTTAATGCTTCTTTAATATTTATAGGAAGGTTATTTTCCAAAGCTTGTACAAATGCACCTTTGTATTTATAACGTAATTGGTTTCTTTGACTTCTAGCTTCTTCGTAAGTTTCGAAAGCTCCTATCCTATATTTTGTTAGTGAATTTTCTTCGAATGTATTTACACCTTCTGAATTCGCTAATTGATTATTAGGATTTCTTAACGCCGCAATTTGCACTGTAAACACAAGACTTGGTTCTTGTTCTTCTACAACCTCGTCTCTAACAGTAGGATCTGTAGATACTGGCGCTACAATTTCTTCCTGTTTTTCTTTTTTTACTTCTTTATCTCCACATGAAAATAATAGCAGTGTTATTGAAAATAAAATTATTAGTTTTTTCATTATTTTAACTTTTATAAGTTAGCTGAAGGCTTTTTTAAAGCTTCTTTAATATGAATTCGTTTTCCATTTTTAATAGAAACAATAAATGCATCGTTACAAACACTTAAAACAATTCTTTTATATTCTACAGCTTCTTCGTAGGTAGGAAATTCTCCTAATCTATATTTAAATAAATTATCCTCTTCTCTAGCAATAACAATATTATTAATTTTTTCTAACTCGCTATTTTTATTGGTAAATGCGGCTATTTGAACTGTAAAAAATAAATTATCGGTAGACTTAACATATACCTCAGGTAAAGTATTAGCAATTACTTTTAAGTATTCACCATATTTTTCTTGCGCTGTAAACTTGCTAGAAGTTATAAAAATTGATGCTGTAAAAATAAATAAGATAATTTTTCTCATGTCTATAAATTATTAGCTTCTGCAATTAATTCTGCAATATCTTTTACAACAACTTCTGTTTCTTTTTCTTTAAACTTTATTCCATCTGTCATCATTGTATTACAATAAGGACAACCAGTTGCGATAATTTCTGGTTTCGTTTCTAAAGCATCTTCTGTTCTTAATACATTTACTTCTTTATCTCCTGCCTCTGCATCTTTAAACATTTGTGCTCCACCAGCTCCACAGCACAAAGCTGTACTTTTGTTACGTTTCATTTCGGTTAAATTAACACCTAATCTGCGAATTAAATCACGTGGAGATTCGTAAACTTCGTTTGCTCTTCCTAAATAACATGGGTCGTGAAAAGTAACTCTTTTTCCTTGTAAAGTAGTTTCGTCTATTTTTAAACGTCCTTCAGAAATTAAATTTTGAATAAATTGTGTGTGATGATAAACTTGATACTTACCTCCTAATTCTGGGTATTCATTTTTTAAAGTATTGAAAGAATGTGGGTCGCAAGTAACAATTTTCTTTACTTCGTAACCATTTAGAACTTCAATATTCATCATTGCCTGCATTTGAAACAAAAACTCGTTTCCTGCTCTTTTTGCTGCATCTCCAGTAGAAGATTCTTCGGTTCCTAAAACTGCAAAATCTACGTTTGCTGCATGTAATATTTTTACGAATGCTCTTGATATTTTCTTAGCTCTATCATCATAACTTCCTGCTGCTCCCACCCAAAACAATACTTCTGGTTGTTTTCCCTGAGCCATCATTTCTGCCATTGTTGGTACTATCATAAATTACAAATTTTTAATTATGAATTATGAATTGTTTTAAAACGTAATTGATAATTGTTTATTGAAAATTGTTTATTCTTCATTAGCCCAATTCAACCTATCTTGTTGATTGTATTGCCAAGGTGCACCATTATTTTCGATGTTGGTCATCATCATATTTAATTCTTGTGGTGCTGCACTTTCTTCCATAACTAAATATCTTCTCATATCCATAATTATAGAAAGTGGATCTATATTTACAGGACATTCTTCTACACAAGCATTACAACTTGTACACGCCCATAGTTCTTCTGGTGAAATGTAATCGTTTAATAATTGCTTTCCATCATCTTTAAATGTTCCCCCATTCGCATCAATATTTCTACCAACTTCTTCCAATCGATCTCTGGTGTCCATCATAATTTTACGAGGAGATAATTTTTTACCTGTTAAATTTGCAGGACAAGAAGATGTACAACGTCCACATTCTGTACACGTATAAGCATTTAATAATTGTACCCAGTTTAAGTCGGTAACTTCAGAGGCTCCAAATTTTTCTGGAACAACCTCTTCTTCTCCAGTTTCTGGAGTTGCATACGGGTCTGCATCTGGGTCCATCATTAATTTTACTTCATTGGTAACAGATGCTAAATTATTAAACTGTCCTTTTGGCTTTAAATTCGCAAAAAATGTATTTGGAAATGCTAATAGAATATGTAAATGTTTTGAATAATATAAATAGTTTAAGAAAACTAAAATCCCCAAAATATGAATCCACCAAGCTGTTCTTTCGATAGTATGTAGTGTCTCTGGAGAAAAACCATCAAATAAAGGCGCAATAAATTGACTTATTGGATTTCCAACTCCTGCTTGTTGAAAAGCTAGATCTGTAGCATTCATTACCAAAAAAAGTGACATTAAAACCATTTCGAAATACAAAATAAAATTCCCATCGTTCTTTGGCCACCCTTTCATTTCTCTGCTTAAAAAACGCTTTATATTTGCTACGTTTCTACGCGTCCAAAATAATATAACTGCGATAAAAACCAAAGCTGCTAAAACTTCGAAAGTTCCAATTAAGAAACCGTAAAAAGAATCTCCTAGAAATCCTTGAAAGATTCTATGGGTTCCAAAAATTCCATCAATAATAATTTCTAAAACTTCTATATTTATGATGATAAAACCAACGTAAACAATAATATGTAAGAAACCGGAAAATGGTCTTCGAACCATTTTAGATTGCCCTAAAGCAATTTTAATCATATTTTTCCAACGCTCAGATTTATTATCTGTTCTGTTGATATCTTTTCCGAGTTTGATATTTCTAGTTAGTTTGCGAATATTCATCGCAAAAAAACCGATACCAGCAATTAAAGCAATGGCAAAAAGTATGTTTGGTAGGTATTGCATATATATGGTTAATTAAATTATTCTTTCACTTTTTCTACTTCTTCGTAAGGACCTGGGCTTTTTCCGAAAAGAGAGAAATGAACATATCTCTTTGGATTTAGTTTGATATCTCTAAGCAGCTCTTCTAATTCCTTAGTTGCAGCTTCTAGATTATCGTACATTTTTTTGTCGTTGATTAACTTCGCAATTGACCCCTCTCCTGAGTTCATTTTTGTAGACAATTCGTTAAAATTATCTACAGCGTTTTCTGCTTTTTGAACTATTTGATTGATATTTACAGTAGTTAAACTATCTGACAATCTACTTAAATTTCCTGTAATTTGTTTTGTATTTAATAGTGTTACTTTTAAATTCTCTTGATTGTCTACAACCATCGAATTTACGGATTTTACTGTTTGTCTTATATCACTAATTGTAGCTGCTAAATTGGAAACTGAGCTATTAATACCTTCTACAGTATCGTCATTTAAAATTTTATTAATTCCGCTGAATAAAGTATCCGCTCTAACAATTACTTTTTCAATTTTTTGTTGTAATGGATTTAATCGTTCTCCAATCGAAGTAAATAAACTTTCTTCCATTTCTCCTTTTAATAAATCTCCAGAAACTGCCATTTCTCCTTCGTAATTTGGAACAATAGCTAAATTAGAACCACTTAATGGATTTGGAGAGTAAATTCTTACAACGCTACTTTTAGAGAATTGAAATTCGTTTTCTACAATAAAAGTAACTATTAAATGCCCTCTTCTTTCTTCTGATGTATCAAATTCAATTTTATCGACTTTACCTACTTTTAATCCATTTATTGTTACAGCACTAGATCTTGTTAACCCTCCAATTTTACCATACTCTACTTTAAAAATTCGGGTTCCAGAATCTAATAAATTTTGTCCTTTAAGGAAATTAAAACCCCAAATTGAACATGCAATAATTACAACTGCTACGATTCCTATTTTTAATTCTTTTGTCATTCTTTCTATTTCTTACACAATATTACTTAATTTTTGCGAGTAACACTCAATCTTACTTCATTTTTACAGCTTCTTTAAGAGGTATTTTTTTCCCATCTTTAAAAGCTATAATAAATGCGGTTTTATATCCTTTTGATTTTGCTTTCTTTAAGGACTCTTTTACCATATTATAAGAATATGTATTCCCATAATAATATTTATAAAAAGAACCAATTTTAACCCTTTTAACATCTTTTAATCCTTTAAAATTATAAGATTTTTCTGCAATTTTATTTTTACCTGAAGCTATTTGTATCTTATATTCTATTTCGCTTTTAAACTCGTTTGTTGTAACTTCTTCTATAACAGTATTTAATTTAAGGTTATTTACATAATTATAAATAGCATCTGCAATTGCATTTGCCATTTGTGTTTGTCCTTTTTTTGAGTTTAAATACCTACCTTCTTTTTTATTTGTTAAAAAGCCTAATTCTACTAAAACACTAGGCATAATCGTCTCCCTTAAAACCTGAAAATTATCTTGTTTAACTTTTCTATCGTTTCTTTTTAATTTTAAAGAAAAATTATTCTGAATAATACTTGCTAAAGCCAAACTCTTATCTAAATTCTCTTCTTGAAGCAATGACAAGCCAATTACAGATTCTGCCGAATTTGGGTCGAAACCTTTATATTTATCTTTAAAATTATCTTCTAATAAAATTACTGCATTTTCTCGTTTAGCAATTTCTAGGTTTTTTTTGTTTCCTCTTAACCCTAATACAAAAGTTCCTGCTCCATATGCATTTGAGGTATGCGAATCGCAATGAATAGAGACAAATAAATCTGCCTTAGAATTATTTGCAATGTCTCCTCTTTTCCATAAATCTATAAAAACATCTTTATTTCGAGTAAAAATTACTTTTACATCTTTTTTACTCTTTAATTTTTTACCTACCAATAGAGCTACCTTTAATGCGATATTCTTTTCTTTAAAACCATTTCCTAAGTTACCAGGATCTTTTCCTCCATGGCCAGCATCTAAAACTACAGTATATTGTTTTTGTGCTACAAGTGTATTTATACCGCTTAAAAAAAAGAGTAATACGAATAAAAGAAAAAGATTTTTCTTTTTATTTAGATTTTTGTGTTTTTGTTGGGATTGCATCAATAAAATTTAACTAATTTTGGCGTCTATTAATTTGGAACTTCAATTATTGAGCCATATTTTTACTCGCATACAAAAATAGTATTTAAAGCATTGCAAACAAACCTATCATACATACTTTTATTTTGCTGCTTCTTTTTTATAAAGTTAGGGTTTTCTCAAGATATAAAACCAATTAAAAAAACGGTTGTTCCTCTTGGCATAAGAGATACAATATCTCCGCCCAAAAAAGATACGATTCTACCCCTTAAAAAAGACACTTTTTTACTTAAAAAAAAGGATACTATTTCTTTAGACACTATAAAACCTAAGGAAAGTATAGAGGATGTTATTACACATGTTGCTACAGACTACACAATACAGGATGCAAAAAACAAAACGGTTACTTTGTATAATGAAGCTAATATTACTTATACTGATATAGACTTAAAAGCAGGAATTATAATTGTAGATTATAAAAAAAACACACTATTTGCTAAAGGAATAAAAGATAGTACAGGATATGTACAACGTCCTATTTTTAAACAAGGAAGCGAAGAAACCGAACAAGATTCTATTGTATATAATTTTAAATCTAAAAGAGCTTTAATTTACGGTTTAAAAACAAAGCAAGGAGAAATGTTTACTTATGGCGAAAAAACCAAAAGAGTAAATGATTCTACTATTTATGTACGAAAAATACGTTTTACAACTTCAGAAAAAGAAAACCCAGACTATTATATTGCAACAAATAAAGCAAAATTAGTACCTGGGAAAAAGATTATTGTAGGTTCTAGTAATTTAGTTTTAGCAGATATACCAACTCCAATTATTTTACCTTTTGCTTATTTTCCATTATCAGAAACAAGTGTTTCTGGTTTTTTAATTCCTGCATTCGATACTGGTAGCTCCTCTAGAGGAATTGGTTTTCAAAATGGTGGTTATTATTTTGCAATTAGCGATTATATAGACCTTGGTATTACTGGCGATGTTTATTCTAATGGAACTTGGGGTTTTCGAGCAAATTCCAACTACAATAAAAGATATCGCTTTAATGGTTCCTTTAGTTTTAATTTCGAAAATATAATTAGTGGTATTCGTGGTTTCGACGATTTTTCTAAATCTAATAACTTTAATTTACGTTGGTCACATAATCAAGATTCTAAAGCGAGTCCAAACTCCAGGTTTACAGCTTCTGTAAATTTAGGAAGTAGTCGTTTTTTTAGAGAGTCTTTAAATCAGGTTAATATTTCTCAATCGCAAACAAACACTTTTAATTCTTCTGTAAATTATAGTAAAACTTTTGTTGGTACACCATTTAATATGAATGTAACAGCAACACATCAACAAAACACGAATACAAACGAAATTACAATGACTTTGCCTTCTTTAACAGTAAATATGAATCGTATTTATCCATTCGCAGGTAAAGGAGGTGTTAAGAAAAACCCAATTCAAAAAATGGGTTTTAACTATACTTTGCAAGGACAGTATTTAATAAATACAAATGAAGACGATTTTTTAACAGCAAAAATGTTTGAAACTGCAAGATCTGGAATGCAACATAAAACAGGTACAAACACCAATTTAAAAGCTTTTAAATACTTTACAATTTCGCCAAGTGCCAATTACGAAGAATCTTGGAACTTTAATTATATAGAAAAAGAATATGATCCAATTAATGCCGAAATTAGAACCGATTCTTTAATTGGATTTAAATCTTTTAGAACCTATAATTTAGGGGTTAGCTTATCTACAAATATATATGGTACTTTCAACTTTAAAAAAGGGAAATTAAAAACGATTAGACACACATTTAGACCCTCTATCTCTTATTCTTATAGACCAGATTTTGGAAGCCAGTACATAAAACAAGTCCGAAAAAGTGCAGACCCCTTAGATTTTGAAAATTATACTATTTTTGATAATAGTTTATACAGAGCACCATCTGCAGGATTAAGTAATTCAATTGGAATTTCTTTAAATAATGTTTTAGAGGCAAAAGTCGCCTCAGATGACCCAGATAGTGATGAAGAAGATAAGAAAATAACACTTTTAAACAACTTAAACTTTAATACTTCCTACAACATTGCTGCAGATAGTTTACGATGGTCTCCTATTAGCTTTTCTGCAGGAACTCGTTTCTTTAAAGATAAGTTAGCCGTTAATTTAAGTGGTTCTTTAGATCCATATAAAACAGTTGAATCGAATGGATCTATTATAAGAATAGATGAGTTTAATGCAGGTTTACCAAGATTAACAAACGCAAGTATAACTGCAAACTACTCTATTTCTAGTGCCGATTTTAAAAAGGGTAATAAAGAAGATAAAAACAGTAATACAAATTCTGCTAACAATCCACCAGATGTTATTGGCGCAGATATAAATCCAACAGATAGGTTTGGTCCAAGAAATAATGCTAATTCAAGTAAAGAAGATAAAAATAAAACTGCCAAATTATTCAACTCAGATATTCCTTGGTCTATTAATTTAGCATATTCCACAAACTATATAAATAATGGTGTCGATCCTGGTGAAATTGGGGTACAAAGTTTAATGTTTAGTGGTAATTTAGAATTATCTCCAAAATGGAAAGTTGGTTATTCTTCTGGTTACGATTTTAAAGGTGGTGCATTTACATTTTCGAGATTTAATTTTTCGAGAGATTTAGATAGCTGGCAGTTCAATTTTAACTGGGTTCCTTTTGGAACAAACTCTTCTTACACGTTTTTTATTGGTGTAAAATCTTCTGTTTTAGCAGATTTAAAATGGGATAAAAATAAGCCACCAGATAGAAGGTTGTTTTAGAAAGAAGTTGGAAGTTGTAAAGATGGAAGCGTGAAGCTGGAAGAAGGAAAAGTAAGTTCGCAATTGTCATTTCGACTTTATGGAGAAATCTTAATATTGAAACTTAAAAATAAAAAACTAATAAACAATGAAAACAATAATCACAACCAAACACGCACCTGCTCCTATTGGACCATATAACCAAGCTGTATTAACTGGAAATACTTTGTACACTTCTGGACAAATAGCTATAAATCCGAATTCGGGAGAATTGGTTCTAGACAGTATTACTTTAGAAACAAAACAAGTAATGGAAAACTTAAAAGAAGTTTTAGCCGCTGCAAAAATGACTTTCGAAAATGTTATAAAAGCTTCTATTTTTATTTCTGATATGAATAATTTTGCTGAAATAAATACAGTTTACGGAGAATATTTCGATAATGAAACTGCGCCTGCAAGAGAAACTGTAGAAGTTGCGAACTTGCCTAAGTTTGTGAATGTAGAAATTAGTGTGATAGCTGTGAAATAGTATTCAGTATTCAGTATTCAGTATTCAGTATTCAGTATTCAGTATTCAGTATTCAAAAATAAAAAAACCTGATAGAAACAAATCTATCAGGTTTTTACTTTTACTATATTTTAAATACTATAAAGTATCTGCGTATTCAATTAAATCTACGATTTTAGTTGAATAACCTATTTCGTTATCATACCAAGAAACAACTTTTACAAAGTTATCGTTTAATGCAATTCCTGCGTTTGCATCGAATATAGAAGTACGAGTATCTCCAACAAAGTCTTGAGAAACTACTAAATCTTCAGTGTATCCTAAAACACCTTTCATTGGTCCACTTTCAGAAGCAGCTTTCATAGCAGCACAAATTTCTGCATAAGTAGCTGGTTTTTCTAATTTTACTGTTAAATCTACAACAGAAACATCCATAGTAGGAATTCTAAAAGCCATACCAGTTAATTTTCCGTTTAATGCAGGAATTACTTTCCCAACAGCTTTTGCTGCTCCAGTAGAAGAAGGAATTACGTTACCAATTGCAGAACGTCCACCTCTCCAGTCTTTCATAGAAGGACCATCAACAGTTTTTTGAGTTGCAGTTGCTGCGTGTACAGTTGTCATTAAACCTTCAGATATTCCCCAATTGTCATTTAATACTTTTGCAATAGGAGATAAACAGTTTGTAGTACAAGATGCATTAGAAAAAATCTTTTGATCTGCTTTTAATTCTGTATTATTTACACCCATAACAAACATTGGTGTATGATCTTTAGAAGGTGCAGATAAAACAACTTTTTTAGCTCCTGCTTCTAAATGCTTTCCAGCAGTTTCTTCAGTTAAGAAAAAACCAGTAGATTCGATTACATATTCTGCATCTACTTCATCCCACTTTAAATTTGCAGGATCTCTTTCTGCAGTAATTCTAATTTCGTTTCCGTTTACAACTAATTTACCATCTTTTACATCAACAGTTCCATCGAATTTACCATGAACTGAATCATACTTTAACATATATGCTAAATAATCTACATCTAATAAATCATTAATTGCTACTACTTGTACACCTGGTCTGTTAACTGTAGATCTAAATGCTAATCTTCCAATTCTACCAAATCCGTTAATTCCTACTTTTATCATTTTTTTACTCTTTAATTACTTATTAATATTATGTAGTCATGATATCTGAAACTCTTAAAAGTTCCTGATTTATTGAATGACCTCCTTTTATTGCTTCTGCAATACTTGTACTTATTACTTCGTTGTTTTTTAAACCAACCATTAAATTTGTTTGTCCGTCTAATAATAATTCTACAGACTTTACACCTAATCTACTTGCTAAAACTCTATCGAAACAAGAAGGTGAACCTCCTCTTTGCATGTGTCCTAATACAGAAACTCTTACGTCATATTCTGGTAAGTTTTCCTCTACATATTGTGCTAATTCGTAAACATTTTTACCAGATTTATCTCCTTCTGCAACAACAACAATACTAGAAGACTTTCCTGTTCTTCTACTCTTTTTAAGAGATTCTAACATTCTTTCTAAACCTAAGTCTTCTTCAGGAATTAAAATTTCTTCTGCTCCTGCTCCAACACCTGCGTTTAATGCAATAAAACCAGCATCTCTACCCATTACTTCAACAAAAAATAATCTGTTGTGAGAAGATGCAGTATCTCTAATTTTATCGATTGCTTCTACAGCTGTATTTAAAGCTGTATCATACCCTAAAGTATGGGTAGTTCCAAAAATATCATTATCGATAGTTCCTGGAATTCCAATTACCGGAAATTTGTATTCTTCGTTAAAAATTACTGCTCCTGTAAAAGAACCATCTCCACCAATAACAACCATTGCTTCAATGTTATTTTCTTTCAAATGCTCGTAAGCTTTGGCTCTACCTTCTTTGGTTCTAAATTCTTTTGATCTTGCAGATTTTAAAATAGTTCCTCCTTTATTGATTATATTGTTAACGCTTCTTGCTGTTAACTCAATAAAATCGCCTTCAATAAGACCTTCATAACCTCTATATATACCAACACAACTAACTCTGTAATAAGCACATGCTCTAACCACAGACCTAATTGCTGCATTCATTCCAGGAGCATCTCCCCCAGAAGTCATTACTGCTATTTTTTTTATTTTCTTCATAATTATATATCGTAAAATTACTGCTTTTTGGGCATTTAAAATAAAAAAACTACGAAATCGTTTTAGGCTTTTTCCTTTATTTATATTCTATTTTTTAGAATATCATCTATAAAAATTAAAACGTTTTCAGTATGTTTTTTTACATCATATTTTTCATCAAAAAAAAAATTCATAAAATTATAAGATAGTTATTTTCTCAAAAAAAAACATATTTTAAAATTAAGGAAAAAACAAGTTAATTTCCTTCAAAATTTATTAAGTCTTTGTTAACTTTTATTAGGGAATCTTTTACTAGATCTTTCTTCTTTGGTTTTACTTTTTTCTTTTTCCAATTTAATTTCTGCAACAATTCAGATAATGTATTAAAATTAACTTGATAAGAAAGTCCAACTCCTTGTGTATAACCTTGGTCTTCGATTGTATACTGAATTTCGTTCTGACGATTAAAAATTACACCTCTAAAGTTTCCTTCTTCATTTAGTAAGATTTCTACCTTTACTTCTCCAATAACGCTCGACTGTGTTTTTGTTCCTACTGGAACTCCTACTTTTCCATTAATAATAACTCGATCGCTAACTTTTGTACTTACAGACAAATCTACTTGGTTATCGATATTTAAACGATCTACATCACTATCTGACTGCCCTTGTTGATAATCTACCCCTAATTGAAATTTACTATCGGGACTATTTAACAAACTTGAAAAAGCTGCTGCAATCGCACTTGAAGCTGTATTGGTAATTGTTGCATTTGCGTCGAAATTTACTTTATCTGGGTTGGTAAAATTACCAAATGCTAATAACGAAATAAATTGTGTAGTTTTCTCGTTTACGTTATTATCATTTAAAATAAATTCTAGTTCGTTTGCAATTGTTGGATCTACGTTAGTAAGTTCTATACCCAATTCTTGTTTAGAATTGAATAAACCTCCTGTAATTTTGGCTACCAAATCTACTTCGATATTTCTATTAGAATTAAAGTTCTCTAATAAAACTCCTGGGTTTGCCTTTGCTTTGTATATGGCTGTAACATCTAAATTTGCATCTGCAGGGTTTCCATTCCAAGAAACTGTTCCACCTCTTTGGATAGCAAATGGTTTATTTACAATACCTCCGTACTTAAAATCGTAAACTCCGCTATTTACTAAATAATCGCCAAACATGTTAAACTTTCCTCTAGTGTCTATTTCGATACGCAAATTTCCAGAACCTCTCCCTTTTAATTGACTTCCATATACCTCGTCTATAACTATTTGTGCAACTGCATCTTTTGTAACCTCTAAATCGATGTTTAACTCTAACCCTTTTAATGCTTCTAAAGCAATTTCTTTTTGACGGTCTTTTGCTTTAATTTCCTTTGTTTTAAAGTGAATTAAATTATAACTATCTACAGTTTCTACATCTTTTAAAGGAACAACAAAAAGTGTTCCTGGATTTGTTTTTGCATTTACATCTATCGTAAGTCTGTCTGTTAAACCAGTAATACTTGCAGAACCATCTATATAAGCACTACCATAATACAACGCTTCTTCTGTATTTTTTGTATCTAATACTAACAGATTATCACTTTCTATTCTTAAATCTAAAAACCACTGTTTAAAATTAAAGTGAGAGATACTTCCTTTAAATACCCCTCTAGATTTATGTTTGGTATCTAATAATTTAAAATCTTCTAAAATAAATGATTGTTGCATTAGTGAAATTACAGATTCTCCTTCGAAATCGTAATCTACATTTAAATAAGGAAATTTTAAACCTGCGTTTTTCAAAATTAAGCTTCCATCCATATCTGGGTTGCTTAAAAAACCTCTTAAGGTAAAATCTCCAGTAGCACTTCCTCTTAAGGAGGATAAAACATCTTGACCCAATGGACTAAATGCCTCTAGCTTAAACTCTTCCAAAAACACATTTAAATCTATAATAGGCCTTTCTGATGAAAAATCTAAAGAACCAGTAGCGGCAATACTTTTTACATCTTTATTTTCTATGGATAAATTTACATTGTACTTTTCATACGAATTATCTCCTTTTACATTGATAGATAAATTTCCTTGTTTAAAATCATTTACCTGAAAATCTTTAACCATTAAAGTTGCTTCAGGACTATAATCTCCTTCTTTTTGTACAAAATCTAGATTTCCAGATAGTATTCCTTTTAAAGCCAAACTATCTATTTTAGGGAGAAAACTTTCTAAATTTACCTTTGTAAAGTCTGCCAATAATATTTTTTCGTCATTCCCTTTTAAACTACCTGTAAACTCTACTTTTTGTTCTCCAGAAACAAGTTTAAATTGACTAAAATTAAACTCGTTCTTTTTTAAATCGAAGGTAATTTTATCTGTATTTTGTTGATCTGGATTAATATTCCACGTATTTTCTTTATAAATGAATGAAGATTTTTCAAAACCTACCACAGATTTTCCTTCAGGATTAAATGTGTAGAAAAAATCGAGATTAAAATCTTCATTTTTCTTATTTCCTCCTTTAAAAACTGATTTGAAATACAACGTATCATTTTCGGTTCTATTTAATAAATTTAATTTAGAAACGTTATAATATGGTGTGTTTACTTCTGCAGCCGTTAAATGTGTATTATAAAGCGGGTTTTGATTGTCTGTTCTCAGTAAAATTTCTTTCATTTCGTTCCCATAAGCATCTATTCTTGGAGAGGAAACTGTAAGTTTAAAAAGATCTTTATCAGAATTTATTTTCCCTTTTAATTTGGTATTATCATCAATAGAAATCGAAGGAAAAAACACATTTACAATTTTATTAAAAACCGTAAAATTAAAATCTAAATATTGGTTTGAAGCAACAGAATATGGTTTATAATTTGTATAAATACTTCCCAAAGCATTTTGCGCTACTTTTGGTAATTCTTCAAAAGAAAACTTACCAGAAATAGCACCACTTGCAATGTCTTCGGAAACTACTTCTATTGTTTTTATACTGTCTTTTAAAGAAGATGTAACATCGAATTCTTTAAATGTATATTCTTTATTTTCGTTGGTGTACAATACGTTTCTAAAAGTTGCTTTACCAACAATATCGTCTAAATCGTTACCTTCGACATCTAAAGTTATGTTTCCTTTTACAACAGAAATACTGTCTCTTGTAAAAAGGTTTGTTTGTTTTAAATTTAGATAGGAAATGTCCGATTTAAAGTCGAACTTATGAACTTCCGAAGATAAATCTGCCAAACCTTTAAAATCCATCTTAAAATTCTCATCGTTAATTAACAAATCTCCATCGAACTTATTATTTTGATATTGGCCATTGGCAACAATATTTTTATAGGTATAATCTTTAAAGTTGAATTCAGAAATTTTACCAATAAATCGAGTATCGATATTCGATAATTTAAATCCATTTCCATTTACATCTCCTTCTAAAGAAACTTTTCCAAAAAGTGGGTCGTTTAAAAATTTCCCCATATCGAAACCTAATAATTGCAAACTTCCAGCATAACTTGCAGTATCTATTGCATCTATGTTATCTATTTCTAAATCTGTTA
The DNA here is from genome assembly GCF_014784055.1 of Polaribacter haliotis. NCBI lineage: Bacteria > Pseudomonadati > Bacteroidota > Flavobacteriia > Flavobacteriales > Flavobacteriaceae > Polaribacter > Polaribacter haliotis. The sequence goes on along the minus strand of NZ_CP061813.1, from coordinate 3,626,924 downwards.
CAACACCTCCAATTTGTGAATTCATAGTAACAGTAGCTGTCATTTGAGTAGGTGTTACTTTTACTTTTCCTTTGGCTACAAATCGACCAAACTTATCGAATTCTGTGGGTATATTTTTACCCAAAACATTTGGCATTATATTTTTTAAGTTTCTATAAGTCCCTGTTAAATTGTTTAAATCTCCTTCGAAAACAAAACCTCTATCAACATTTACAGCGTTTACAAAAGACAAATCTCCATACACTCGAATGCCTTTTTGGGTGGCTAATTTTAAATTTTTCAATTCAAAATTATTTAAAGTTCCAACCATATTTGTTTTAAAAGTTATTAAATCGTTTCCACTTACTTCATTGTAAAACTTCTTTAAATCGGATACTTTTAAATCGCTTTTCTTAAAATCTGCTGTTATTTTTACTTTGTCCTTAAAACTTGTTAAATCTTCCCTTTTATAACTGAAAAGAATATCTCCATATACATTCGATTCCTGAGTTTTTAAAGTAGTATTTGCAAATTTCATTGCAGTTTTTGTAAATGTATAATTAGTAGTTAAGTTGGTAACTTCTACTCCTAAATTGGTTACAAAATATAAACCTCTTGTGTTTGTAGAAAAATTAGCACCATAAATAGAAAGATCTTGTAAATTTCCTCCAGTTTTAGATGCCGAAAAAGTTAAGGAATCTTTACTATTTAAATCCATCAATTTAAAATCTAAATTGCTTACATATACATTTTTCGCTTTTAATATAAATGTCGGAGAAAGGGAGTCTTTTGGCTTATTAGCTTTAAAGCTATCCATAAAAACAGCCATATTATCATCTTTTTCTCCTTTATAAGTTTTCATATGATAATGAGCACCTTCTATAGTAATATCGCCCAATAAAATTTCGCTGTTTAGTACTTTTTTAGCATTTAAAATAGAAGTACTTAAACTATTTACAAAAATTAAAGTGTCTTTATGATGGTCTTTAATTTTTACATCTTTTAACTCTACACTTCCTAAAAAAGATAAATTTATTTTTCCAATCGTTAAGTTGGTTCCAAAATCGTCGTTAATTCTATTTGTAGCATATCTCCCTAACTTAGTTTGCACGTAAGAAGTTGATAATAAAACACTAAGCAACAACAAAAAGAGCACAATGTACCCTAACCATTTTAGTATTTTTTTTCCAGCTCGTTTAATAACAATTTATTTTAAAAGTAATTACAATATATTGAATGATTTTTAATCAAAAATATTGCCAATTCTTACAAAGAACGTGCAAATTTAACAAAGAATTAAATTTCTAATCTTAAAAAAGTAACTTCAACCTAAAATAATACTTAATTTTGTATTTCATTATTTATTTTATGAAAAAACCGGTTTACATTTTAGGAATAGAATCTTCTTGCGACGATACAAGTGCATCTGTAATTTGTGATGGAAAAGTTTTAAGCAATGTGGTTGCAAACCAAGAAGTACATTCCAAATATGGTGGAGTAGTTCCTGAATTGGCTTCTAGAGCACATCAACAAAATATTGTTCCTGTAGTACAACAAGCCATAGAAAATGCGAATATTACTAAGAAAGATTTATCTGCAATTGCATTTACAAGAGGCCCTGGTTTAATGGGCTCTTTATTGGTAGGAACTTCTTTTGCAAAATCTTTGGCTTTGGGTTTAGAAATTCCTTTGATAGATGTAAACCATATGCAGGCGCATATTTTAGCTCATTTTATAAATGATGGTGAAAACAAAACTCCTCCTTTTCCTTTTATTTGCCTAACTATTAGTGGTGGGCATACACAAATTGTAAAGATTTCTAATTATTTTGAAATGGAAATTCTAGGCGAAACTATAGACGATGCTGTTGGAGAAGCTTTTGATAAATCTGCAAAAATTTTAGGTTTACCTTATCCTGGAGGACCCTTAATAGATAAACATGCAAAATTAGGAAACCCAAAAGCGTTTCCTTTTACAAAACCAAAAGTAGGCGATTTAGATTTTAGTTTTAGTGGATTAAAAACAGGTATTTTATATTTTATTCAAAAACAACAGCGTATAAACCCAAATTTTATCGAAGAAAATTTAGATGATATTTGTGCTTCCATCCAATATACAATTGTAGAAATTTTAATGGAAAAGCTAAAAAATTCAGTTAAAAAAACTGGGATAAAACACATTGCTATTGCTGGTGGTGTTTCTGCAAATTCGGAAATTAGAACACGTTTACAGTTAGCTGAAAAACATTTTGGTTGGACAACCTACATTCCAAAATTCGAATACACAACAGATAATGCTGCAATGATTGCCATTACTGGGTATTTAAAATTTTTAAACGAAGATTATTCCGACGTTTCTGTAACTGCAAAAGCGCGCCTAAAAGTGACTGAATAACCCTAAAAACATCTTCTAATTTATTTATGAAAAGCATAAAAAACAGACTTCAATTCAACTTTACTTACTTTTTTCTTTGGGTAGGTTATTTTGTATTTGCGCGTTTATTTTTTCTGCTTTTTAATTTTGATAAAACCAAAGAGCTAGACTTTGTAACAATTTTTAAAACATTTGTTTATGGTTTACGTTTAGATTGTTCTTTTGCTTCCTATTTAAGTATCATTCCTTTTTTGCTGATTATTTTTACGATATTTCTTCAGCCTAAAATAATCGAGAGAATTATAAAATGGTATTCGTACATTATAATTGTTTTAATTACCATTTTCCTATTGCTAGATGTTGGTTTGTATGAAGCTTGGGGTGTTCGTTTAGACACTTCTTTCTTTACCTATTTAAATACTCCTGAAGTTATGCTGGCTTCTGTTTCTACTTTTCAAATAATCTTAGGAGTGTTATTTTTAGGAGTTTTTTCTTTCATTTTTATCAAATGGTTTCAAAAAAATATTCATTTAAAAATGAAAAAAATTAACAAAGGAAGTTGGTTACAAATACCTTTGTTTTTAATAATAACTGGAATTCTAATTATTCCATTAAGAGGTGGTTTACAAACCATTCCTGTAAACCAAAGCAATGTTTATTTTTCTAATAAAATGTTCGCAAATCATGCTGCTAATAATTTTATTTGGAACTTTTTTAATGTCCTTTCTCATAAATCGGATACTGGAAATCCTTATAAGTATTTTGATAAAAATATTGCAAAAAAAATCATTTCAAAAAGAAGAAATTCTCTTTTAACAGCTACAAAAGACAGCATTTTAAACACCAAAAAACCAAACGTAATTTTAATTATTTGGGAAAGTTTAACAGCCAAAGTTGTTGGCTCTTTAGGTGGAGAACCAAATGTTACTGAAAATTTGAATCGACTTTCTAAAGAAGGGATTTTATTTACAAATTTCTATGCAAATGGAGATAGAACAGACAAAGGAATTCCTGCTATCTTAAGTGGTTATTATCCACAAGCTACAAAGAGCATTATGAAAATGCCAAATAAAACAAGGAGTTTACCAATGTTACCTCAAAAAATGATTGATTTGGGCTACAAAACTTCCTTTTATCATGGAGGAGATTTAAACTTCGGAAATATGAATACGTATTTACGAAATTCGGGAATTACACACTTTGTAGATGGAGACGATTTCGATAAAAAAGATTGGAACTCGAAATGGGGCGCTCACGATCATATTTTTATGAAACGTTTTGCTAATGATTTAAAAGGTTTGCAGAAAGAACCTTTTTTCAAAATTGCTTTAACACTCACGAGTCACGAACCGTACGAAATAATTGGCGATTACAAATTCGGAAAAGATACAGACGAAAATAAATTTAGAAGCGCACATGCTTATACAGACCAGGTAATTGGAGATTTTATAGAAGACGCAAAGCAACAACCTTGGTATAAAAACACCTTAATTATTATTATTTCAGATCATGGACATCGTTCCCCAAAACACGAAGGTGTTTTTAATTCTCCGAAAAAATTTAAAATTCCAATGTTGTGGTTGGGTGGTGCTTTGCAACAAAAAGGAATCGAAATCGATAATATTTCTTCGCAAATAGATTTACCTTTTACCTTGTTAGATTTATTGGATGGAGACAAGACCAACTTCAGCTTTAGCAAAAATATTTTTAATAATTCTAGCAAACAATATGCACATTATATTTTTAATAATGGTTTTGGAACTTTCTCTAAAAACGGTTTGTTCGTGTATGATTTTACAAGTAAAAAATCTATATTAAAAAAAGGAAAAGCAGTTTTTCAATTAGATTCTTTAGGAAAGGCTATTTCCCAAGAAGCGTATCAAGATTTTTTGGATAGGAAATAGATTTTTTATACATTTAAAAAGTATAATTTTCAATTAAAATCTTTAATGCAAAAGAATGTAGATAATTATTTCCTAGAAGGTTGTGGACGCTGTTCGCTTGGAGGAACACCAGATTGTAAAGTTTATACTTGGGCAACAGAGTTAAAATTACTTCGAGAAATTATACTAGATTGTGGTTTAACTGAAGAAATAAAATGGGGCGTTCCATGCTATACTTTTCAGCAAAAAAACATTTTAATTTTAAGCGCTTTTAAAGAGTTCTGTTCCCTAAATTTCTTAAAAGGTGTATTACTGAAAGACCCTTTGAATATTTTAGAAAAAGCTGGAGAAAACACGCAATCTGCTCGTTTAATAAAATTCCGAAAACCAGAAGAAGTCCTAAAAATTAAAGATAAAATAAAAACCTATATTTTTGAAACTTTAGAGAATGAAAAAGCAGGTTTAAAAGTAACTTTAAATAAAAACCCAGAACCAATTCCTAAAGAATTAGAAGAAAAGTTTGAAGAGGATCCAATTATAAAATCCGCATTTTATGCATTAACAAAAGGAAGGCAAAGAGGCTATATCCTTCATTTTTCTGCTCCAAAACAAACTAAAACAAGAGCTTCAAGAATAAATAAGTGTGTAGGTAAAATTTTAAAAGGAGAAGGTATGCACGATGCTTATAAGAAAAAGCAAAATATCTAAAGTTACTTTCTATATATATTTAATATTTTTTGTATTAAATTCATCAGTTTAATGTTATTAATTCGTCAGTTTTAGTATAACATTTTTTTATAATCATCAAAAAATATAACTTAGCTTATAAGATGTATTTACTATAAAAAATAAAGATGATTAAATTAAAAACACTTAGTTTCCTTTTAATTTTAACCTTGTTTTCTTGTTTTAAAAAAGAAGGTAAAGAAATAGAAACTAACATTTTATCTAAAACTCAAATCGACCAAATAGAACGTGGCTATGGAATGTTTATTCATTTTGGAGTAAATACATTTAACGAAACAGAATGGTCGAATGGAAAATTACCAGCATCGTCATACAAACCTACAGATTTAGATTGCGACCAATGGATAAAAATTGCAAAAGATGCAGGTTTTAGATATGTGATTTTAGTTACAAAACATCATGATGGTTTTAGTTTATGGGACAGTAAATATACCGATTACGATGTTGCTTCTTCTCCAGTTAAAACAGATGTTGTTGCAGAAGTTGCAAAAGCATGTAAAAAATATGGAATAAAATTAGGCCTTTATTATTCACTTTGGGATAGGCATGAACCTTCCTATAAAAATACTGAAGCTTATAATGGTTACATGAAAAACCAACTAACAGAATTAATGACCAATTATGGAGATATCTGCGAACTTTGGTTCGATGGAGGTTGGGACAAAAAAGATGATGAATGGAATTTACCCGAAATTTATAAATACGTAAAAGAAATGCAACCAAACTGTTTAATTACAGTAAATCATACCATTGGAAAACCAGAAAACCATAGTGCTATTAGACAACCAAAAAATTATACAAAAGGAGATCCTATTCGTTATTTTCCAGTAGACTTTAGAATAAAAGACCCAAATTTAGCACGTTGGAACGATCCAAAATATTACAATAGAGATGGAAAAGAACATTATTTAGCTTTTGAACATACGATTTGTATTTCTGATAGATGGAACTGGTTTCAAAAGAAAAATGTATTAGCTGCAAGACCATTAGATGAATTGGAAGAACTTTTCTATTGGGGAACTTCTAACGATAATATTATGATTGTAAATGTTCCACCAGATTTAACTGGAAAAATTAGAACTAACGAAAAGCTTAGAATTTTAGAATTAGCAGACCGATTAAATATCAGGGGTGGAACAAACAAATTACCAAAAGGTCCCGAAAACTTAATATTTAATAAAAAGATAATTGCAAGTTCGCAAGTTGATAAACACAATGCTGAAAAAGCTATCGATTTTAGCTTAGAAACGTATTGGACAGCTAATGATTCTATTGCAAATTTAGAAATTGATTTCGAAAAAGAAATAACTTTCGATAGGATTAGTTTATTCGAAAAAGCAAAAATGCGAAGTTTGGGAGACGGATTTTCATCTATAAGAGATTTTAATGTTCAGGAATATGAGTTGCAAACTTATAGTAATGGAAAATGGGATACTTTTTATAAAGGTGAAATAATTGGAGCTTGTAAAATAATTAATCTTCCAGTAGAAATTACAGCAGAAAAAATTAGACTTAATATTCTTAAATCTAAAGAAAATCCATCTATTAGTCATATTTCTATCGCCAACAATAAAACAAAAGGATTTAGAAGTGTGAGTTTGTAGGAGGTTTAATTTCAATACTTTACTTTAAAAACATAAAACCAAAAAAAAATCAGCCTTAATTACATTTTATAATGAAAACCAGATTATTATTGCTCGTATTAATTTCCGGAATTTTATTGCATTGTAAACCCAATGAAACAGCTAAAAAACAAACAATACAAACTATTTCATCAACAAATACAATTACAATTCCTTCTTTAATTATTAATGGTAAGAATACTCATGATATTGTAAAGGCATATAGAATAGCAATTGGAGACGTTTCTGGGAATATACAATACCATAAATCTGGTGTTTTAGAGCAAAAAGAACCTTGCCTTTATGCAGGATTAATTTATGGAAAACCTTGGACACGTGATGCTGCAATTAATGTTTGGAATGGTTTCGGTTTACTTTCTCCTGAAGTTTCAAAAAACACATTGTTAGCTCAATTAGAAAAGAGCGAAAATGGAGAAACTACAATTATCGGGCAATATTGGGATAAAATTATTTGGACAATTGGTGCCTGGAATTACTATTTATATTCTGGTGATACCGAATTTTTATTAGACATATATAAAGTGACACAAAACACGCTTAACCAACTTGAAGAAAATGAATTTTCTGAGGAATTTGGATTATTTCGTGGTCCTGCTGTTTATGGTGATGGAGTTGCAGCTTATCCAAAAATATATACTCGAAGTCAAGATAAAAGTAAAAACGGGTCTTATTCAGGAATTTATCAGTGGCCAGAAGAAAATAAAGATTTAAAATTCCCTAAAGGATTTGGAATTCCAATGCACGCTTTATCAACCAACGCAGTCTATTATCAAGTTTATAGTTTAATGTCTAAAATAGAAACTGAACTAAATAAAGAACCAAATAAATCTTGGAAAACAAAGGCAGAAAAACTAAAAAAAGCTATTAATAAGAATTTTTGGAACGAAAAGAAAAACAACTATAATTATTTAGTAGATCCTTTTGGAAACAGTGATGCTCAAGAAAGTATGGGAATTTCTTTCTCTTTATTATTTGATATTACTGAGAAAAATAACATTGATAAAATTTTTAAAAACACAAAAATAGAACCTGCTGGAATACCATGTGTCTACCCAACTTTTAAAAGATTTAGAAATGAAAAATTAGATAGTTATGGTAGACATAGTGGAACTGTTTGGCCACACATACAAGGTTTTTGGGCAGATGCTGCCATGAAAAATAATAAACCAGAAATCTTTTTACATGAATTTAATGCGTTAACGAGACACGCTTTACGAGATTTTCAATTTGTAGAAATTTATCACCCCACCAAAGAAACTGCTTATGGAGGCATCCAAGAACCTCATCTAAAAGAATGGACAACTTGGTTTTGTGCAGAGCGTCAAAGTTGGAGTGCAACTGCTTATTTAAGCATGATTTTCAAAAATATAATTGGAATGGATTTTTCTGAAAAAGGAATTACATTCAGTCCATTTTTACCAAAAGAAATTAATGATGTCGAATTTTTAGGATTGAAATATAGAAATTCAATTATAGACATTCATATTTCTGGTTCAGGAAACAAAATTGAACAGTTTTCTGTGAATGGAAAAAAAAGCGATGATTTCTTTTTATCTAAAGATTTAGAAGGAAAAATTACTGTTGAAATAACACTTACTGAATCATAATAACTTTAATAGAATAAAGATTAATACTTCAAACCAATAACACCTCTAACATCATCCAAGGTTTTCATTAAGTTTTTAGAAAAATCGAAAGTCATAATATTGCTTTCTTTTTTACCATCTCTTATAAGCTGATTAAAATGTTCTGTTTCGAAATTATAACCATTGGTTTTATTTTCAAACTGAATAGTTTCTTCTTTTCCTTCTGAAATAATGGTTACAGAACTTGGTGCGTGAAATTGTCTGTTAATAATTAGTTTTCCTTTTTCGCAAGTAAAAATAGCTTCTGTTTTTGTTTCTTCTAACAACGTACTTTTTAAAATTGCTTTTGAATTTTCATATTCAAAAACCATAGAACAAGTGGAGTCTGCTCCATTTTCGAAAAAAGTTGCATTTGCTTTTATATTTTTTGGGTTTCCTAAAGTTGATAAAGCTGCAAAAATTGGATAAATTCCAATATCTAACAAACTTCCTCCACCAACTTCTTTCTTAAAAACTCTGCTCTCTTCATTGTAGGTTGGATGGAAACCAAAATCGGCTTGTAATTCAATTACTTTACCTAATTTTTCTTGTTGCAAAAATTCTAAAGCAAATTTATAGTGTGGCAAAAAATAAGTCCACAAAGCCTCCATTAACAAAGTATTATTTTCTTTGGCTACTGCAATCATTTCAGCAACTTCTTTTAAGTTCATTGCAAATGGTTTCTCACATAAAACTGCTTTTTTATTTTGCAAACAAAGTACAGCATGTTCTTTATGAAAACTATGTGGAGTTGCAATGTAAATAGCTTCCACTTCTGGGTCTTTTGCTAAATCTTCATAAGAATTATAAGCTTTTTTTGCATTGAATTTCTTTGCAAATTCGTTTGCATTATCCATGCTTCGAGAAGCTACTGCAACTAATTCTACATCTTTAATTGTTCCTAAATCTTCTGCAAATTTATTGGCGATTTTTCCTAAACCAATTATTCCCCATTTAATCTTTTTCATTTTATCTTTTTTTTAAACTTCACTCAATTTTAATTTTGGCTCTTTTGGTAAAAAAGATTGAATTACAATCGCAATTCCCATTACCAACGCACAACCTAATAAATTCAACCATAAATATGGCAACCAATCTAAAAAGTACACAGCAATAATAATTGCTTGTGTAATTAAAGCTGCAATAAAAACAGCATTTCCTTTTACAAATTTTATAAAAAATGCGAGTAAGAAAATTCCTAGTACATTTCCATAAAAAATAGAACCAATAATATTTACAAGCTGAATTAAATTATCAAACAAATTGGCAATACAAGCCACAGAAATGGCAATAATTCCCCAAGCTAAAGTGAACCATTTAGATGCTTTTACAAAATGTTCATCGCTCTTTTCTCCTTTTACATTTCGCTTGTATAAATCCATTGCAGTTGTGCTCGCCAACGCATTTAATTCAGATGCTGTTGAAGACATTGCTGCAGACAAAATCACGGCTAGTAAAAGCCCAATCAAACCTCTTGGCAAGTTGTTTAAAATAAAATGGATAAACACATAATCTTTGTCATTCGACTCTATTTTATCAAGCGTATTTTCTTCGTCAATTTTATCGATAATTACTTTCGATTTTGCTTTTAAATCCAAATCTCTAGTGTTTAAATCTAAAATTTGTTGTTTTTCTTCTGGCTGAAAACCATCAGCAAAAATTATTTTTTTAGCGTTTTCAATTTTAATATGTTCGTCTTGTAATTGCTGATATTCATTCGCATATTTAGATTTTATAACTTCTTCATTTGCGCCAGGATTAAAATTTAAAGGCGAAGGATTAAATTGATAAAACACAAAAACCATTACACCAATCAGCAAAATAAAGAATTGCATTGGCACTTTTAAAAGTCCGTTAAAAATTAAACCCAACTGACTTTCACGAACAGATTTCCCTGACAAATAACGCTGTACCTGACTTTGGTCTGTCCCAAAATAAGACAACATTAAAAAGGTTCCACCTAAAATCCCTGTCCAAACTGTGTAACGATTACTCAAATCGAAAGAGAAATCTAACACTTCCATTTTTCCGCTTGCACCTGCGATTTTCAATGCTTTTGTAAACGTAATATCAGCAGGAAGTTGACTCATAATCATATAAAAAGCGATTACCATTCCACAAAAAATGATAATCATTTGTTGTTTCTGCGTAACATTTACTGCTTTTGTTCCTCCAGAAACTGTGTAAATAATCACCAAAAAACCAATAATAATATTCAGCGTTAATAAATCCCAACCTAAAACTGCGCTTAAAATAATTGCAGGCGCAAAAATGGTAATTCCTGCTGCCAAACCACGCTGAATTAAAAACAAAATCGCTGCCAAACTTCTTGTTTTTAAATCGAATCTTCCTTCTAAAAATTCGTAGGCTGTGTAAACCTTCAATTTGTGATAAATAGGTATAAAAACCACGCAAATTATAATCATGGCAATTGGCAAACCGAAGTAGAATTGCACAAATCCCATTCCACTATGAAACGCTTGTCCTGGTGTCGACAAAAACGTAATTGCACTCGCCTGTGTTGCCATAACTGACAATCCGATTGTCCACCATTTGGAGTCACTTCCGCCTTTTATATAGTCAGTTACGTTTTTACTTTTTCGCGTTACATACGTCCCATAAGCAACTATAAATAAAAGCGTTATCGAGAGTACAATCCAATCTACTGTGGCTAATTTACTTTCTATTTCCATAACTAAACTGTAAAATAATTAGTAATTAAATAAAACGCAATCAAATACACCAAATTTGCCACCAAAACCAGTGTATACACTTTTTTCCAAACGTATTTTTGTTCTTTCATTTTGTATTATTTTTTTGAAGCTATTTCCTGCTTTCGCTACTCGCTTTTTTTATTTTTTTAAACAAAAAACTAAAAAAGAGCTCAAACAGACCGCTCAATCAGGGCTAAACTTGTTTGCCAGCTTAATTCATTATTGAACATATAAAATTATAAAATCACTTATTATGGATTCCTGCCTACGCAGGAATGACAGCACGAATCCTGAACTTTAAACCTGAAACCTTAAACTTTGAAACTATTTCCCTTTCCCCACAGACAACATATTCGCAAACAATTTATACGCACCAGAAACTCCAGCAGGTAATTCTCTAAAGAAACTTAAACCTGTATAAATGTAATTTCCTTTCCCGTATTTTGCTATTAATAAACTTCCGTTTTTTGGGGTTTCTCCTTTATCATTCATCGATAAAATTGGTGTATAATTTGCATCCCAAGAACTTGGAAAATACAAACCTCTTTCTTGTACCCAACCTTTAAAATCTTTTGGTGTAATTTTATTAGGAAAGTTCAATAAAGAATTGTTTTTATCTAAAATTCTTATTTCTGCAAATTCGTCTGTAACTCTATCTCTGGATAATTGTAATGGAAATGGTGGTGCTACATCAACTCCTCTGTTTGTATTGTATTGCACAATCATATTTCCGCCATTTTTAACGTATGCTAACAAATATTTCTGCTTAAATTTTAATTCTTTTACCACATTGTAAGCTCTAATTCCTAAAACAATGGCATCATATTTTTGTAAATTTTCAGCATTTATTTCTAATGGATTTATTTCTTCAACAGTATACCCAATCTGACGTAAATTATCTGGTACAGTATCTCCTGCTCCTTTTATATATCCAATATTATTCCCAACTTTTTCAATATTTAAGCGAACAATTTTTGCTTCAGAATTTAATAAAACAGATTGTTTTGGAATGTGATTGTAATTGATTTCCACCAATTCCTTTGTAAAATTCTTTCCATTCGAAGTTGCAATTACTTCCAATTTTCCTTCAGATTGATTTTTAGGCGGATTTACTAAAAATTCAACTGTTTGTTTGTCGTTCTTTTGTTGAATTGTAAAATTGATTTCTTTCGGTGAAACATACCAATTGGTTGGAACTTTTAAATGTACTTTTCCTGAAACATTATTTTCTCCTGCCCTCACTTCCACCAACACCTTTTGTGGAATATCATCAGAAAAAATAATGACTTTATCTTTTAGTTTTGTAGTTACTTTTGGCAGAATTTCAAAAGGCTCGTAAATTTCTCCTTTGTCTCTTTCAGCATATCTTCTAACAACCTCTTTTCTTATAAAAATTTTTTGATTATTAATACTCAAAATAAAATCAACTTTAACCAACCTTGGTGTTTCAGCTTTTCCTATTAAATTTTGATTTTCAACATTATACATTCCTAATGTAGCTTTATCATTCAGCCAATATGGTGATGTATAATTTACTTTTCCAATCGAAATTGATTCTTTAAAATTAATTTTCCTATTATTAGTTAAATTAATATTTCTACCGATAACTCCTTCACCATTATTACTTGGGAAAATTTCAATAGCGTCTAAACTAATTTTTGCTTCACTTCTATTTAAAACTTCAAAATCTAAATTAATTGTGGAATTAAAACTTGTAGAACTGCTTTCTGCAGAAACTTCTAAATACAATCCTGCACAAGCTTCAATAATATCTAAAATCTGCTTTTCTTTAATTTTTCTCCAATGATTGTCTTGTAATTTCTGTATTTTCTGATACGCCTCCAACAACATTGGCAAATGTTTAGACGGATTTACAAAATCGAATTTTTCTTCAACTTCATATAAAATATCGCCAATTTCCCCACCATTTTCTAAACGATTCCAAGTGGTATTTATTCCTGAAAAAATATCGTTTTTATCCTTTGGTTTGTCACCTTTTAAGAACTCTGCATATTCTGTTTGTTCTCCTCTTGTTGTTAATCTTCCAAAACCTTGGCACAAATGTTGGCTACTTGCCATGGATGCTAATTCGTTATTAGACAAACCTTTTAGTGGATAATAGACACCAATATCGAATTTTGTAAAATCTTTTGCAATTTCTTCAAATTTCTCTTTATCTCTGTAAAACCATGAAGAAGTGTTGTGAAACAATCTTTTTGGTTGCCAAGTTTCTGTATATTTTAGTTGCTCTGGAAATTGTGTTTTATCGCCAACTTTATCGAAAGCTTCTACACTTAAAATTGCAGAACTTGTATGATGTCCATGAGTTGTTCCTGGAGTTCTGTGATCAAATCTGTTGATAATTACATCTGGCTTAAATGTTCGAATCGCCCAAACAACATCGCTTAAAACTTCATTTTTATTCCAAATTTCTAAAGTTTCATCTGGATGTTTAGAATATCCAAAATCATTCGCTCTTGTAAATAATTGTTCACCTCCATCAACTCTTCTTGCTGCTAATAATTCTTGCGTTCTAATTACGCCTAACAATTCTCTAATTTCGGGACCAATTAAATTCTGACCTCCATCTCCTCTTGTTAAAGACAAATAACCAGTTCTTGCTTTTACATTGTTAGCTAAATAAGCAATTAAACGTGTATTTTCATCATCTGGATGTGCAGCAATGTATAAAGCAGTTCCTAAAAAGTTTAGTTTTTGAACTTTCTCGTAAATCTGATTTGACGTTAATTTGGCTGGCTTTTGTGCAAATATTGTAGTAGAAATCAGCAAAAAAACTGATAATATTGGTAGAATTCTCTTCATTTTAACGGTTTAGTAAGCAAACAAATGTACTTTTTTTATCAACCAAAATAAGCGAATTAACATAATTATAACGTTTGTAAAATCATCAACAAAATTGCTCATAACCTGTTGATAAATTAATTTTCAGAATAACATATTAAGGTTATATTTGTAATACTAATTAAGATAAGAAAATCAATGAAATTTATTGTATCGAGTTCGCAATTACTAAAACAATTACAGGTTTTAGGTGGCGTTATAAATAGTAATAATACATTACCAATTTTAGACAACTTTTTGTTTGAATTGTCTGAAAATCAACTAAAAGTTTCTGCATCAGATTTAGAAACTACAATGAGTTCTGTTGTAGATGTAGAAAGTGATAGCGAAGGTTCTATTGCTGTTTCTGCACGTTTATTGTTAGATACTTTAAAGACGTTTCCAGACCAACCTTTAACATTTAAAACGGAAGGAGACAATACAATTGAAATTAGCTCTGACCAAGGAAAATACGATATGGCATATTTTGGTGGTGATGAATTCCCAAAAGCGGTTTCTTTACCATCTCCAAGCCAAACAGTTGTTCCTGCACATATTTTAGGAACTGCAATTTCGAAAACTATTTTTGCTGCTGGAAACGACGATTTACGTCCAGTTATGAGTGGAGTTTTCTTTCAGTTTAGTTCTCAAAGTTTAACGTTTGTGGCTACTGATGCTCATAAATTGGTTAAATATTCCAGAACAGATGTTACTGCAGATCAAACAGCAGAATTTATTATGCCAAAGAAACCTTTAAATTTATTAAAAGGAATTTTAGGTGGTTCTGATAGCGATGTAACTATTGAATATAATGATGCAAATGCAAAATTCACTTTTGACAATGTGGTTTTAGTTTGTCGTTTAATTGATGGGAAATATCCAAATTACGAAGCGGTTATTCCAAAGGAAAATCCGAATAAATTAACAGTAGATAGAGCTTCTTTTTTAAATTCTGTAAGACGTGTTTCTATTTTCTCAAGTAAAACTACACACCAAATTCGTTTGAAAATGGCTGGAACTGAACTAAATATTTCTGCGGAAGATTTAGATTTTGCCAACAAAGCTGACGAGCGTTTAAGTTGCGATTATCAAGGTGATGACATGCAAATTGGTTTCAACTCTCGTTTTTTAAGCGAAATGTTAAACAACTTAAGTTCAAACGAAGTTTTAATTGAAATGTCGCTACCAAACAGAGCAGGAATTTTAACTCCAATTGATGGAACAGACGAAGGTGAAAAAATTACAATGTTAGTTATGCCAGTAATGTTGAATAACTAAAACGAAATCACTTATAAATATTTAAAAACCACAATCATTTGATTGTGGTTTTTTGTTTACATTTACTTTTATGAACTTCCTCGCCCATTTATACCTATCACAAAACGATACCAATATTATGATTGGCAATTTTATTGCAGACCATATTAGAGGAAATAATTACACAAATTTTTCAAAAGAAATTCAGCAAGGAATATTCTTGCACAGAGAGATAGACACATTTACAGATGCGCATGAAATTGTAAGAAAAAGTAAACGAAGATTACACGCACGTTACAGACATTATGATGGTGTAATTATCGATATTTTTTACGATTATTTTTTAGCTAAAAATTGGGCAGATTATTCTGCAATTCCATTGAATGTATTTACAGATTCAGTTAATAAATTATTTTTAGAAAAATCTCCTGAATTACCTCTAAAATCTCAAAATTTCATCAAATATATGATAGAATATAACATTCTTTACAATTATCAATTTGAAGAAGGAATTGAAAAGGTTTTAAACGGAATGAACAACAGAACCAAAGGCAAATCTCAAATGAATTTAGCTATTGAAGATTTACGAGAATTAGAAGATGAATTGCAAGAAGATTTTACACTCTTTTTTAAAGATTTAATTGAATTTTCTAATCAGAAATTCAAAGAATTAACTGTCATTTCGAACGAAACGTAGTGGAGTTGAGAAATCTTATTTATTAAGTTATTCTCTTAAGATTTCTCCATAAAGTCGAAATGACAATTGGAATTAAAAACCATCAAAAAATGAAAACAAGAAACATCTTTATAACATTCCTATTCCTTTCTTTATTAATAATTTCCTGTAAAACATCAGAAAAGAAAGAGAAAATTATCGGTAAAATATCCGAAAAAGCAATGGTTGTTTCTGCAAGAATGGAAGCATCTAAAATTGGTTCAGATATTTTACAAAAAGGCGGAAATGCTTATGATGCAATGGTTGCAACGCATTTAGCTTTGGCTGTTGTGTATCCTGTTGCAGGAAATATTGGTGGTGGTGGTTTTATGATTTACAGAAATACTGATGGCACAAAAGGCGCTTTAGACTTTAGAGAAAAAGCACCAATTATTGCTCATAAAGACATGTATTTAGATGCTGAGGGAAACGTAATTGAAAATAAAAGTGTTTTAGGAGCACATGCAGTTGGCATTCCAGGTTCAGTTGCTGGATTGTTTGAGGTTCACGAAAAATTCGGAAGTTTACCTTTTAAAGATTTAATTCAGCCTGCAATTAATTTAGCAAGAAACGGAATAACAATCACCAAAAAGCAACAAAGCGATTTAGAAAATGCGAAAGAAAGATTCGATAAAGTCAACAATTATAAAAGTGTTTTTAATGAAGATTGGCAAGAAGGAGACGTTTTAAAACAAGAAGAATTAGCACAAACTTTAGAGCGCATTCGAGATTTTGGTAAAGACGGATTCTACAAAGGCAAAACCGCAGATTTATTGGTAAACTACGTTACAGAATTAGGTGGAATTATCACTCACGAAGATTTAGAAAAATACCAAGCAATTTGGCGCAAACCAATTTCATTCAACTATAAAGATTATACAATAAACACCATGACTTTGCCTTCAAGTGGAGGCATTTGTTTGGCACAAATTTTAAAAACTATCGAACCATTTGATGTTTCAAAACTTGAACATAATTCCACAGAATACGTTCAATTATTAACAGAAGCAGAAAGAAGATCTTATGCAGATAGAGCCAATTATTTAGGCGATATCGATTTTGTAAAAGTCCCTATTGACAGTTTAACAGACCAAAATTACATCAATAAAAGAATGAGTTCTTTTTCTTGGGACAAAGCAACACCTTCATCAGAAATTTCTCACGGAAAAATTTTGGGTTATGAAAGCAACGAAACCACGCATTATTCGATTGTAGATCAATTTGGAAACGCAGTTTCTGTAACTACAACATTAAATACTGGTTATGGCTCTAAAGTGGTTGTAAAAGGCGCAGGTTTTATTTTAAACAACGAAATGGACGATTTTTCCAGCAAACCTGGTGTGCCAAATGTTTATGGTTTGGTCGGTTCTAAAGCCAATGCAATTGCTCCAGAAAAACGAATGTTAAGTTCTATGACGCCTACTATTGTTGAGCAAAATGGAAAATTGAAAATGGTTTTAGGAACTCCTGGAGGCTCCACAATTATTACTTCTGTGCTACAAAACATCTTAAATGTTACCGAATTTAATATGGGAATGCAAGAATCTGTAGATAAACCGAGATTTCATCACCAATGGTTGCCAGACGTTATTCGAATGGAACCAAATGGATTTAACGCACAAACGATAAGCAAACTCGAAACTTTGGGTTATGAAATTTTGGAGAGAAATTCTTTAATTATTGGTAGAGTCGATGCTATTTTGGTTTTACCAAACGGAAAATTAGAAGCTGGCGCAGACAAACGTGGAGACGATTCCGCAGTTGGATTTTAGAAAATTATTCTGATTATTTTTTTGGGCGTTCGAGCGGGCTTTTCGCTACAATCTTTTGCCTTAAAAAAGGCAAAAGGATTTCCACTTCAATCCCTAACGCACTCACTCAAAACAAAACTCAAACGGAAATTAAGACTAATAAATTTTCTTAACTTTGAATATAAAATTTTAAACTTGTGAAAACAAACATACAACCATTCCATCTTGCAATTCCTGTCCAAGATTTAGAAAAATGTAGAACTTTTTACAGAGATATTCTAAACTGCGAAGAAGGTCGTTCAACAGAAGATTGGGTAGATTTTAATTTCTTTGGGCATCAATTGGTAATTCACGTAAAAGAAGACTTTAAACCGCAAAGAATTTCAAATTCAGTTGACGGACATAATGTTCCTGTTCCGCATTTTGGTGTTGTTTTAACTTGGGAAGATTGGAACTCTTTAGCTGATAGATTAAAAGAAGCCAACACAAAATTTGAAATAGAACCTTGCATTCGCTTCAAAGGAAAAGTGGGAGAACAAGCGACTATGTTTTTCATGGATCCAGAAAATAATGCGTTGGAATTTAAGGCGTTTAAAGATATTGGGCAATTATTTGCGAAATGACGTTAAGGAAAAATATAAATATTATAATTATTACGTTTCTAATAATCTCGAATTTAATTTTCGTGAAAATTAATTACGATTTATATATTGAATACATCTTTGCAGATGGTAAAAAAAGAGCTTTATATGGCTTACAATACATAAAGAACTTTTACGTAATTTATATACTTATTGTAGAAACTTTCACTCTTCTTTTCATATTAATATCTAATGACAATAGAAAATTAAAGGTATTTTCAACCTTATTGGTATTAATTTCTATCTTTTTAATTTTCATTGAACCTTGGAAATGGTTTATTTAAATAAATGAAATTATCAGAAACTCATATTGCCAAAAAATTAGAGAAACCTATTCGTTTTCAAGAATATGGTGTTGGCATTTTTAAAACAATTCCAACAAAATCTGCCATTAAAAAAGCCATCAAAAAAGAGCTTATTTTTATTGATGGAGTTTTAGCAACAACATCAAAATTTATTTCTGGAGGAGAAAAAATAGAATTGTTCGAATCAGAAAAATCTTCTACTTTCGAAAGACTAAAATTAGATATTGAAGTTTTATTTGAAGACGATTTTTTAGCAATTATTTACAAACCTGCAGGAATATTAGTTAGTGGAAATAAGTTTGTAACCATTGCAAATGGATTGGCACAAAACTTACAAAAAAGTAATCAGCAAGATGCTGTAAAGCCACAACCAATTCACAGATTAGATTACCCAACAAGCGGACTTTTATTAATCGGAAAAACAAGTTCTGCAATTCTCGAATTAGGAAATCTGTTTAAAAATAAAGAAATTAGTAAAACCTATTTCGCAATTACAATTGGGTTAATGAATTCCGAAGGAGTTATCAATTCTCCAATTAACGAAAAAGAATCAATTACAAAATACACTGTCTTACAAACCGTAAAATCGGAACGTTTTGAGTTTTTAAACCTGGTTAAATTAAACCCGAAAACAGGAAGAAAACATCAATTAAGAAAACATTTATTAACTATTGGAAATCCTATTTTAGGAGATAGAGAACATTATTTAGAAGGAAAAGTTTTAAACGGAAAAGGGTTGTATTTACATGCTTCAACATTAGAATTTGTGCATCCTTTTACAAAAGAGATAGTTTTAATTTCTAAAGAATTGCCCAAAAAGTTCACAAAGATTTTCAAGCCTGTCATTCCTGCGTAGGCAGGAATCCATAATTGACAAATAAACCATCCCTTAATAACTTATTTAAGCAATTAAATCTTTTAATAGTTGGTTTTACGTGTATTTAAAAAAGTTAGTTTAGATTCCTGCCTTCGCAGGAATGACAAAGTCATTTAACTTCATTCATAGTTTTCGAAAGTCTATTTATCAATTCATAAATTTCTTCTTCGTTATAAGTAGCAAAACCCATTCTTATGGAATTGTGCCCAGAATTTGAAGCGTCATAACGTTGCCACTCTCCTATTTCTAATTTGTGTTTTTGAGCGATTTCAGCAATCGTTTTCCAAGAATACTTTTTGTTTAAAGTCAACCAAACAGCCATTCCTCCTTTTGGAATTTCAAAATGAAAAACATCTTTAAATTTATCTTCTAAAAGCCTGCAAAACAAATCTCTTCTCGTTTTATAAACCTTCATTACTTTTTTAACATGTCTGTCTAGATCGCCGTTTTTAATAAACTCTTCAAAAGTTAATTCTAATAATGCATCTCCTTGTCTGTCTATAAACCTTCGTTGATTTGATGCTTCATTTACAAACTCTTTTGACGCAATTAAATAACCAACTCTAAAAACTGGTGCTACTGTTTTACAAACAGAACCAATATAAATTACGTTTCCATTTGCATCGTGACTTGCCAAAGGTAAAATTGGCGAATGATTGTAATTAAAATCGTAATCGTAATCATCTTCAATAATTGCAAAACTATATTTTTGGGCTAAATTCAATAAGTGAATTCTTCTTTCCGCAGACAAAGTTACAGTTGTTGGATGATGATGATGAGAAGTAACATAAACAGCTTTTATGGATTTCTTTTTACAAATTTCTTCAATTTCTTGAATCTTTAAACCATTTTCATCCACAGATACTCTTGCTAAATTTGCTTCACTTTGTAAAAATGTGGAATCTGCAGATGTATAATTTGTTTCACCAATTACAATGAAGTCATACTTTTTCAACAATAATTTAGAAGACAAATATATTCCCATTTGACTTCCTCTGGTTATTAAAATATTTTCATAGGAAACAGATAAACCTCGTGTTTTATTCAAGTAATTGGCCAAGGTTTTTCGCAGTTTTTCGTTTCCAAATAAAGAACCGTAAGACATTTCTTTATAAATGTGTTTTCTACTACAAATTCTTCTGTAAATTCTTGCTATGTCTTCTGTTGGTGTTAATCTTGCATCAGAAATTCCATCATTCAAATACATAAAACCATCCTTCATTTTTGGATATTTTCTTGCCAATTCTTCATTTTTATAAAAACTAAAACCAGTTGTATTTGTTCCTTTTCCCTGATTATCAAACTTAAAATCTTGTACATTTAATTCTGGTAAATTGGCATTTACAAAAGTTCCTTTTTTGGCTATACTTTCTACCCAACCTTGTAATAATAACTCTTCATAGCAAGCTACCACAGTTTTTCTGTGTACATTTAAATTTTCAGCTAAAGCTCTGCTACTTGGTAATTTTGTTTCCGGTAATAATTTTCTGCTTTTAATCAGCTCTATAAATGTGTTTGATAATTGCAAATACAATGCTTGTTTGCTTTTTCTATCTATTTTTAAAATCGTTTTATTTGGAAACATAATCTGGACTATTATTTATTTTAATTCTGGATGATTAAAAGAGTCCATAAATATAGTAATTTTGTTCCTAACAGGAAGTTAAAATTTTATCAGATGGAAGTAGAACACACCCTTTTTATTGATATAAATGAAATTTTGAAACTATATGAAAGTACAGCTAATTTAAATAGAGTATGTGCCACAAGACATCATCTTAAAATAGAAAAAATACTAATGCTTTTAGAAATTAAAAATAAGCAGCAATGGAAAGTTACAATCAATAAAAAAATAATGTGTGTGTTTTCACTCTCTTTTAAAAACTCATTAATATGGATGGAAAAGAATAATTGCTCATCAGTTTATATAAACAGAATAACTATAAGCCCAGAATGTAATTACTGTACTATTTTTTCTGAAATTATTAACTGGATTCAAGATTTTGTAGGTTTTAAAAAAATAGATACTATTAAAATTCACACCAATAGCGAGAACAAAAAAATAATCGCTAATTTTAAAAAATGTGGATTTACATTTAGTGGTTATTCAACATTAAAAAATCAACCTAAACAAATATTTAAAATTAAAAATCAATCAACAAGTCTTTATCAATTAAATATTTAACAAATTAACTTTAATAAATTATATTATGAAAAAAGGGACCTTAAAAATAACAGAATACAACGAATACTTTGCCCGTTATATTAATAAAGTTTCTAACAACACAAAATTAATTCCTGGTTTTAAAGAAGATAAAAAAATGGTTATTGATTTCTTTTCATCAATCCCAAAAGAGAAATTAGAATATCGATATCAACCTGAAAAATGGACAATTAAAGAAATGTTACAACATATTGTAGATACTGAACGCATTTTTATGTATCGTTTATTGCGAATTGCAAGAAAAGATACAACTGCTTTGGCTGGTTATGAGCAAGATGACTATGTTGATCCTTCTGAAGCAAACCAAAAATCTTTGGAAGAATTAATAAACGAGTTTACAATTACACGCTTGTATTCCATCAATTTAATAAATAGTATTTCTGATGAAAATTTAAAGAATTTAGGAACAGCAAGTGGTTCAACAATTTCTGCAAGAGCTTGTGCTTTTATCCTTTTAGGACACAGTATTTGGCATATAGAAGTTATTAAAGAAAGATATTTATAATGTTAGAAATTAGACAAAACTGCGAGCATTGCAACAAAGATTTACCAAATACATCTACAGAAGCAATGATTTGCTCTTTCGAGTGCACGTATTGTAAGACCTGTGCTTTAGAAGTTTTCGAAAATGTTTGCCCAACTTGTACAGGCAATTTTGTGAAACGTCCAATTCGTCCATCAAAATATAAAGAGAAATATCCAGCTTCTAAAAAGAGCGTTTTTAAACCAAAAGATTTAGAAGAAGCGAAAACAAAGAGCAATCAATTCAAAGAAATTCATCCTTCAGAAAGATAAATTATGGTAGAAATTAGAAAAGCAAAAGCTTCTGATGCAACTCATATAGCTTTATTAGGACGAATTACCTACACAGAATCGCATGGAGATTATATCGAAGAAAAAGAAGATTTATTGAAATTTTACGATACTAATTATTCAGTTTCTAAAATAAGAGAAGAATTAAATGATGCAGAAAATATCTTTTGGATTGTGTTTTTTGATGAGTTACCAATAGGTTTTGCAAAACTTTCTTTGAATGAAAATTTTTCTAAACTTGATAAAAGTAAATCTTGTAAACTGCAAAGATTATATATTTTGAATGATTTTATCGGTCATAAAATTGGTTCTCAACTTCAAGAAATCATCTTAAAAACTGCAATCGATTTAAAATTTGAAAGCATTTGGCTAACAGCCTATTATAAAAACACAAAAGGATTAAAATTTTATCAAAAATATGGTTTTCAACAAGTTGGAAGCATCGATTTTTTTGTGGGAAAAACAAATTATGAAAATTTAATATTTAGTAAAAAATTATAGTGATGAGTGAATACGAAAAATCAAAATTAAACCGCGTAAAAAGAGGCGCAAATAGAGCCACTTATGATGTTGAAAAAATAAACACCATATTAGATGCTGGTTTTTTATGCTATGTTGGTTATATCTATGAGGGAAAACCGATTACAATTCCTATGGCTTACACCAGAAGAGAAGATAAAATTTACATTCATGGTTCTACCGCAAATAGAATGTTATTATCAATATTAGAAAGTGAAGAAACCTCTATAACAGTAATGCATTTAGACGGATTGGTTTTAGCACGTTCTGGTTTACACCACTCTGTAAATTACAGATCTGCAACACTTTTTGGAAGCTTAAAAAAGGTTGAAAGTGATGACGAAAAAACAGAAATTTTAAAATGGATTGTCAATCAAATGGTGCCAAATCATTGGGATTCTTTAAGACCAATGTATAAGAAAGAATTAGACAGAACTTTAGTTGTGGAGTTTACTATAGAAACTGCATCAGCAAAAGTTAGAGATGTTGGTGTTGCAGATGAACCAGAAGATTATGAGTTACCAATTTGGGCAGGAATTGTACCAATAAAACAAGTTGCAGAATATCCTATTGCAGATAAAGGTGAGCCAGAAAAAATGGAAATTCCGAAACACATTTTAGATTATTACGAGCAAAACAAATAAATTCCTTTAAAATGTAATAAATTAGCTTCTTTATTTTAAATTTTATAAATGAAGCAATTTTTTAAGTTTTTAGGAGTCATTATTTTATTATTAAGTGTTGCTGGAACAATTTTTTATTTTGCAAAAAATGAAGAATTTCCTGAAGGAAAACAAGGCAAAGAGGCAGATGCTTTAGCTATTAAAATGTTTAATGCGATAAATAACGATGCTTTTGAAAACACAGAAGTTATAGAATGGAGTTTTAGAAACGAACATCATTACAAATGGCTAAAACAAGAAAACATTGTTCACGTTTCTTGGGATGATAATAAAGTGATTTTGAATACAAAATCTCTTGAAAAATCTAAAGTTTTAGTGAATGAAGAAGAAACCAATAATCCTGATTTAATTAAAAAAGCGACCGATTTTTTTAACAATGATTCTTTTTGGTTAGTGGCACCTTATAAAATTTTTGATGCTGGTACAGAAAGAAGAATTGTAAATTACGAAGGAAAAGATGCGCTTTTAATTACCTATAATTCTGGAGGTTCTACTCCTGGAGATTCCTATTTATGGATTTTAGACGATAATTATGTACCAATTTCTTATAAAATGTGGGTAGGAATTATTCCTATTGGCGGAATTTCTGCAACTTGGAATGATTTAAAAACCACAGAATCTGGAATAAGGTTACCAACAAAACACGCACTTTCTTTATTTGGTTTGGAAATGGAAATTGGAAATGTAAAAGCATACAATCCTAAAGCGAACGAATTGGCTAACAAAATTTTAAAAGCTATTAAACACGAAAATTATAAAAACACACGTTATTTAGAATGGAGTTTTGGTGGAAGAAGAAGTTTTAAATGGGACAAAGAAAAACACATTGCAGATGTTTCTTGGGATTCTATTCGTGTGAATTTACATCCTCAAAATAAAGAAAAAAGTACTGTTTTCTTCAATGAAAAACTACAAGAAATTGCAGACTCAACAATCGTTAAAAAAGCTTGGGATATTTTTAATAATGATTCTTTTTGGTTGGTTGCTCCTCATAAATTATTCGAAAACGGAATTATTAGAACCATTCAAAAAGAAGATGGTAAAGATGCTTTGTTAGTTAAATACACAACTGGTGGCACAACTCCTGGAGATTCTTATTTATGGATTTTAGATGAAAATTTTGTTCCTAAAAGTTACAAAATGTATTTAAAAAACGGAAGAATGAATGGTACACCAGCAACTTGGGAAGATTGGATTACCACAGAAAGCGGAACATTATTACCAACAAATCATACATTTGGTAATGGAGGAAAGTTGAGTATGGGAGAAGTAAAAGGATATAATTAAATGACGGCAAAAACTTTATCAAACGGAATTTTAAGAGCTTTAGGGGTTCTATTAGGAATTTTTCTATTAGGTTATTTCTTATATACCATTCAATCTGTAATCGTTTATATAATTATTGCAGGTGTAATCTCATTAATTGCTAGACCTATTATTTTACTTTTAAGAAGAAAATTAAAATTCCCAAATACTTTATCTGTTGTAACTACAATGGTACTTTTCTTGGGAATTATAACAGGAATAATCATTTTATTTATTCCACTTATTACAGAACAAGGTAAAAGTTTATCGCTATTACAAAGTGATGAATTACAAGCAAATATTCAGAATATTTTTAATCAAATTACTGCGTATTTTTCTTCAAAAGGAATTGATGTTTTAGGTGAATTAAAAAGCATTGACTTTACTTCTCAATTTAAAGAAATTCCTAATTTATTAAACTCTGTTTTAGGCACATTAGGCTCTTTAAGTGTTGGTTTATTTTCAGTATTATTCATCTCTTTTTTCTTTATGAAAGATAGCAGATTATTAAAAAATGGAGTCATGACAATTATTCCGAATAAAACTGAAGGAAGATTCTCAAAATCATTAGAAACCATTAACGATTTATTATCAAGATATTTTATTGGTTTGATATTACAAATTACCATTCTTTTTGTTTTATACACTATTATTTTATTAATTTTCGGAATAGATAACGCAGTTGTAATAGCATTTTTATGCGCTTTATTAAACTTGATTCCGTATGTTGGACCAATGATTGGAGCAGTAATTATGTTTATTTTATCGATGACAAGTAATATTGGTTTAGATTTTCAAAATGATATTTTACCAACTACCATTTATGTGATGATTGGTTACTTTATTGCTCAAATTATTGACAATTTTGTGAGTCAGCCTGTTATTTTTTCAAAAACTACAAAATCTCATCCATTAGAAATTTTCTTGATTATTATTATTGGTGGTTTACTTTTTGGTATTGTGGGTATGATAACAGCAGTTCCATTATATACTGCTTTAAAAGTGATTTTAAAGGAGTTTTTATCTGAAAATAAAATTGTAAAATCGTTAACTAAAAACATTTAGTTTTTTTGAATAATAAAATTCTAAACACTAAAATTCAGCAATTTATATCTGAAAATTTAAAATCAGATATCACAAAATTGATTTTTAAAGGAAGTCCTTTTGAGGGTATTTCTGTTCAAGAAATTGCGAATCAGATTTTGGCAAAACAAAAATCATTTACCAAGTTACCAACTTGGTTTTCTACTGAAAATATTTATTATCCAGAGAAAATTAGTATCGAGCAAACTTCGTCAGAAATTACTGCAAAATACAAGTCAGAAATTATTTCTGGAGATTCAATTATAGATATTACTGGTGGTTTTGGAGTAGATTGTTTCTATTTTTCGAAGCATTTTAAAAACGTTTTTCATTGTGAAATTAATGAAGAATTATCAGCAGTTGTAAAACACAATTATCAACAATTAAACATAAAAAATATTGTCACTTTTTCTGGTGATGGATTACAGTTTTTAAGAAATTCTACAGAAACTTTCGATTGTATTTACATAGATCCATCAAGAAGAAATGACGTTAAAGGAAAAGTTTTCTTACTAAAAGATTGTTTACCCAATGTGCCAGAAAATATTGATTTTTTATTTACTAAAACCAATCAAATTCTTCTTAAAAACTCACCCATTTTAGATATTACAAGTGCTATTAATGAGTTAAAATTTGTAAAAGAAATTCATGTTATTGCACTTAAAAATGAGGTAAAAGAAGTCTTGTTTTTATTAGAAAAAAATTATGAAAATATAATTGAAATTAAAACAATAAACATAAAAAAAGAGGAAACAGAAACGTTTAATTTTAATTATAAAGAAGAAGTGTTTTCTAATTATTCAGAACCTCTCTCCTATTTGTATGAACCAAATTCAGCCATATTAAAATCTGGCGGATTTCATCAAATTACAAATCAGTTAAATGTATTCAAACTTCAGCAACATTCGCATTTATATACATCAAAAAAAGTAGTAGATTTTCCAGGTAGAATTTTTAAAATCGAAAATGTAATTTCATACGACAAAAAGAAAGTAAGTAAACTTTTATCAGAAAGAAAAGCAAATATTACTACTAGAAATTTTCCAAAAACGGTTGCTCAAATTAGAAAAGAAACCAAAATTAAAGATGGTGGAAATGCTTATTTGTTTCTTACAACTAATTCAGAAAATCAATTAATTGTTATTTTAGGTTCAAAAGTTTAAGCTTTAACTTATTGTTAATAAATTATATATACTAAAATAAATTTTATACTGTTAATATAATTATATTTGTAACAGATTAAGTGTTTTATTATTAGGGGTATAAAACACTTAAAAAAAGTCTCGGATTAATTTTCGAGACTTTTGTTTTTTTACACAACTACTTTTTCAGTAAGTTTGTATAGAAAGCTTAATTTTCTCGTTTATGCAAACTTTAGTTTATCAGGGAATAAAAATCACTCATAAAAAACAAGCAACAATTAATGATGTTTTGGTGGTAGAAGCACCACTTCAAATTAACATTAATAATGAGGCGTATACTGTTGTTATGAGAACTCCTGATAATGATTTAGAACTGATAAGAGGTTTGCTTTTTGCTGAAGATATTTATAAAAATTCTATCAATTTCGATATACAAATTGATAAAAAAGAAAATGAAATTCCTACTATAATTAACGTATTAATTCCCAGAGAAAAGTTAGGAAAAGGATATTTAAACAAAAGAACTTTACTTTCTGTTTCTTCATGTGGAATTTGTGGAAAACAAGAGTTAAAAGACATAGAAGTTGAAGGAGAAAAGTTAATTAATAAAGCTACTTTTTCATCAGAAATTATTCATAAAATGTATGTTGAAATGAATACTTTCCAAGATACATTTAAAGAATCTGGAGGAAGTCATGCAGCTGCAGTTTTCAATAAAAAAAACGAACTTTTAACCATTAAAGAAGATATTGGCAGACACAATGCAGTCGATAAAACAGTAGGAGATTTATTGTTAAAAAATAGTTTAAAAAACGCCAATTATTTACTTGTAAGTGGTCGTGTTTCTTACGAAATTGTATCCAAAGCATTTATTGCTAAAATACCTATAATTGTTGCAGTTTCTGCTTGCTCTTCCTTGGCTGTAGATTTTGCAAAAGAATTCGGAATTTGTTTAATTGGTTTTACTCGAGAAGGTAAAATGACCATTTATGCAAACCCAAGTTATATAAAATTGAGTTAATATGTCTGAAAAATCAAATGCACAACCACCAGAAAAATTAACTGGAATTCAATTAAAAGAAATTCCAGATTCTGCTGTTGGTTTTAAAGCTATTAAATCTTCAATAAATCATATTACTTCAGAAGTTGGACTTATAAAAGGGATTGGTTTACTTAAAAACTTAAATCAAAAAGATGGTTTTGATTGCCCAGGTTGTGCTTGGCCAGATCCAGATGCAAAGCGTGCTTTTTTAGCAGAATATTGCGAAAATGGAGCAAAAGCTGTTGCAGAAGAAGCTACAAAAAACAAAGTCTCGCCTTTATTTTTTGCAACACATTCTGTACAAGAATTGGCAAAATTATCCGATTACGAAATTGGTAAAAGTGGAAGAATTACCCAACCAATGTATTTGCCTGAAGGAAAAGATAATTATGAAGAAATTTCTTGGGAAGATGCTTTTAATTTAATTGGTGAAGAATTAAATTCTTTAGATTCACCTGATGAAGCTATTTTTTATACATCAGGAAGAACAAGTAATGAAGCTGCCTTTTTATATCAACTTTTTGTTAGACAATTTGGAACAAATAATTTACCAGATTGTTCTAATATGTGTCATGAATCTAGTGGTGCTGCACTATCAGAAACTTTAGGAATAGGAAAAGGATCTGTAACTTTAGATGATTTTAATCACGCAGATTTAGTGATTGTTATTGGGCAAAATCCAGGAACAAATCATCCAAGAATGTTAACTGCATTAGGTGAAACCAAAAATAATGGCGGAAAAATTATTACTATAAATCCACTACCAGAAGTTGGTTTACTAAATTATAAAGATCCGCAAAATCCATTAAAATGGATTGGTTCTGGGCAAGATTTAACAGACTTGTTTCTTCAAGTAAAAATAAACGGAGATGTTGCCTTACTAAAAATCATTTTAAAATTAATGAAGCAAAAGGAAATTGAAAATCCTGGTGCTATTTTCAATCATGATTTTATAAAAGAAAAAACAGCTGGAATTGACGAAATGTTGAATGATTTAGATAATTATTCAATAGAAGAGTTACTTCCACAAACAGGTATTGAATTTGAAGAAATAGAAAAAGCAACCGAACTTATCATCAACAATGAAAAGATTATTATTTGTTGGGCAATGGGTTTAACACAACATAAAAATTCAGTGGATAATATCCGTGAGCTCGTAAACATTCTATTATTAAAAGGAAGCATTGGTAAAAAAGGAGCTGGAACCTGTCCAGTTCGTGGTCATTCTAATGTACAAGGAGATAGAACCATGGGAATTTGGGAGAAATCTCCAGATTCTTTTTTAGATAAATTAGATAATGAGTTTAATTTTAAATCGCCCAGAAAACATGGTTTTGACGTTGTAAACTCTATTGAGGCAATGCATAATGAAAAAGCGAAAATATTCTTTGGTATGGGAGGTAATTTTATTTCTGCAACACCAGATACAGAATTTACTGCAGATGCTTTACGCAATTGTAATTTAACGGTTCATATATCCACAAAACTGAATAGAAGTCATTTAATTCATGGAAAAAAAGCGTTAATCTTACCTTGTTTGGGTCGTTCTGAAAAAGACTTTCAATCTTCAGGTGAACAGTTTGTAACTGTAGAAAATTCAATGGGAGTTGTGCATCAATCTCATGGACATTTAGCACCACATTCAAACAAATTATTAAGCGAACCAAAAATTGTTGCAGGAATTGCAATTGCAACTTTAAAAAACTCTACAGTAAATTGGACGAAACTTACAGATAATTACGATTTAATTCGTAATAAAATTGAAGCGACAATTCCTGGTTTCGAGAATTACAATAAAAGAGCGCGTATAAAAGGAGGTTTTTATTTACCAAACAATGCTAGAATTAATAATTTTGAACCAACCTCAACTGGTAAAGCGAATTTTAGTAAAAACTTACCTTCGGATATTATATTGAAAAAAAATCAATTTTTAATGATGACAATTCGAACGCACGACCAATATAATACCACAATTTATGGTTTAAACGATCGTTACAGAGGTGTTCTAAACGAAAGAAGAGTTATCTTTATGAATGAAGAAGACATGAAACAACAAGGTTTAAAAAAATTAGATTTAGTGAATTTAACAAGTCATTTTAATGATGAAAAACGAGAAGCGAAAAGTTTTCTAGCAATTCCATATAATATTCCAAAGCAATGTACAGCTACCTATTTCCCTGAAGCAAACGTATTGGTTCCTATTAAAAGTGTGGCCAAAATTAGTAATACACCAGCTTCAAAAACTGTAGTTATTTCTATTCAAAAAAGATAACATGAAAAAACATCTATTATTATTTACAATACTTTTTTTAAATCAAATTATTTTTTCGCAGTCTGATATTATTCCAAATAAAATTACTCAAAAAGCATTTGCTAGAATAGATTTTCAGTCTTTAGACTTACCTATTAATCCATTAGGTATAGATGACCCAAATATGGGTTTTACTGGTATTCATTACAATTTAATGTTAAACGATTGGGCATATGCAGGTTTTGGAATTTACGGTGCAGTAACAGGTAATAAAGGAGGTTTTTTTACACTTGGTGTAAATGCAGGAATAAAAAAATATTTAAATAAAACTTTATATCTCGATGCTGGCTTCCATTTTGGTGGTGGTGGAGGTGCTTCAGCTCCAGATGGTGGAGGCGCCTTTATTTTACCCCATGTAAATTTAGGTTATGATTTTAAAGATTTCACCTTGAATGGTGGTTGGAGTTATGTCGATTTTTTCGATGGAGGAAATATATCTGGCCATCAATTAAATGTCGCTTTAGAAATTCCTTTAGATTTTGAATACTCTAATTATAAAGCCTCAGAAAAAGAGTTTTCGGTTACAGATTTAAAAGAATCTAGCTGGAATCAAAAAACAAATAGAACTTCTTTAATGCTTCATTTAAATAATTTAAGAGTTACAAGTGAAGCAGATGCTACAACTGGAGAAGTTTTAAATGGAAAAACAATTCGTTTAGCAGGTTTTGAACTCGCTTCTTATATCAATAAAAACTGGTTTGCATTTTTAAAAGTAGATGGCGCTTACAGTGGAATAAGAGCTGGTTATATGGATGTGTTTTTAGGTGGTGGATATCACTTATCTATGAATAAAAACCGTACTAATATTCAAGCAAAATTCGGAATAGGAGCTGGTGGTGGTGGTGGTGTAGATACACAAGGTGGTTTCTTATTATATCCCGATATTTCCTTTGAACAAAAAATATATAAAGACCTCTACTTATCTGTAAATAAAGGTTTTTTATTAACTCCTAATAAGTATTTCGCAACTTCTTCCTTTGGAGCAGGATTAAAATATTATATTGAAAGAAATGGTACTTATAATGATACTTCTAATTTTAATAACGCTGTTTTTAAAGGATTTGAAGTAATCGTAAAACAAGATTGGTATTTTAAAGCAAAAAGAATAACGAATCCTACTGAAGATATGCACCAAATATCTTTACAAGTTAATTTAGATATTAATAAAAATATATTTGTTGCAGGACAAACCTCATTTGCAAATTTTGGAGACGCAGGTGCTTATGCAGAAGGTTTGGTTGGTGTTGGAATAAGAACTAACCCCATATTACATGATAATATTACTTTTTATACACAAATTTTAGGAGGAGCTGCAGGAGGAGGAAATATTAGCACAGGAGAAGGCCTTATTATAAAACCAAGCTTAGGTGTTGATTACCAATTAAATAACACTTTAAGCTTACGTAGTTCTGCTGGGTATGTAAAAGCTAAAGGAGGCAGTCTTAGCAATCCTTTTATTAATTTTGGAATAAAATATAATTTTTCATTTTTAAAGTTGAAATAATTTTATGTATCTTTGCAATCTCAATTAGAAATAATTGTTACTCCCTTTTTACAATTTATAATAAGTTCAACAATTTGGCTAAATTAATTTTTAGTTGCAATTATTTATTATAATACAATTAAAGCACCCTAACTTTACGCGTATTTTTGTTCTATTATTTTAATAGTTTCAGAATAACCATAACTTCAATCCCTACAAAAGTTAGTCTCTGAAAATTAAATAATAGTTTTTTATTAAAATTATTTAAATTATTTATTATGAAAAAAGTGTTATTAACTTTAACATTTGTAGGGAGTTTACTAATGAGTTGTCAACCAGTAAAAACAGAATTAGAACATTACGAGTCTAACAAAACTGTTGTTGAAAAAGAGTTTCCAAACTATCATGTTACATCATTTAGACAGTTTAGTTATGTGTTTCAGGTATCTAATCCAGAGCATGTTATTAAAGTGACTTTAGACAATGCAAAAATTGTAAAAAGAGATACTTTAAAAGTATTTTCAAAAATTTCAATAAGATAACTACTCCCCACAAGTACGTTTATAACACGTTTAATATTAACGTAATTAAAGCAACCATTTTTTGGTTGCTTTTTTTTTAAAAAATTTGTTTATTATTTTCAATTTTTATAGCATCAGATTCTTTAAACGTTAAGAAATCTTCAATTAGAAAACGTTTTTTAGCTTCGATAGTATTATTTGTAAACTGAATGTTTCGAGTACTTTTTGCAAATAATATCTTTCCACTATTTATGCTGAATAGATTTTTCGAAATTTTAATATTTTCGTGAACAAAAGCACCAGAAACAACTACTTTATTTTCTGGATGAATATTAATTACT
Organism: Polaribacter haliotis; assembly: GCF_014784055.1. Taxonomy (NCBI): domain Bacteria; kingdom Pseudomonadati; phylum Bacteroidota; class Flavobacteriia; order Flavobacteriales; family Flavobacteriaceae; genus Polaribacter; species Polaribacter haliotis. The sequence goes on along the minus strand of NZ_CP061813.1, from coordinate 3,594,106 downwards.
GGCGAACCACAATCTATAAACTTATTATTTTTAATGATTACGTTTTTTACAGGACCAGACTCAAACCACCCATTTGCATCATCTGCAATTAAAACTCCACTCATTGTGGGTTTATTAAATTCATTATTTTCAATACGAACTTTCGCTCTTGTCGTTATTAAAACTCCTCTTGTAGGAATGTGAGCTATTTTTGTATTTGTAATCGTTAAGTTGGGTGTCCAAGTTGTATTTTCAATTACGTCTTTCGGGTTTATATTATGTGGAACTGGCTGTTTTAACTCAAGTTCCATTTCTTTTTCATTCAGCATTTTTGCTGATACTACTTTATTTTTTGAATAAGAAAGCAAACTGGTGTTACTAACAAACTCGACACTATCTCCAGCAAAAAAAGCTTCAAAACCAAAGGTTTGTGGGTGCATAAAACGGACTCTTATTTTTTTGTTAGACAGTTTTTCTGTAATTCTTAAATGAGTTCCATGTACATTCACAGCATCGTCATTAGCTGCAGATAAATACGAGTTTTTAATTTCAATATTTCCCTTACAACTCGAAAAATGAAGAATATCTGCCCAAGCTGCACAAGTTCTTCCAGATTTTTCACTTGGTTTTACGGAAAGATTATCAAAAGTAATATTTTCACAAAACTGACTAACAAAACCCATTCCGTGCATAAAATGTACGGTTACATTTTTCCAAATAATATTGCTACTTCTTTCAGAAAAAACAGCAGCATAATCTCTAAAAGTATTCCTATTTTGATAGATAATTCCTTCTTTTAATCCTGGATTTTTATCAAAATGAATACGAACTTTTTGGTCGCCAATTTTTGAAAAACTTAAATTATTTACAGGTAAAGAAGTTCTTGCAACTTTATCTGTTTCTGGGTTAAATGCCTGCCAAAGCGATTGTGGTTTGTGTTTCCAACCTTCACCAACCCAAGTTAAAGTGCTATCAATAATTTTATATTTCGAATCTGCATGTATTTCAACATCTGCATAACTATTGTTTGTTTTAATCACTTTTAATTCAGAAACAGTGGGTCTATAATAATCGAAAGTTAAGTTTTCTATAGTAATGTTTTTAGAATATCTAATTCCTGTTTCCATTACTTTTCCTCGAAACATAATTTCTGCGCCATTTCCGTTTAAACGAACATTTTCTGCTTCTAAAAAATAAAATGCTACTGCTTTAAAATCCTTTGGAGCATCGTTCGTATTGGAAATTTGAAACTGATTTTTATAAGCATTTTCAGGATAAAAATTATAAATTCCTACTGAAAAATTTATAGTTATTGGATTTTCTTCAGTTCCTTTTCCTGTTACAAATAAAGATTCTTTAAAATCTCCTGCCGATAAAATTTCAATGGTGTTACCTTCTGTTAAATGTAATTGATTGATTCTTTTAAAGGTTTTCCATGGCTTTTCCTTTGAAGTTCCCAAATTAGAATCGTCTCCAGAATTAGGATTTATAAAAAAAGTTGTGTTTGCTTCTGCAAGTGTTCGTTCACTTACTTCAGGATAATTATTTTTTATGAATGCTGATTTTTGATTGTTGCCACATCCAAAAAAAGATAGAAATCCTACACAAAAAACAAGTACAGATAAGAGTTTTCTATTCATCTTTATAATTTTATTTATTCATTAAAAGCATTAAAAGATGCCCAGCAGACCAACTAAATTGAACACCTCTATAACCTATTCCTGAAAGTGGATCGTAATTTTCTCGAATTGGAACTCCTGGTTCACTAATTCCTTCAAGATTTTTTAAAGTTCTTTCTTGAAGCTCATCTGCTTCTTTATTATAGCCATAATTTCGCAAAGCTTTTACCCCAAAATAAATTTGATCTACCCAAATAGAGCCTTTCCAATAACCATCTTTTTCATATTTAGAATCATTTACAGCAAGAGTTCCCAAAGGCACATAAGTATTAAACATCTCAGGGTTTAGCATTACATCTTTTACACGTTTTGCTTGATCTTCACTTGCAAGATTTGCAAATAAAGGAGTCCAACCTTCAGAGCCCACAATTTTAATCATTTTTTTATTGCTTAAAGACCAATCATAGAAATAACCATCTTTTTCATCCCAAAAACGGTCATTTATTTTGTCTTTTAATTCGTTTGCTTCTTTACTGAAATTGGCAGCATCTTGTTGTTTTCCTAAAGCCTTTGCCATTTTAGACAAAAACCCTTTTTCTTGCCATAGATACGTATTCAAATCTACAGATTCTTGATTATAAGTACCTCCATATGTTTGTTTTACAACTTTAGCATCGTCAAAACGAGCTGCATTATCCATACCACTTTCCCAAGCTGCTGCTTGGTGTGTACCATCAGTTGAACCATATTCACAAAGTCCGTTTTTGTTAGCATCACGTTCTTTGTACCACCAATTATGGTATTTTACTAATTTTGGATAGATTTTTTCTAAAAAATCTTTATCGTTAGTTGCTTCATAAGCAAGCCATACAGCCCAACCAGCCAAAGGTGGTTTTGAATCTCTCCAATTATCATCTCTTTTATAATAACGAACAACATCGCCAACCATTCCTGCTTCATTTTGAAACATAAACATACCTTCTATTTGCTTTTTTGCCAAATCAGGGGCAATATCTACAAGTGCAGCTGCATGTTTCCAAGAATCCCAAGCCCAATATCCATTAAAATAACCAAGACAAGGATAAATGCCTTCGCCTTCTAAGTTTCCTGCTGGAGTTCTCCAATTTGTTATTAATGTTTGTAAAGATTTCGCTGCAATTCGTTGATTATTTTCATCTTTTAACCATTTTGTATTTGGTTTGGTAATCTCATTAAAATAATTTAGCCAACGTTTTCTATTTTCTGCAAATAGTTCAATTTCTGATTTCCCCTCTTTTACAGGAGATGTTTCTAATTGATTTAAAAAACGTTCGGAATCTATTTTTTCATCTGCTAAAAATGTTTCAACAAAATAGAACGTTTTCTTTTCATTTGGTTTTAAATCAACATTGTTTAGTACAGCTTTTCCTGTTCCATTTTCGGTAATATTCAACTTTATTTTATCATTATTAAATTCTAATCCATAAGCTCCATGCGGATTTGTATTCATAATTAAAGTTTTACCTTTCGTTTTAAAAACCTCCTTATCTACAGTATAAGGCACCATATTCCACTTTAAATTGAGGGTGTTTTTTTGGTCTCCAACATTTTCAATAATAGTTTCCGTTAAAGATTTATCCGAAGAAATATAAATTAATCTTTGTGAGATTTTTAATTTTTCATTTTGAAAAACTTGTTGCAATATTCCTGGTGTGTGAGTTGCTTTTTTTCTTTCGAATTTTAATGGAACTTCTTTTGCTACAACAGATAATTTAACAAGTCCAGATTGGTTTTTATTTTCGTAGAAATATCCTCCATTCACTAAAAAAATAGGTCCTCGAAAAGAAATCTCTTTATTTTCGATTTCTTTTTTTGTGATTCCATAGCCATGCCAAGCACCTAAATCTGTAAAAGTGAAATTGTTTGGTTTTCCAGCTTCCACATTAATCATCCCTTCAATATGCATCATTTTTTCTGCTAAAGTTTCCTCCACTTTAACTTCTTTTTTTCCTCCTGCACAACTCGCAAAGATTAAACCGACTAATATTGCTAAATATTTACATATTTTCATCATAATATATTTTTGAAAATTACTTTCCTAAAGAGATTGTGTATTCTGGTTTAAATTTAATTTCTCTAATTAAACCTTTACGTTCAGTATCGTTTTTAGGAGCTTTATTTTTAGGAATTCCTTTTACTTTATCGTCCCATTCAGAAATTTTAATTGTAATTTCTGATCTTCCATTATTCATAAATCTTCTTAATCCGATATCCCAAATAGTTCCATTGAAAAAATCGTCGCTATAATTTTTACCATTTTCTAAAATACCGGCTTTGCTCCCAATATAATCTACATAAGCAAAAATATTTCTAACGTGTTTAGGCAGTTTTTTGGGTGTATTAAATACCCAATTATTAGTTGATTTTTTATTTATTTTGATGTCTAAATTCGTTTCTGGAGTTTCAAAAACATGCTCGCTAAATACCCCGTTATTTTTACTTCTTACGCTATTTAATTTATTATCAATCGCAGGAAAAGTTAATAAATTCATTTTGTTAGATTCTGAAAAAAGCTCCAAATGCCCTTTATCTATTAACAAATTCGCATTGCTTAAAAATAAACGCTCTTTTCCTTTATAATGAAGCCTCCAACTTTGTTCTGCTTGCTCACGAGTTAATACTACAATTATGGCTTTTTTACCATTATTATCAATAATCTCAATAGTTTGGCCCATTCCTGGTACTGGTTTTATATAAGTTCTTCCATTTTTATTGATTGTTTCCGCAGTTGAAGTCAACTTTTTAAACGTATTATCATTAAAAGCAAACTCCGGATTTACACCCGGCAGTTTGAAGAAAAAATAATTTGGAACGCCATTATTACCCTCTACTTTAGCTAATAATTGTGCAGTTGCATATTTTAATTGCGCTCCATTTATATCTAAATTTATTGGAAAAATAGGACTTGTATTTTCCTTTATTGTAATTGGTGCTTCAGGGAAAAGAAGTTTTTCCCCTTTCAGTTTTAGCTCAATTTGTACATTTTCTTGAGGCTTCATATCTACCCAACCTTGTGTTGTTGTTAAAAACAGAAAACCTTTTTCGTCTTTAAATCTACCTACGTAACGCAATGTTTTCACGTCTGTTGGGTCTTTAATTGGCTGTATTACTCTCGCAGGTTGCATTGTGGCTAATTCTGAACCAAAATCTGTAATAAAATTATGAATTACTTTAATTTTTTTATAAGAATCTCTTATTTGACCATATTCGCCAATTGGTGCTTGAAAATCGTAATTCAGTGGGTGGTTATTTCCTTGATAACCTTCTTTTTGAGTTCCTCCTTGGAACATAAAATACCCCATTAAATTAATTCCTCTTCCCAATGCGTTTTGTGCATGTCCTTCGGAATCGTAACTAGGCACAACAAATCGGTTGTTATAAGATTGCCAACAACCAACACCTAATTCGCACATTCCTCTTGGAAATTTTGTACCATCGTAAGGTAAACCTCCAATGTTTTTCATGGCTCCCCATTCGTCTGTAGAATACAAAAAATCGATAGTAGGTTCTGGCTCCATCCATCCACGATAAGGATAAGCGCCTTGCATTGGAATAATATCGCCTTTTTCATAAAAGTGTTTACTATTATTTGTTGCTGAATAAAAGGGAGTAATCATACCTAATTCCTTTGCCATATTTAACAAAGAAGTTAGATGTGTTTTTTTAGTATCGTGTGCCAACTCATTATCTACTTGAAAACCAATTATTGGGCCACCATCTTTAAAATAGAATCCTTTTGTTTGTTTTGCAACTTCTATATAATATTTTTTAGATGCTGCCAAATACCAAGGCGCATTAGAACGCTTTCCTTTTTTATTAATCCAATCTGGGAAACCTCCATTTTTTGCTTCTGCATTAATATATGGCCCAGGACGTAACCACACAAAAAGTTCGTGCTTTTTACAAAGTTTTAAAAATTGACGTAAATCGTTGTTGCCTTTCCAATTGTAATTTCCTGGAGTAACCTCGTGATTTACCCAAAAAACATATACTGAAACAATTGAAATTCCTGCCGCTTTCATTTTAAGTAGTTCATCTTCCCAATATTTTTGAGGATATCTTACAAAATGAAATTCTCCCATAATTGGAAGCCAAGGTTTACCATCTTTTGTCCAAAATAAAGAATTTACGCCAAGTCGAAGTCCATCTGAATTTTCCCCACCAGCTTTTAACCAACTGTCTATACTTCTGTTTTCCCCTTTGGTAATATCAAGTTTATAAATATTTTCTTGCCCACATAAAATAATGGTAAAAAACATTAAAATAAAGGAAAGGTAATATGTTTTCATTTTAATAAAGGATGTATTAATTAATTTACAATCTATTTTACTAATAAATTATAAGACACTTTTTTAAATTAAATTTTAATGATAAATATACAAAATTAGGTCTAAAGACCTAGTTTTAAAAAAATATATTGTAATATCCTAAATATTAATCTTCTAAAGTATTTTACTACATTTATGTTATGAAACTAGAAAAAATAAAAAATTCGTTTTTCATTAACAATAAAAAAAAATTTAGTGGAAAAAGTATTGAAAAAAAAGATTTAGAAAATGCTTTTAATTTTGCCTTCGAAATGGCATTTGGAAAAGGCTATCATAGAGCTATTAGAAGTGGTGGAAATGAAGTAAGAACTCCAATTAATATTTTTAGAAATACTTTACAAGGTAAATTAGCAGAAATAGTAGTCTACAACTTCTTTATAAAAAATAAATTTATATGTGAAAAAATAGACTTTTCTATTTCTGAAAAAGGAATTTGGGACGACTGTGATTTAATAGTTAATAATAAAAAAATTAGCATTAAGTCAGCCGCATATTTCTCTAATTTACTTTTATTAGAAACAGCAGATTGGAACTCTAACGGAAATTATATTCCAAATATCACAAATAAAAACTCTTCAAATAAATATGATTATTTTATTTTTGTTAGAATTAAACCAAATACTAATTCTTTATTTGAAAATGGATCAGAAAAAGAAATTTTGAGAAAAGAAATTTACACACAAAATTGGTTTTTTGATATAGTAGGGTGTTGTAGTTTAGATACTTTAATTTATGTGATTAATAAAGAATATATTTTACCTAAAAACTCCTTACTAAATGGTAAAATAAAAATGGACGCCGAGAATTATTACATTCAATCTGGCGATTTAAAAAATCTAAATTATCTAATTAACGAACTTTAAATTCGAGACTTTTATTACTATAATTGAGTTGAACAGACCTGATGCTATAAATATTTACTGAAAATTTATATTGTAGGCTTTACAACTCTTTGTTCTATGTTTTCAATAACAACTTTTATTTGATTTGCCAACCTATATATCACTGGCATACTTACGGAATTTCCCGATTGTTTATATAAATGTGAATTAGCTATTTTTGGTAATTTAAAGGAATCTGGAAACCCTTGAAATCTAAAACACTCTCTTGGTGTTAATTTTCTAAATCCATAATCTGTTTTTACTAAGGGAACATTATGCCCACCTGTTCCCATATTTGCTGTTAAAGTTGGACATACATTCGATTTATTCTCTCTAACATATTGTCTTCTAAACTGATAAACTGTATCGTCTCTTTTCATAGACTCCTTTAACATAGAATACATATATTTATCTTCGCCATAATAAAATTTAGAATCAACCTCGTCTTTAATTAAAATATCTTTTATTTTTTTTGTGAGCTTATCCTTATCAGGAAAGTTAAATTTAAAATTTTCATCAGCTACAAATTCTTTATCGAAAGCAATTATAAAAATCCTTTCTCTATTATGAGGAATATTCCCAAAATCTTTCGTGTTTAATACCTTAGAATCAAAAGTATATCCTCTTTCTCGGATTTCTTTTTCAATGATTTTAAATGTTTTTCCTTTATCATGGCCTACCAAATTTTTAACATTTTCTAGAAATAAAACTTTTGGTCTCATTTCATCTACAAAATCTAAAATTTTAAAAAAGTGATTTCCTCTATTATCATCAAAACCCTTTCTATAGCCTGCTACAGAAAAAGGTTGACATGGAAATCCTGCTGTTAAAATATCGACTTTTGGTAATTTAGACTCATTAATCTCCATTACATCACCTTCAATTAAATCGTGTTTAAAGTTCTCTCTATAAGTTACACATGCATTTTTATCGAACTCATTTGCCCATTTTAAAATAAATCCAGATTTTTCGAAACCCATACATATTCCACCCACACCAGCATATAAACTTCCAACAGTATATTTATTATTCATTACTCTATTTTTCGATTTTTTAATTGGTTATTATAATATATATTAATGTTGTAGTATATAATTGCAAATATATTAATTCAAATTTAGCTATTCTATAGTTAATTATTTTTGTGATAATTTAATTAAAACCATATTTTAATTATATGTATTATAAAACAATATACATTTTCTCTTTTGTGGTGTTTAATAATAAATTAAGCTAAGTTTAATCTGTTTACTAAATACTAGCTTCAATTGTTTATTAATGCAAATTCGATTAACTTCTTTAATAATCGAATTATAAGTGTTTCTTCAGAAATTTTTACAACTTAATGTGATAGTTCTAAGATTGTCGTTTAATTATTATAGAACGAAGATTTTAAAAACAAAAAAACCTTTACAATTTGTAAAGGTTTTTTTGTTGTAAATAGTAAAATATAGCTTCCATTACAGCCAAATAAAAATACTTAAATTAATATCCATGTGGATAATATATATTACTTACAGAACCATCTTCAAAAAAATCGATAATTGAATATCCAGGAGGTGTTTCGTGATACCAACATTTACCTGCAGAATCTTTATCTCCTTCTCCCCACCAAAATCCACTTAGAGAACCATTACAGTAATAATTAACATTATTATAAACTGCTGTATCTAACAAATGCATGTGCCCACTAATACAATGTATCTTTTTTTCTGGATGCTTATAAAACAATTTAGTAATATACTTACTATCTGTATGACTTCCTCCATAAGGAATGGTACTAACTGCTAAAATTGGATAGTGACTCATAACCAATACTGAAGCATCTTTCGGTATTCTATTCAATTCATTTTCTAACCAGGTACGTTGCTCTTGGTCTAAAGAACCTGCACTAGAATTATTACTATCTAATACTATAAAATACCAACCTTTTTTGGTAAAACTATAATACCTGCTTTGCATTTCCATCCTTTTAATTACATAGTCTTTTCCATGCATAGGATCTGTTTTATCTGGAGCAGCCCACCACATATCATGATTTCCTAGACAGCTGTACATTTCGTAACCTTTAAATTCGCCCTTTAATTCGTCCCAAAGTTTCCATTGTTCTAGTACTCTTTCACGAGTAATATTACCATAATCTGCAGCCATAATTGTATCTCCACCATTAAGAAAAAAGTCTACATTATGTTTTTTTACGTCTGCTATACATTTTTTAAAACGATTGGGTGCATCATTATCGTCTGACATATGAATATCTGTAACATGTGCAACTCTTAGAACTCTTTTTGATTCATTTTTATTAGTACAACTTTGGGCAGATAATATAATAGGAGCTAATGCTGATGCACCTGCTACTAAACCAATGTCTTTAATAAATTGTCTTCTTTTCGAATTTTTAATTTCTTCCATAAGTATTAAATTATTTATTGGTTACCCAAGTGTTAATGGTATTATATTTCCCCTCTAAAACAACTTTATAAAAGTTTGACTGATATTTAGAAATATCAATTACTACTTCCTTTTTATTAGGTTTAACCTTTTCAATTAAAGTATAATATTCTTTATTTCCTTTGGAGAAGTTATTGGTAGTAGCTATATAGACCTTTACTTTACCCTTTTTATTTAGTACCTCCCAATTAATATGAAGTTTTTTTTCTTTAATTTTTGAAGTAGCATTGGCTATTGAAACTTTTCCATTAAGTGGAATGCCATCAATTTCCCAGAGTTGCTCTTTTTCTGGTTTTAAGTTAAGACTTCGTAACATTGTTGGCATTATATCGACAATTGCAGGTTTTTTCGTTTTAAAATAGGAGTTCACTTTTGCATTTGTTACTATCCAAGTAAGACGTTCTCTGTCACTTTGACCTCCATGTCCTCTTCCTGTTTCAATGTTTCTTCCATGATCTGTTGTTATATAAATTTCCCACTTTTCCTTATGGAATTTTTCTCTATAGCTTATTGCTTCCCAAACACGACCTATTTGGTTATCCATTGTTTTTACTGCATTGTAAAATTTCTCTCCATCTCCAAATTTATGGCCAATATCATCTGTATATTCTAAATAGACCCAGGAAAGATCTGGTGCATTTTTTTTAATATATCGTGTAGTTTCATTTACAACATGTTCATCTATTTTGTGGATAAATAATCTATCATCGTTATGAGGAAAAGTTAATGTATCTTTCTCAAAACCATCAAAATGATAGTCTAGTTGTATGTTACCTGTTGTTGAAAGATTTTCTCCTACCAATTTGGTTCGATTATCTAACCAAGTAGAAAAAATAGCGGTTTTTAATTCAGGTCTATTTTCTTTTGCAAATCTAAAAATGGTCCAATAATTATAATTAGGAGCCTTAATACTATTTCCCCAAACATTGTGTTTATTAGCCCAAGTACCTGTTAATAAACTATTATAACCAACTGCAGAAATTGTTGGAGTTTGCGAATAACCATCTTTTAAACCTCCAACATAGGCACGTGTATAGTCGCCTTCTTTAGCAATAATATCTAAATTTGGTGTAAATACTTTTTCTATAACATCTGCAGAAATACCATCAACAATTACAAAGAGAACTTTTTTTTTATTCTTTTGAGTATGACTTACTTGAATACTCAAAACCACTAATAACACAAAAAAAATCTTATTCATTTTAAATACTTTAATTACAAAAACAAAGAAAAGGGAATGACTTGCATCTTTTCCCTTTTCCAAAACAATAAATTAACTCAAACCAATTTTAATTTTATTCTCCAACAGAAAAAACATTTGTAGTTGTTTTCCAATATACCCAACTACCTCCACTTTGATAGTAAACATAAATACTAACAGAAATTTCTCCCTTACATATATCATATGTTCCCTCTCCATTTTGTCTAAGTTGATAAACATAACCATCATTATCTGTACCTGCATCAAAATCATTAAAAGTAGCTGCACCAGTAGTTGCACCAGCAATTGTTGGGGTAAGCGTTATTTCTAAATTAGCATTAGGGAAAGATCCGTAATTTACTAGATTTCCTGTTAACGACACAACTGACCCAGAAACACTACCAGTAACTGTAGTATTACCTGCAGAGTTTGCAACACTTGATGTATTAAAAATATCTATTGTCTCACTACATTCATTATCTAATATGTTTATAATAATTGATTTATTACTTTGATTTTTTATACCTACACCAATATCAACATTTGATAAACTTACACTTTCAATGGTAATTTCTAGACTTCTTTCATTTTCACTATTTAGTAAATCATCTATAAGTGTAAGGTTAAAAGGTTCCGATTTTATTTCACCAGCCTTAAAAATTACTTCGGTATTACTTACAGAATAATCTTCGCCTTCATTGGCATTATTTCCAGTTACCTTTAAGTTTACACTAAAATCTTCATCCAGAACACTTCCATCATATCTTAAATATATAGGATAGTCTGATGCATTATCGGCAGTATATGTTTCTGGAATAGAAATCTCGGTATCTATAAAAGAAACGAATTTATATCGCTCAAAATCATATTGTTCTACGTCATTCTGGCAACTAACGCTTATTATAGCTATAAATAAAATTATTATTAGTTTAATAGTTTTCATTTTTTTTAAATTTATTATTATTAAAAAATATTACCAACCCATTATTTGTTTTAACTCCGGGTTTAGGGCAACTTGATGCACTGGTATTGGACGATAATAATACTTAGGCTCTTCGAAATTTTGAGGAGTTGTTCCTGTTACCATATAACCAGAGGTACCATTGCTTAATAGAAGGCTTGCTGCTGGATCTCCAAATGCTCCTGCTTTGTAGTAAATTAAATCTGCCCCTAAAGAATTTGTTTCTTTTGGTACTGGAATATCATCACCACTTGCTAAAATATGAATATCGTCAACTCCATCTCCAGTCATGTCGTATTTGCCCAAAGCTGGAAAGTACATTCCTTGTGGTATTTCCTCTAAAATTTTTCCAGCATGCCATCTCATCACATCATCAAACCTAAATCCTTCTGCTGCAAATTCTACTCTTCTTTCTCTTCTAATCTCTAAAATAACTCCCTTATTAGCTCCACTTACATTAGGATAGTTACCTTCTAAAATAGGGTCTATATTGGCATTTGCCATTACCAAGTTCATATTTGGTAACGCTACTCTTTCTCTAATTTTATTAACCGTTAAATCTAAATCTGCTTGAGTTAGAGTTCCTAATTCTGCTTTAGCTTCTGCAAAAATTAACAGGGCTTCTGCATATCTAAAAACAGCAACATCAACTCCAGCGCTTTCTACTGTGTTATTTATACCTTTATGCTGGTGATATCCTGTAAAGTTTTTATTTAACTCCTGAACGTATGCAGATGAACCTCCAGCTCTAACCCAACCTGGAAAAACAAAAGTTTGTGCAAGTCTTGGATCTCTATCTTTAAACTCCTCTACAAATGGTAGTGTATTGTAGCCTATTTTATCACTAAACCTACTTCCATCATTCATTAAATAGCTATTCATTAATGCTTTTGAAGGACTTTGTTCGTAATTACCAAATGCATTTCCCCATCCACTGTTTCTGTTTTTTTCAACATCGTAAACATTTATTAAAATTGCCTCAGGGTTACCAGCTAAATTTTCTGATTGAAACAACGCCTCATAATCTGTATTTGGGTTACCTGTATTATAAATTTGAAATTCTCCAGAATCCATTAATTCTTGAACAGCATTTCTTGCAATTTCAAAATATTTATTAGCAGTTCCTTCTAAACCTAATTCTGGGTGGTATTTTCTAAAGCTTCCTTCATATAAAGCTATTCTCGCTTCTAACATTAATGCAGCCCATTTATGTATACCTCCAAGATCTACATTTTCTCTAATATTTTCTGAAGCAAAACGAATATCACTCATAAGACTATCTACAACCATTGTTCTAGGGTCTCTTGGTTTAAATAAATCTTCGTCTTCTGGGTTTAATGTTTTAGAGTACCAAGGTACGTCTGAATATCTTTTTACTTTTGTGAAATAAAAATTAGCTCTATAATACTTTGCCAAACCTTCGAAGTGATTTTTAACATTGTCTTCTACATCGGCTTTTTCAAAGTTTTCTAAAAAAAAGTTAATACTTCTTAATCCACCCCAGAACCATCCAGAAGTTATTGTTTCTGCACTTGGTGTACCAACCATTATGTTTTTAATTTCCACAGCTCCTGTTGTAGCCATGTCATCTGTACCTTGATCTCCTTGAAAAAGAGCTCCACCACTAGGAAGGGTATGTATTCCGTTAATGTACAACTGCAAGTCGGATTCCGAATTAAAGAAATTCTCTTTAGAAATTTGAGCCTCAGGAGCTGTATCTAGGAAATTATCATTACAACTTATAATGAATAGTCCTAAAGTTATTAGTAATATTAATTGTTTATTTTTCATTGTTTTGTTTTTTAAGATGTAAAAATTTAAAAAGTAATATTCATACCTACAGATAATTTTCGGTGAAATGGATAAGCAAAGCCACGACTTCCAGTAGCCTCTGGATCTACAAACTTTTTAATATTTGACCATTCATATAAATTTTCACCTGTAACAAAAAATCGTAATTGAGAAAGTTTTATTCTCTTTAAAATATTTTCTGGAATTGTGTAACCAATCGTAATATTTTTAACTCTTAAATATGCTGCACTTTTTAAATATTTAGTTTGCGGAATATCTAACCCTGCACCATAGTTTGAATCTGCTAACCAACTTTGTAATACTGGATATTCAGAATTCGTATTTGCATCGGCTAAACCAGCATCAATATATGATTGTGAATGTTGAGCACGTAAAGCATCACTATCTCCAGTACCTCTATAGAAATCAAGTAAATGTGGATACATATTAGCATATGGCTGCTGATATGCTCCCCAGAATAAATAATTTGTTGGATAGTAATCCCTTTTTCCAATACCTTGTAAAAAACTACTGAAATCAAAACCTTTCCAAGATGCATTCATGTTGAAACCTATTTGATATCTTGGTTGTGTATTTCCTATTAGTTTTAAATCTTTTGGATCTGCAGATGATTGACCTCTAGTAATTTTCCCATCTCCATCTTGATCTACATATCTTGGCCAACCTGGCACGATAGTTAAAGCTCCCCATGGTATAATTGATGATTGATCTAAATTATCAATTTCTTCTTGTGTTTCAAAAAGCCCATCATTTTCTAATCCCCAAATTTCACCTATATCTTGTCCCTCTCTCCATTGAGAAAAAAGTTGCCCATCATTATCGAATCTAGTTATTTTAGCTTTACTATCGGATAAAATTAAAGATGCCCCAAAATTGAATAAACTCCCATCTAATTCTGTAACATGTTTATAGCCTAATGTAAGTTCCCATCCTTTTGTTTGAAGATCTGCAGCATTTGCAAATGGTGCACTTGTACCCAAAACACCTGGCAATTCTTGACTTGGAGTAAGCATGCCTATTGTATTACGTGTGTAATAATCAAATGATGCATTAAATGCGCTATTAAAAAAGCTCATATCAACTCCAAAGTTTGTGGTAACAACTTTTTCCCATGTATAATTATCTGGATTTACACCTAACCCAGGTGCATATACTGCTTTTGGATAATCTCCATCTATTAAATAGCTCGATTGCCCAGTACTTAAAGAGTTAATATATCCGTAATTACCAACATTCTGATTTCCTAAAGATCCTTTAGAAACTCTAAATTTTAATTGATTCATTACATCTGTAATCGACTGGTCTAGATCTTTACTTGCAATCCATGCTAGAGAAATAGAAGGGAAAAAACCATATCGATTAGATTTTGGAAATCTTGATGAACCATCATATCTTCCATTAAGTTCTACGATATATCTATCGTTATAAATATAATTTAATCTTCCGAAAATTCCGTTCAAAGCCCAATCAGAATATCCCCAACTTACAGTTTGTTCTCCTGTTGCTAGTGCAATATTTGGCAAATCCGAAGAAATTAAATCGTCTCTGTTAGCAGTAAAAAATTCGAATTTATTTACCTCTTTATTGTAACCAATAAGTCCAGTAAAATTATGTTTGTTTATTTCTTTAGTATAAGTAGCAAAAAGATTTAAAACACTATAAGAATTTTCTCTTAAGGCTTCATAAGCGTAATCTTCATTTACTTGCTCTCTAATATCATTTGGCCCATATCCAATTTTATATTTTGTACCATCCCAATGTCTTCTGTCTGTATCTTTTTTATAAGTATACTCTGCAGATAGTTTTAAATCTTTATTAAATAAATAAAAATTTAATTTATTAGTTGTTTGTATTCCAGTATCATCAATTCTAGTTTTACCTCCATCAATCATTCTTGCTGCTGCACGTCCAGCACTAGTATTGGCCCAGCTTCCATCAGGATTTTTTGCAACATCAGTTGGTCTTAAATTATATACATTAGTAAGTCCATATGTAGGAAGATTTCTACTCGTGAAGGTTAAGAATGTATTATTTTCAAAATCCATCCACTCGTAAGGTGCTATATTAATTTTACTACGAATTGCATTACGCTCCCAAGAATCTTCGGCTAATCTATTTAATCCGTTCTCAACTGTATGATTTGCTGATAAATAATAACCAATAGATTTTGAACTATCTTCTTCAGGATTTATTTGTACTTTACCACTCATAGAAACATTATGATTTTGCGAAAAAGAAGACTTATTGAAAAAATATTCATTCCAATTAGTGTCTCCCATATATTGCCATCTGTCTGGGTTCTGTGGATCTAATCTTACATTTGGTACTGTTGGATCATTCGATCTATCTCTAGCCCAAGCATAAGTTTCATCTGAATAGTTTACATAATCCCATGGTGTGTTATTCGTTGAAATATCTAATAATCTAGAAAATATATAAGGATCTGTAATAGGATCTGGTGTAATAGTTGGTTTACCCCAAATTAAAGAATTGGAATAGGTAATCTTACTTTTACCTCCAGCTTTAGTCGTTACTAATAAAACACCAAATGCAGCTCTTGCACCATAGATAGCGGCTGAAGAAGCATCCTTTAAAACAGAGATTGATGCAATATCGTCTGGATTCATACGAGTTAAATCGTCCTCAGAAGAAGGAACACCATCAATTAAAACCAATGGGCTACCTCCATTAATAGAAGTAAAACCACGAATATTTATACTTGCACTACCTCCTGGAGATCCATTTGCAAATGTAATATTAAGGTTAGCGACAGTACCTTGTAATCCTTGTGATACGTTTGCAGTTGGTCTATCTTCTAATTTTTGCATATCTACCACCTCAACTGAACCGGATAAATTTACTTTTTTTTGTGTACCATAACCAACTACAACAATTTCATCCAAAGATTGAGAATCTACTTGCATCCTTACATCTATTGTAGTTTTATCTCCAACTACAATTTCTTGGGTTTCAAAACTTACAAATGAAAATTTAAGTATCGACTCTTTTGAAGGAACAGTAATCTTATAATTACCGTCAAAATCTGCAACTACACCATTTGTAGTTCCTTTAATTAAAATACTGGCTCCAGGTAATGGGTCATTTGTTTCGGCATCTTTAATACTACCAGTAATATTAATTGACTGTGCCCAACCTTGTTGGGCAAATAGTAACAGAAATAAAAAACTTATTACTTTAATGTTACTTCTACATTTCAAGAGGACGTAAAACTTAGTTACTCTTTTCATAAAAAAAATTATTAAGGTTGATTTGTTAACTTTTTAATTTAAACAGTTACATTTCTGTTATTTAAATAAATAATATGCGGCTAATGTAATAAAATATTTTGATTGAACGTTCAGTCAATTTAAAAAAAAAGCACTATTATTGTAAAGTTTATGTTAAGTTTGTAAAATATGGGAAGAAAAAGTTTAAAGGATATTAGGCAAAAAGAGATTATAGAAGCTTTTTATGTTGTAGCTCAAAAAGAAGGGTTAGAAAATGCCTCGTTAGCAAAAGTAGCTAAAGAAATGGGAGTTAACACCAGCTTAGTGTTACATTATTTCAATTCTAAAGACGACCTCATATTTGGACTAATCAATTATATTTTAGAAAGATACCATCAAATTTACTTATCCGCTAGTTGTATAGAAAAAGGAGAATCTCGTATTTTACGTTTAGTAGATAATTTATTTTCACGAGAGTGGAATGAGCTGATTGATGATAGCGTATTTTATAGTTCATTTGCATTAATTTTTAGAAATAAAAAAATTAAAACAGCTTATAGAGAACTTCATGATAATTTAAGGTTATTACTAAGCAAAGTAATTGAAGAAGCTAAAATAAATGGAGAAGTAAATATACAGGATGCAAAAAAAACAGCAGATCTAATTTTTATCATTGTTGAAGGTGCATATTATTATTTGTCTTTATATGATATCGACGAAGATTATCTAGTGAAACTAAATCATTATAAAAAAACTGCGTTAGACCTACTAAAACTAACTAAAACACCAGTATTTTAATTATTTTTTTTTCTTTCCTTCTTTTTTAAAATCTGTATTACAGCAAAAAGTCCAATAAACATCCAGACGACATTTGTAAATAAGTTTGGGCGATCTTTTGTACTATATGCAGATACTACAAGACATAAACCACCTAATATATTCATTAATTGGTAAGGTATGTTATCTGCCTTTAATTTATTTATACTTAAGAGAAAATATGAAACAATAAAAAGAGCAGATCCAATCCAACCTATGATTTCAAAAATATTCAAGTTTAATTAAGTTTTAGTTTGTTTGGAAAGATACTTAGAAATTTAACAATTGTAAATTATATCGATAACATTCTTAATTAAATTAGTTCTAAAAAACTATTAAAAACAAAAAATCCTACACAAATTATGTAGGATTTTACTTTGGTGGGCAATGAGGGATTCGAACCCCCGACCCCCTCGGTGTAAACGAGGTGCTCTGAACCAACTGAGCTAATTGCCCTTAGCGGGTGCAAATATAACACAGAATTTAATATCTCCAAAATAAAAATGACTTTTATTTTAAATTATTTCTGCAACTACAAATGTACTTCCTCCAACATAAATTATATCTTGTTGATTTGCATTGTTTAACGCATAAGAATATGCTTTTTCTACTGAAGAATATTTTTTTCCAAATAAATTAAATTCTTTTGCTTTTTCTTGTAAAACTTCTTCAGAAAGCCCTCTTGGGATGTTTGGCTTACAAAAATAATAAATTGCATCTTTGGGAAATAAAGGAAATATTTCTTCTACTTTTTTATCTGATACTACTCCTAAAACAATATGAAGTTTTTCATATTTTTCTTTTTCAAGCTGATTTAAAACAATTTGTAAACCTTCTTTATTATGTGCTGTATCACAAATAATCTTTGGTTCTTCTTGCAAAATCTGCCATCTTCCTTTTAAATTAGTATTCTCTACAACTTTTAGTAAACCGTTTTTGATGTTTTCTTGGGAAATTGTAAAATCTTTTAGTTGTTGAATTGCAACAACAGCAGTTTTTGTGTTTTTTTGTTGATAGTCGCCTAATAAATCCGTTTTGTAGGATTCTTTAATATCTGAAGCAAAAATAATATCAGAACTTGTTTCTTTTACTTTTTTCAAAAAAACTTGTTTTACTTCTTCTTGTTCCTCCCCTATTACAACTGGAATATTGTTTTTAATAATTCCAGCTTTTTCAAATGCTATTTCAGGTAATGTTTCACCTAAAAACTGCGTATGATCTAAACCTATATTTGTAATTACAGAAACTTCTGGAGTGATTATGTTTGTGGAATCTAATTTTCCTCCTAAACCAACTTCAATAATTGCAATATCTACTTTTTCTTTAGCGAAATAATCAAAAGCTAAACCAACTGTCATTTCAAAAAAAGACAATTTTTGTTTTTCTAAAAATACTTTGTTTTTATTAATGAATGAAGAAACTTTTCGTTTCGTAATTTCTTTTCCGTTAATTCGTATTCTTTCTGTAAAGTTTTTTAAGTGTGGAGAAGTATATAAGCCAACTTTATAGCCTGCCTCTTGTAAAATAGAAGCCAACATATGGCTTGTAGAACCTTTTCCATTGGTTCCTCCAACATGAATGGTTTTAAACTTTTTTTCTGGAAAATTTAATTCTTTGGAAAATGCTAAAATATTGGTTAAGTCTTTTTTGAAAGCTGTTTTCCCTTCTCTTTGATACATTGGAAGTTGCGCAAACATCCAATCTAAAGTTTCTTTGTAAGTCATATAGTTATTAGAAAACTGGAGCTTATTTGTCTTTCTTTTTCAAATTTTCTTTTTCTTGAACTTCTTTACGTAATGAAGTACTTGAAAAACGATGTTCTCTTTTATTGAAGTACAAATCTATACCTTTCTCTTCACAGTATTTTCTTCCTGAAAATTGCTTACTTGCATATTCTTCTCCAATGACCCTTATATCAATTTTAAAAGAACGCAAAACATCTTCTAAATCTTGTTCTGTTGCATATGGCACTATTTCGTCTACGAACCTGCACCCTTTTAACTGTATATAGCGTTCTACAACAGATTGTACTGGTCTATTCTTTTCTGGCCTATCTATTGTAGGGTCTGTTTGTAATCCACAAATTAAATAATCGCATTGACGCTTTGCATCTTCTAACATGGTAATATGGCCAGCATGTAATAAATCGAATGCACTAAAAGTAATTCCTATTTTCATATTTTTAATTTATCTTAAAAGAATATTTTGGTATTATAAAAACTAAAAATAATGAAATTAAATATTATTTGGACAAAGAAAACTTATAAATAATAGTTCCTGTTTGTTTTGACGGTGCTTTAGAGTCTGAATTCCATTTTGTTTTTAAAGCAGCCTCTTTTGCTGGTTTTAATAAACAAGGAGCTGTATTTGTAGAACCTTTAACTCCAGCTCTTGCACTAATTACTTTTCCGTTTTTATCTACTGTTATTCTTACAACTACTATACCTTCTTCTTGGCAATCTGGTTGTTCTTTTGGTTTTGACAAGGCTTTTCTTCCTGCTAAATTATAATTCCCTCCTGAACCACTTCCTGTGTTTCCATAATATTTAGAAGAAGTTGGGTCTCCTCCTTCTTTACCTTTTACCCCTTCTATATTATCATCTCCTTCACCTTTTGGTTCTCCATCAGAAGAATTTCCGTTTAATAATTTATTTAACGCATCTTGATTTTCTTTCGACGGTTTTGGCTTCGGTTTTTCTTTAGGCTTTACTTCCTTTTTAACGACTTCTTTTACAGGTTCTTTCTTCTTTTCTTTTACTTTTTCAACCACAGGAACATCTTCTGTAGTGTCTTCTGTAATAATTTCTTCTTTAATAATTTCTTTCGGAGTTTCCTTTACTTCTTCTACAACCTCTTCTTTTTTCTCTACAACTTTTGGTGCTGTTTTTTTTGAATTTACAATAGGTTCTCCCATTCCAACATTAGAGTCTCCAAAATTTATTGCTAAACCATATTCTTCTGGCGGATCTAAATATTGCATTCCATAATTGAAAATTGCAAATACCAACAACATTAAAATTATTGCTGTGATTACTGCTGATTTACGTTTATGTCTTGTTTCTAATATTTTCATTCTCTTTAATAAAGAATTATTGTCTTATTTGGTTTATACCTTTTTTATTAAATAGGCACTTGCGTTAGGGATTGAATGGCATGTTTGAGCTCTTTTTTGTTTTTCTCAAAAAAAGCGAGTAATGAAAGCCCGTTAAAACGCCCAAAAAATTATTTACCTCCTTTTACGGCTAAAATCATTTTTAATTTGTTCTTATTTGCGATGTCTATTACTTTCATCACATTTTTATAAGGCACATCTTTATCTCCTCTAATTACAATCGTTTTCTTTTTATCTGTCCCCACTTTATTTAAAATCGCACTTTCTAATTCTGATGAACTTACCTTTGTTTTATCGATATAAAACAGCGATTTATTAGTAATTGTTACTGCTACAGATGTGCTGTTTTCTGTTTTCCCTCCTGCTTTTGGTAGCAAAACATCAATGGCACTTACTGTTACCAAAGTGGATGTTAACATAAAAAATATCAACAATAAGAAAACAATATCTGTCATGGACGACATATTGAATGTTGGATCTACTTTATTTCTTCCGCGTAAATTCATGCTTCGTATTCAAAATTTAAAATTCAATATTTAAGGTTTAGGATTCGGCTGGAAACTTTGAATTCTAAACTTTAAACCTTAAACTTATTTATACTGGTTCGTTTAACAAGTCTAAAAACTCCACAGATTTCGCTTCCATTTGATAGACTACTTTATCTGTTCTAACCACTAAATGATTGTATGTAATGTAAGCAATAATACCCACAATTAAACCTGCAACTGTGGTTGTCATGGCTGTATATAATCCGTCTGAAAGCATTTTTATATCTATTTGTCCACCTGCATTTGCGATTTCGTGAATTGCAACTATCATTCCAATTACAGTTCCTAAAAACCCAATCATTGGTGCAGCTCCAGCAATTGTTGCCAAAACAGAAACATTTTTCTCAAGTTGATAAACCTCTAATTTACCTGCTGTTTCAATGGCTGTACTTATATCATTTAATGGTTTCCCTATTCTTGAGATTCCTTTTCCAATTAACCTTGCAGTTGGCGTATTTTTACTCTTACACAATGCATCTGCAGATTCTAATTTTCCGTTAGAAACATAATCCTTTATTTGATTCATAAAGTTTTTATCGACTTTCGAAGCGGCTTTAATTGCAAAAAATCGTTCGAAATAAATATAAATAGCGACTGCTAATAAAACAAAAAGTATGGCGATTATTATTTGCCCTCCTAAACCACCATCCATAATTAATTTGTAGATGGATAATGTTTTTTCTTCAGAAACTGTTTCTTCTAACAATTCTTTATTTTCTTGAAAAAATGATAACATGAATATTTTTTTATGTTCTTTATATTAACGACTAATCTTTTTTAAAATTGTTTCATTTTACGAATCAATTTATATCGCATAAAAAATGTCATTTCAAAGGAAAGATGAAATGACATTTTTAAATTTATTTTTATATAATTAAAATAGTGTTCTTGTAATCATAAACGTTGCAGAACCAACAACAAAACCGATTAAAGCCAGCCAAGATATTTTTTTGAAATACCAGAAGAAATCTATTTTTTCCATTCCCATTGCTACAACTCCAGCAGCAGAACCAATAATTAACATAGAACCTCCTGTTCCAGCAGAAAATGCAATAAAATGCCATAATTCGTTGTCAATTGGTTCAGAAAACATTCCTAAACTCGCTGCAACTAAAGGCACATTATCTATTACAGCAGAACCAACTCCTAATAACATAACTACTAAATCTGATACTCCAGCAGTTCCTGCAGTATGCATTTCTGTACCCATCATTGGTATTGTTTCTTGTAAAGTAGATGCAAAATTGAATAAAATTCCTAATGATTCTAATGCAGCAACTGCCATTAAAATTCCCAAGAAGAATAAAATACTTGGCATTTCAATTTTAGATAATGATGCGTGTACAGGACTGTGATGTGCTCCTAAAGCATGCTCTTCTGCTTCTTCTCCTTCTACACTTGAAATTGAGAATTTAGAGTTACTATAAATCTCTGCAAATGTTGCTACAACTGCTAAAGATAACATCATACCAACATAAGGTGGTAAATGTGTAATTGTTTTAAATATTGGTACAAAAACAATAGCTCCTAAACCTAAATATAACATTCTTCCACTATGTGGACTTTTTGGCTTATCTGCCTCTTCTTCAAAATCTATTTCTCCTTTAAAAGCTGGTAAGAAAGAAGCAATAAATGCTGGAACTATCATACATAATAAAGAAGGTAGTAATAAATACTCTATCAATTTTAAAGTAGTTACTTTTTTACCAATCCAAAGCATTGTTGTAGTAACGTCTCCAATTGGCGACCAAGCTCCACCTGCGTTTGCGGCGATAATAATTAAACCTGCAAACCAGATTCTTTCGTCTCTATTTTTAACAATTTTCTGAAGAATAGAAATTAATACAATTGTTGCTGTTAAGTTATCGATTATAGCTGATAAAATAAAAGCCAAGATTGAAAAAATCCATAAGATTTTCGTCTTCTTTTTGGTTTTTATAAAGCTTTTAATGGTTGAAAAACCATCGAAATAATCAATAATTTCTACAATTGTCATTGCTCCTAATAAGAACACTAATATCTCTGCAGTTTTCCCAAGATGATGCAATAAAGTTTCTTCAACTAAATGCAATTTATCATCATGAACCATACTGCCAAAACCATCCACTAAAGCATGTTTACTAGAATCGAACCAAGTTGTAAAATTATCTACACCAAGTGCAACCAAAGCCCAACAAACAGCCATCATAATTAAGGCCGGTATTAACTTATCTAATTTTATGTTGTGCTCTAATGTAATGGCTAAATACCCCATTACGAATACGATTATAATTATTGATTCCATACTTTTAATTTAGTTTATATTAATTGTTTTAATGCTATTTCGAATGCTGTTGAGCATATATTTGTTTTTGATGCACTTTTGGCGAATGTCTTTTGCAATGCTTTTTTAATGATATTCGATGTATCATCAAAAATTGCTTTGTCTTGCATTGGTAATGTTACTCTTGCTTCCATTAAATATGCAAAAACTCTGGCAATTCCACAGTTAGATATAAAATCTGGTAACAAACTTAAATGACTATCTGTATATTCCATAATTGGCCCAAAGAAAATTTCTTTATCTGCAAAAGGCACATTTGCTCCTGGAGAAATTACTTCCAATCCAGTATCAATCATTTGTTGCACCTGATTTTGAGAAACCAATCTTGAAGCTGCAGCAGGAACAAAAATTTCTGCGGGCAAACTCCAAATCCTCTCATTTATTTCTTCAAAAGGAATCATATTTTTTGTTGACAACTGGTTTCCATCTTTCGATAAAAATAATTCTGTCATCTCATTTTTAGTGAAACCTTTCTCATTAATTACTCCACCTTGTCTATCTATTATTCCAACAACTTTTGCGCCTAACTGCGTTAAATAATAAGCTGCTGCAGAACCTACATTTCCAAAACCTTGCACAATTGCACGTTTTCCTTCTATTCTACCACCATAAATATCATAATAATGTTTTACAGCTTCTGCCACTCCATAACCAGTTAACATATCTGCAACTGTATATTTTCTAGATAAATCTGGCGAATATTGTTTGTCTTCAATTACTTTAATAACTCCTAAACGTAATTGACCAATTCTATTAATTTTATCTGCTTCTGTTGGTTTAAAATGTCCGTTAAAAATTCCTTCTTGCGGATGCCAAACACCACAATCTTCTGTAATTGGAATTACATCTTTATCTGCATCTACATTCAAATCTCCTCCAGTTCCATAATAATGTTTTAAAAGCGGAGTAACAGCTTTATACCAACGTTCTAAAACACCTCTTTTTCTTGGATCATTTGGATCGAAATTAATACCCGATTTTGCACCACCAATTGCTGGTCCAGAAACTGTAAATTTCACTTCCATTGTTTTGGCCAAAGACATTACTTCGTTTTGGTCTAAACCTTTCCTCATTCTTGTTCCACCACCTGCAGCACCACCTCTTAATGAGTTTATAACTGTCCAACCTTCTGCATCTGTTTCTTGGTCTTTCCAATGAAAAACGATTTCTGGTTGTTTATTTTCGTATCTTTTTAATAATTCTTTCATTTTTAAATTTTGATGTTTTCAACTTAATTTCAATAATACTTTTTTCAGCAATTTTCTACTTAATTTTAATATTAGAGAAGTTAAAGTTGATTCATTTTAAAAATTTATTTTGATTATTATTAAACTACTACTTACAAACTTAATGTAAAAAAATGATTTTATAAATTTTTTAAACTAAAAACTATGGTGTAAAAATTACACCTGATGAATGATCTTTTTCAGCTCCAGTTACCGACTTTAAACAATTAACCTGATTATCAATCTTTAACAATCCCAAAAAAGCAAAAATTAAAGCTTCTTTAAAGTTTATTATTTGTTTTGAAGGCACAATTAATTCTGCCTTTTTCATTTGTTTTATTTTTGATATTAAATATTCATTAAAAGCGCCACCTCCAGTAACCAAAACTTTAGCATCTTTTGTAATCACTTTTGCGATAGCCCAAGCAATGTGATCTGTAAATGTTCTTAATAAATCTTCTGGTTTTCTTGTAGATGATTCTAATCTTGGAAAAATTTCTTTTTGAACCCATTCCAACCCTAAAGACTTTGGTGGTTTTTCTTTGTAAAATTCCAACATCCTTAAATCTGCTTCTAATTGCATTAAAAAAGTTCCATTAGATGCTATTTTTCCTTTATCATCATAGTCAAAACCTAATTTTTGTGCGTATTTATTCAACACAATATTAACAGGACAAATATCGAAAGCAATTCTTTTATCATCTTGTTTGTAAGAGATATTTGCAAAACCTCCAAGGTTTAAGCAATAATCATATTCAGAAAATAATAACTCATCTCCTATAGGAACTAATGGTGCTCCTTGTCCACCTAATTTCACATCTTGTGTTCTAAAATCGCAAACTACTTTTTGTTTTGTAATTTTTGCAATTTCTTTACCAGAACCAACCTGTAATGTGATTCCTTTTTCTGGTTGATGCAAAATTGTATGCCCATGAGAAGCAATAAAATCTATATTTTCAATTTTAAAATTAGAAACGAAATTATTTATAATTCCCCCTAAATATTTTCCATAAACAACATCTAAATCTTCTAATTCTTTTTCTGAAGAATGTATTGCATTTTGCAAAAATTGCTTCCATTCTAACGAATATGGAATTGTTGTCGCCTGTAAAATCTCAAAATCGCTGTAATTGCCTTTTTCAAACTTCACATAGACCAAATCTACACCATCCAATGACGTTCCAGACATTACTCCTATTGAAAAAACTTCTTTTTTATTCATATCTGTAAAAATAATAAAAGTCTATTGAAAATATGTTACGAAATCGATATCTTTACACTCTTAAATTACGAATATAACAATATATATACAATGGATTTTAGTTTAACAGAAGAACACATAATGATTCGCGATGCTGCAAGAGATTTTGCACAAACAGAATTATTACCAGGAGTTATTGAAAGAGATAACAAGCAAGAATTTCCAAATGAATTGGTCAAAAAAATGGGCGATTTAGGTTTTATGGGAATTATGGTAGATCCAAAATACGGAGGAAGTGGAATGGATGCCATTTCTTATGTATTAATAATGGAAGAACTTTCTAAAATAGATGCTTCTGCTTCAGTAATTGTTTCTGTAAACAATTCATTGGTTTGTTACGGATTAGAAGCTTACGCTTCCGAAGAACAAAAACAAAAATATTTAACAAAATTAGCAACAGGAGAATTTGTGGGTGCATTTTGTTTAAGTGAGCCAGAAGCTGGTTCAGACGCAACTTCGCAAGCAACAACTGCAGAAGACAAAGGCGATCATTATGTAATTAACGGAACAAAAAACTGGATTACAAGTGGTGGAAGAGCAGATGTTTATTTAGTAATTGCGCAAACAGATAGAGCAAAAGGACACAGAGGAATAAATGCTTTTATAGTTGAAAAAGGAACAGAAGGTTTTCATGTTGGCCCAAAAGAAGACAAATTAGGAATTCGTGGTTCAGACACACACACTTTACAATTTAATGATGTAAAAGTGCCTAAAGAAAATAGAATTGGCGAAGATGGATTTGGTTTTAAATTCGCAATGAAAACACTTTCTGGTGGTAGAATTGGTATTGCTGCACAAGCTTTAGGAATCGCTGCTGGAGGTTATGAGTTGGCTTTAAAATACTCAAAAGAACGTAAAGCTTTTGGTACAGAAATTTGTAATCATCAAGCAATTGCTTTTAAATTGGCAGACATGTACACAGAAATTGAAGCTGCAAGAATGTTAGTAATGAAAGCTGCCTGGGACAAAGACCAAGGTAATAATTACGATATGTCTTCTGCTATGGCAAAATTATACGCATCTAAAGTTGCCATGGAACAAACTGTAGAAGCTGTGCAAATTCATGGTGGAAATGGTTTCGTAAAAGAATATCATGTAGAACGTTTAATGCGAGATGCAAAAATTACACAGATTTACGAAGGAACTTCAGAAATTCAAAAAATCGTAATTTCGAGAGGCGTTATCAAAGGATAAATTACTCATTATATATAAAGTATAAAAATCCATCTTTTTAAAAGGTGGATTTTTCTTTTGGGCGCAACCTTTCAGGTCAGGCTTTTCGCACTCGCTTTTTTTGTGAAAAACAAAAAAGAGCTCAAACAATTGCTACAATCCTTTGCGCAGGCTTATCTATTAGCTAATCTTCTAATTCGATGTCAAATAATTGCAAACCAGAAGAAGGTGCAATATTTCGCATAAACATTCTATCATTATCTTCTTTTAAAGAAGCTTCAATAAAGTTTAAATCGAGATTTCCTTTTCCAACTTCAAAAAAAGTAGCCATCATTAAACGAATCTGATATCTTAAAAATCCTTTTCCCTTTACTTTTAAAACATAACTTTTTTCAGGAAAGAAATTAGCCGTTAAAATATCATTTTTTACAATTTCGCAAGAATCAATCGTTCTTTTAAGAATTGTGTTTTCTGATGGTTTTGTACAATATTTATGAAAATAATGCTCTCCCTCAAAGAGTTTTGCAGCTTTTTGCATGGTTTCAATATCTAAATCTTCTTCTAAAGAAACCATGAAAGGCGCAGAAAAAGGGTGACTTTTCTCACCAAAAGCAAAGTAATAATGATACTCCTTTACTTTAGGAGCATTAATAATATTGTAATTTCTTTCAACTTTATTTATAGAAAGCGCTCTAAAATCAGCAGAAAAGTTTGAATTTAAAGAACTTAAAAATTCACATTTTTCAATTTCATCAACTGTAAAAAGCTGTAAATAATAAGAATTTGCAGATACTTTCGCATCTGTTCTACCAACACCTATTGTTTTATAAGTCCCTTTTTCAATTACAAAAGAAATGGTTTTATCAACCATATCATGCAAAGTCTTCGCATTTGTCTGTTTTTGCCAACCAGAAAATCTAAATCCAAGAAACTGAAGCTTAATAATGTAAGAAAATGGGTATCTCATACTTCAAAAATACAACAAAATGAACTTTTTTTTCAAAAAGTGCATTTTTATTGATATCACAAAATTACCAGTCTTAAATTTTGAAACCTCCTTTTTCGAGTACTTCAAAAAACAAAAAATATATTATTTTCAATTTTACCCCTCTTTTTTTGAGGGTATCATCAAAAATTAACGTGTTTTAAGAATTACACCCCCTTGTTTATATAAATTTAATATCTACATTTGACCCGTTCAATAAAACTAAAAAAACAACTAAAAGAACGATTATCATGAAAAAAATCATTTTAACTTTATTAGTAGCAACAAGCTTAACAGCAACTGCACAAGAAGAAAAAGGGACATTTACAGTTAGTGGAACAGTAGATACTTACTACACAAGTAACCTTAAAGACAACTCTTTAGGAAGTGTAGGTGTATTATATGGAGGAAGTGGAGCAGCAAACGGATTTGGTTTAGGAATGGCAAACACTATTTTTTCTTACGAAAAAGGAAAAGCAGGAGTTGTAGCTGATTTAGCTTACGGACCAAGAGCAAATGCAGCAAACGCATATGAAGGAGCAATCAATCAATTGTACGTATATTACAAAGCGTCAGAAAAAATAACTTTTACACTAGGACAATTTAATACGTTTTATGGATATGAAGTTATTTCTCCAGCTGGAAACTTTAACTATTCTGTATCTTACCTATTTAATGCAGGACCTTTTTCTCATACTGGTTTAAAAATGGATTATGCAGCTTCAGAAGATTTATCTTTTATGCTAGCAGTTACAAATCCTCATGGAATAACTGCTGGTGCAAACCCGAGCACAAATTATCAATTAGGTTTTCAGACAGGTTATAAAGGACAGTATTTTAATCTTGCTTATGGTGCTGACGGATTCGGATTTAACGACGTGTTATATTTAGATTATACAGGTGGTTTTGATTTATCAGACTCATTTTTCTTAGGAATTAATGCGGCATATTCTAATTCTAGCGATGCAGATGCTGGTTACCAAGGTGTAGCTTTGTATCTACAGAACTCTTTCAGCGAAAAATTTTCTTTAGGACTAAGACCGGAATATTATCAAACAACATCTGCAACTGGAGACGCAAGTGTAACTGCATTTACTTTATCTGGAAACATCACCCTAACAGAAAGCTTAAATTTTATTCCTGAAATTAGATACGACTCTTCAGACGATATGATTATTCCTGGATTACCTGCTCAAGACAGTATGACTGGAGTAACATTTGCAGCAGTTTATTCTTTCTAAAAAATTAACTAACTAAAATTTATTACTAATGAAAAAAATAGAAGCAATTATAAGAAAATCAAAATTTTCAGCCGTAAAAGAGGCATTACATGACGTAGATGTAAACTTCTTCTCTTATTGGGATGTTACAGGTTTAGGGAATGAAAAAGAAGGTCATGTCTACAGAGGAATTAGCTATAGTACTAGCGATATTCAAAGAAGACATTTATCTATAGTAGTTAATGATGATTTTGAACAAATTACCATAAACGCTTTGCTAAAATCTGCAGCTACTGGAGAAGTTGGTGATGGTAAAATTTTTGTATCTGACATTAACGAAGCATACAGAATTAGAACCGGAGAAAAAGGGGGTGAAACTTTAAAGAAAATATCAAAATAAAACAATATGGAATTACTTACAACAAATAATGTATGGATGATGATCTGTACTGCACTAGTTTTCTTTATGCATACTGGTTTTGCATTTTTAGAAATTGGTTTAACAAGACAAAAAAATACTATTAATATCTTATTTAAAAACATATTTATAATAACTTCTGGTTTATTACTATACTATTTAGTTGGTTTTAATTTAATGTACCCTGGTTTTGCAGAAGGATCTGCTGGAATTATTGATTTCGCTGGCTTTGGTATTGCTCCTCCAGAAAACGGAATGACACCAGAATATGCAGATGGTGGCTACACTTGGTGGACAGACTTCTTGTTTCAAGGAATGTTTGCTGCTACAGCTGCAACAATAGTTTCTGGTGCAGTAGCTGAAAGAATGAAAATTGGACCTTTTATGATTTTTACATTAATATATGTTGGTTTAGTTTACCCAATTGCAGGTTCTTGGAAATGGGGTGGAGGTTTCTTAGACCAAATGGGATTCTATGACTTTGCTGGTTCAACGTTAGTACACTCTGTTGGTGGATGGGCTGCTTTAGTTGCAGTATATTTATTAGGTTCACGTATTGGAAAATTCAAGAACGGAAAACCACAAGCAATACCAGGACACAATATTCCAATAGCAACTGCAGGAGTTTTAATTCTTTGGCTAGGATGGTTTGGTTTTAATGGTGGTTCAGTTTTATCTGCAGACCCAGAATTAACTTCTTTAACTTTAGTTACTACCTGTTTAGCTGCTGCTGCTGGTGGGGTTGTTGCAGCTATTGTATCTTTCATAAAATATAAAAACTTAGATTTAACTATGTTTTTAAATGGTATTTTAGGTGGTTTAGTTGGTATTACTGCTGGTGCAGATGTTATGACTCCAGAAAGTGCAATTATTATTGGAGCAATAGCTGGTGCATTAATTGTTTTTGCTGTAAGCTTTGTTGACGCTATTAAATTAGACGACCCAGTTGGTGCAATTGCAGTTCACTTAATTTGTGGTATTTGGGGTACGTTAGCTGTAGGTATTTTCTCTACAAACCCAGAACACAATTTCTTAACACAATTAATTGGAGTTGCTTGTTATGCTGGCTTCTGTATTGTTTCTTCATTTATTATTATATTTACATTGAAGAAAACAGTGGGAATACGTGTTAGTGAAAAAGAAGAATTAGAAGGTTTAGATGCTCATGAACATGGTATGGATGCTTATCCAGATTTCCGTTTAAACGAACACTAAAAATTACAAAAAAGAATATTTCACCTGCAAACCTTAAAAAGTTTGCAGGTTTTTCTGTTTATTATCAATTTCTCAAAATAAAAAGGTTTAATTATTATAATTTAACTATTTGTAGTTAAATTTTAGTTTCATCATAAAAATTATATTAAAAACATTAAAACATTAAGTTTTTCTTAATAAAAAATATAATTTAGCAGATATAATTTATTATAATATGGAGAAACAGGGCTTATATTTACCAGAATTTGAACACGAAAATTGCGGTGCAGGATTCATCTGTAATTTAAATGGAGACAAGACAAATCAAATTATTCACGACGCTTTAGAGATTTTAGTAAAGTTAGAACATAGAGGTGGTGTTAGTTCGGATGGAAAAACAGGAGATGGAGCTGGTTTATTAATAGATATTCCTCATAAATACTTCCAAAGAGTTTGTGACTTTAACCTTCCTGAACAAAGAGAATATGCTGTTGGAATGGTTTTTTTACCAAAAGCAAAAAACCAATACAATTTTTGTAAATCTACTTTTACAAACGAAATAAAAGCACAAGGGCTTTCTATTTTAGGATGGAGAGATGTTCCTGTAGACTCTACCCAATTAGGACCAATCGCATTAGCTTCTGAACCAAATATCGAACAAATTTTTGTTGGTAAAAATAAAAGTGAAGATGAAGCTACTTTTAAAGCAAAATTATATGCTGCTCGTAAAATAGCAGAACACAAAATAAGACAATCTAAAACTTCTGAAAGCGGTTATTTTTACGTTTCAAGTTTATCGATAACAACCATTATATATAAAGGTATTATTATGCCTGAAGATATTGGTCCTTATTATAAAGATCTTCAAGAAAAAGATTTGGTAACACGTTTGGCGTTAGTTCACCAACGTTTTTCAACTAACACAATGCCAACTTGGGAGCTAGCACAACCATTTAGGCACATGTGTCAGAATGGAGAAATTAATACTTTACGTGGAAACGTAAGTAGAATGCGTGTGCGTGAAGAAATCATGAAAAGTGACGTTTTTGGCTCTCAAATCGAAGAATTATTCCCAATTATTTTACCAGGAAAATCAGATTCTGCTTCAATGGATATGGTGGTAGAATTATTAACACACACAGGTCGTTCATTACCAGAAATTATGATGATGATGATTCCTGAAGCTTGGGAAAAACATAAAACTATGTCTAAGGAGCGTAAAGCTTTTTACGAATACAACAGTTGTATTATGGAACCTTGGGATGGTCCTGCTTCTGTTCCTTTTACAGATGGAGATTACATTGGTGCTTTATTAGATAGAAATGGTTTAAGACCCTCAAGATATACCGTTACAAAAAGCGGAAAATTAATTATGTCATCTGAAATTGGTGTGGTTGATATCGCTCCAGAAGACGTAAAAAAACACGGTAGATTAGAGCCAGGAAAAATGTTCTTGGTAGATATGAATGAAGGTAGAATTATTGAAGATGAAGAAATAAAAGCAAAAATTGTTTTAGAAAGACCTTATCAAGAATGGTTAGATAAAACGCGTTTGCATTTAAAAGATGTTCCTTATACTGGCGATACTTGCCCAATTGAAACGATTGATATTAAAACACGTCAGCGTTTATTTAATTACACATTTGAAGATATTCAAGAAGTAATTACACCAATGGCACAAGTTGGTAAAGAAGCTTTAGGCTCTATGGGAATTGATACTCCTTTGGCAGTTTTATCTGACAGGCCTCAATTAATTTCAAACTATTTCAAACAACTATTTGCACAAGTTACAAACCCACCTTTAGATGGAATTCGTGAAGAAATTGTAACAGATATTAGTTTAAATTTAGGAAAAGATAGAAATATTTTCAGCATTACAGAAAGGCAGTGTAGAAAATTAAATATTAAAAACCCTGTTATTTCTAATGCCGATTTAGAAAAAATTAGAAGTATAGATATTGAAAGCTTTAAAGCAACAACAATCAATATTTTATATCCAAAAGCGCAAGGTTTAAATGGTTTAGAAGATGCTTTAGATAACATTATTATTCAGGTTGAAAAAGCAATTCAAAACAAAAATAATATCATCATCCTTTCAGACAGAGGTGTAAATCAAGAATTTGCTCCAATTCCTGCTTTGTTAGCGTGTTCTTTTGTGAATCATCAATTAAATCGTTTAAGAAAACGTTCTTTTTTCGATATCATAATTGAATCTGCAGAACCACGTGAACCACATCATTTTGCTACTTTATTTGGTTATGGCGCAAGTGCGATCAACCCATATATGGTAAACGAAATTATTAGAGCGCAAGTAAAAGAAGGTTTTATTGTTGATATGGATGAGCAACAAGCTGTCGATAATTTCAACAAAGCAATCGGAAAAGGAATCCTAAAAGTGATGAACAAAATAGGAATCTCAACTTTACATTCTTATAGAGGTTCTCAAATTTTCGAAATTGTTGGTTTTAATTCTCAATTTGTAGAAAAATATTTCCCTTACACTGCTTCAAGAATAGAAGGTATTGGTTTATATGAAATTGAAAAAGAAATAGACCAACGTTATAAACAAGCATACCCAAATAATCAAATTGATAAAAATTTAAGTTTAAATATTGGTGGGGATTATAGATGGAGAAGAAATGGCGAACGTCATTTATTCAACCCAACTACCGTTGCAAAATTACAACAAGCAGTTCGTTTAAGCGACCAAGCAAGTTATGATGTATATGCAAAAACCATAAATGAACAAGCGGAAAGTTTAATGACAATTCGTGGTTTATTTCAGTTTGATAATTTAGATCCAATTCCTTTAGACGAAGTAGAACCTTGGACAGAAATTGTAAAACGTTTTAAAACTGGTGCCATGTCTTATGGATCAATTTCCAGAGAAGCACACGAAAATTTAGCGATTGCAATGAATAGAATTGGTGGAAAATCTAATTCTGGTGAAGGTGGTGAAGATAGAAAACGTTTCCAAAAAGATATAAATGGTGATAGTAGAAATTCTGCGATTAAGCAAGTTGCTTCTGGTAGATTTGGAGTTACTTCTCACTATTTAACAAACGCGAGAGAAATTCAAATTAAAATGGCACAAGGTGCAAAACCTGGTGAAGGTGGTCAATTACCTGGCTACAAAGTTTTACCATGGATTGCAAATGCGAGAAATTCAACGCCTTTTGTAGGATTGATTTCTCCTCCTCCACATCACGATATTTATTCAATTGAAGATTTAGCACAATTAATTTACGATTTAAAAAATGCAAATCGTGAAGCAAGAATTAATGTAAAATTAGTTTCTGAAGTTGGTGTTGGTACAATTGCAGCAGGTGTTGCAAAAGCAAAAGCAGATGTTGTTCTAATTGCTGGTTATGATGGTGGAACAGGAGCTTCTCCTTTAACATCATTAAAACACGCAGGTTTACCTTGGGAACTTGGTTTGTCTGAAGCACAACAAACTTTGGTAATGAATAATTTAAGAAGTAGAATTGTTGTTGAATGTGATGGACAATTAAAAACAGGTAGAGATGTTGCAATTGCAGCGTTATTAGGTGCTGAAGAATTTGGTTTTGCAACGGCTCCTTTAGTGGCTTCTGGTTGTATTATGATGCGTAAATGTCATCTAAATACGTGTCCAGTTGGTATCGCAACTCAAGATAAAGAATTGCGTAAAAACTTTAAAGGAACTCCAGAACATGTAATTAATTTCTTCTATTATATTGCTGAAGAGTTAAGAAAAATAATGGCAGAACTTGGTTTCAGAACGTTAGCTGAAATGGTTGGTCAGACGCATAAAATCAATGCAAATAAAGCGATTAAGCATTATAAAGCAAAAGGTTTAGATTTATCGAGTATTTTACATAGACCAGTTGGTTATAATCATCTTCCTGTAAGAAATACAGAACAACAAGATCATAATTTAGAAGACGTATTAGATTTTACTATTTTAAAAGATTCTCACAGAGCTTTGTATAGAAAAGAAAAAATGAATCTTTCTTATCCTATAAAAAATACAGACAGAACTGTTGGTGCCATTGTTAGTAATGAAATTTCTAAAATTTACGGTCATCTAGGTTTGCCTGAAGATACATTGAATATCAATTTCACAGGTTCTGCAGGACAAAGTTTCGGAGCTTTTGGTGCTCATGGATTGACATTTATTTTAGATGGAAATACAAATGATTATTTAGGAAAAGGTTTATCAGGAGCTAAATTAATCATCAAAAAACCAGCAAAAGCAGATTTTATTGCGGAAAACAATATCATTATCGGTAACGTTTGTTTGTTTGGTGCTGTTGATGGTGAAGCATATATAAACGGAATTGCAGGAGAACGTTTTGCAGTTCGTAATTCTGGAGCAAGAACAGTTGTTGAAGGTGTAGGAGATCACTGTTGTGAATATATGACTGGTGGAAAAGTAATTGTTTTAGGAAAAACAGGAAGAAATTTCGCAGCTGGTATGAGTGGTGGAATTGCATATGTATATGATCCAGAAAACAAATTTGTAAACGGTCTTTGTAATACTGAAACCATCGAATTTGAAGAAATTTCAGATATGGATGCATTAGATTTAAAGACAACAATAGAAAAACACGTTTTATATACAGATAGTAAAAAAGGTGCTTCTTTATTAGCAGATTGGGATGCAAGTTTAAAAAACTTTGTAAAAGTAATGCCAACAGAATACAAAAAAGCATTAGAACGTTTAGAAACAGAAGAACCAATGTTCGAAGAATTAACAAAAGCATAATGTCATGGGAAAAATAACAGGATTTAAAGAGTTTGAAAGACAAGATGAAAAATACACTTCTGTAAAAGATCGTGTAAAAAATTATAAAGAGTTTACAGTTCCTCTTTCAGAGAAAGAATTGACAAAACAAGGTTCACGTTGTATGGATTGTGGAATTCCATTTTGTCACAGTGGTTGTCCATTAGGAAATCTAATTCCAGATTTCAATCACATGGTGCATCAAGGTGAATGGAAAAAAGCGTCCTGGATATTACATTCAACAAACAATTTTCCAGAATTTACAGGTCGTTTGTGTCCTGCTCCATGTGAACAATCATGTGTTTTAGGTATTATAGAAGACCCTGTTTCTATTGAAAATATCGAAAAAAATATTGTAGAACGTGCTTTTAAAGAAGGTTGGATTAAACCACAACCTCCAAAATCAAGAACAGGAAAAACTATTGCTGTTGTTGGTTCTGGACCTGCAGGTTTAGCAGCAGCACAACAATTAAATAGAGCTGGTCATACAGTTACTGTTTTTGAAAGAGATGATGAAGTTGGTGGTTTGCTACGATATGGAATTCCGAATTTTAAAATGGAAAAAGGAATTATCGATAGAAGAATTGCTATTCTAGAAGCAGAAGGAATTATTTTTAAAACCAATGTAAATGTTGGGGTAAATTATAAAGTTGAAGATTTAAAAAGTTTCGATTCCGTAGTTTTATGTGGTGGAGCAACTGAAAGAAGAAGTTTACCAACTCCAGGAATTGATGCAGATGGTGTTGTACAGGCAATGGATTTCTTAACACAACAAACAAAAGTATTATTTGGGAAAGAAGTAAAAGACCAAGTAATGGCTACTGATAAAAATGTAATTGTAATTGGTGGTGGAGATACAGGGTCGGATTGTATTGGTACTTCAAATAGACATGGAGCAAAATCTGTGGTTAATTTTGAAATTATGCCAAAACCTCCAGGGCATCGTTCGCCAACAACTCCTTGGCCTTTTTGGCCTTTACAATTAAAGACTTCATCTTCTCATAAAGAAGGTGCAGAACGTAATTGGTTGATTAATACAAAAGAATTTGTAAAAGATGAAAATGGAAAGTTAACTGCTTTAAAAACAGTAAATGTTGAGTGGAAAATGGTTCCAGGACAAAGGCCTCAATTGATAGAAATTGAAGGAACAGAAAAAACTTGGCCATGTGATTTAGCATTACTTGCTCTTGGTTTTACAGGTCCAGAAAGTACTTTAGCAGATAAATTAGGAATCAACAAAGACGCTCGTTCAAATTACAAAGCTGAATATGGAAAATACCAAACAAATGTTCCTAATATTTTTGCTGCTGGTGATATGAGAAGAGGACAATCTTTAATTGTTTGGGCAATTTCTGAAGGAAGAGAAGCTGCAAGACAAGTAGATATTTACTTAATGGGTAAATCAGAATTACCATCAAAAGATGTTTCTGGAGATTTAGTTGCTATGTAAAAAGTATTAATTAATTTATATAAATAAAAACACAGTGTTAATTAAACACTGTGTTTTTATTTATATAAATTTTAAAAAAATCTATTCAATAATTTTTAATTCGTATAATGATCTTTCTTTACGGAAGGATTTCCTCCCCATATTTTAACCATGGTCCATTCCTTTGGTTCAGAAGTCCAAAAAGGGTGATTACTAGGTAAACCTAGAGGTAAAAAACCTAATGAAGTTAAATACAAACTACCTGTACAAATATAGGATTCTGCCATTTTAGGTTGACTTCCAACAACACCAATTTTTAACCAACCATTATCGTCGTAAGTCCCTTTTGCCTGATGTAATCTTTTCATTACTGCAGTTAAACCTGCTCTAACCTGTCCATTAGAAAGCTCTTTTGGTAATTTTTCCATAAGTGCAAGCTGTGCTAAGACTTGAAATGCACCAAATCTATAGATTGAAGATCTACCAACAACAGGAAACGTTCCTTCTGGTGATATTTGTCTTTCAAGAATAATTCCATATCTCTGTGCTCTTTTTAAGGTTACATCACTCATCGATTTTAAACGATGATTTGTTGTTTTTAAAACATCCAATATATCTAATAACATTGGGTGAATTACAAAAGAATTATAGTAATCCCAATGATAATACTTACCATCAGAATAGAGACCATCACCTACATACCATTCGAAATGTTTTCTTAAAGCAAACTCAATTCGAGTAAAATCGTTATAATCGGAATTCTTAATTAGAAAAGCCTCTATAGTTCCAGAAAATAAAAGCCAATTACTGTAAGGTATATCAGAAATTGTAAAGGTCTTTTTAAAAGCATCAATTACTAATTGTTTAGTTGTTTTTGGTAAATTATTCCACAACTGTTCAGGAGCTCTTAAAAAAGCTTGTGCAAGAAAAGCTGCATCCACTAAAGGTTGTTTTCCTTTAGAAAAATTCATGTAGTCTTCAGATTCAGGATTTACAGCATTATAAATTGCTTTATGCGAATAATCTAAATATTTTTTACGCAATTGTCCTTCAATGGTGTTATCGACACCCAATTCTAACCAAGGTGCTATTCCTGCCATTAATCTTCCAAATCCTTCTAAATGCACAAATAATGCTCTATCAGTAGATTTAGAATCTGCTTGTTCAACAGGCATTTTTTCTTTTAATTGATTATTACTCAAATTACTAAGAATTGGATCAGCCATTTTTACTAACTCCTTAACCCAAATATCTCTATCTGTTTGTGCATTTGATGTGTATGAAAAAGTAAATATTGTAAATAAAATTATTAAAACTTTCATTATAAATTATTTTAAATTTTTACTACGATAAAGTGCTTCTAAATAATAATAATCAGCATAATTTAGTGGCACATCTATTTCAACTCCATGAGGGATACTACCTACAGAATGTTTTAATAAAAAGCCTTTATTGGTTCCTTCCTCTGCAAAGTAATCTGGAGAATTTAAACTCTTCATTATTTCATCTGCGAAAGATAAATACAACTGTTTATTATCTTTTGTAAAATGACCTAATTCATATAAAGCTGATGCTGTAATTGATGCTGCTGATGCATCTCTAGGAGTATCTTTTTCTACAGGAACATCATAATCCCAATATGGAATTTTATCATTTGGTAAATTTTTATGATTTATTAGGTAATCAGCAATTTTAATAGCTTGTTCTAAATATTTTGGATACTTTGTTTCTCTATAGCAAACTGTATAACCATACAATCCCCAAGCTTGTCCTCTAGCCCATGCAGATTCATCTGAATAACCTTGCGCTGTTTTCTTAGCAACTATTCCACCTGTTTCTCTGTCGTAATCTAACACGTGATAAGTACTATAGTCCTTTCGAAAATGATTTTTTATTGTAGTATCTGCATGAGATACTGCTATATTATAATATGTAGAATCTCCTGAAATTTTAGTCGCATGAAATAAGAGTTCTAAATTCATCATATTATCAATAATAACTGGACAATCCCATTTACTACTTTTCTTCCAGGACTGAATTATACCTGCTCTAGGACGAAATCTTGTTGAAAGTGATTTTGCTGTTTGTACAATAATTTTATCAAAATCTTTAGAAGGTGTATCTTTTATTGCATTTCCATAACTACATTCTATAATAAAACCAACATCATGGTTTCCCTCCCAATATTGAATCGTATCTAGTTTTTTAGTATAAGCTAATGCTCTATCTTTCCATTTGGAATCTTTCGTAAGTTCATACAAATACCAAAGTGATCCTGGGTAAAAACCACTTGTCCATTCATAACTAGATACAAGACGAAGCTTATTGTCTTTAATTGTTTTAGGTAAAAATAGGTTATCATCAAATTTAGTCGTTGCAGAATCATAAAGTTGAGAATATTGGGTTTCAATTTTTTCTAGAATAGATTTTTTAGCAATTGAGTCTTCCTTACAACTATTTAATAAAATTAAGACAAAAGAGGCGATTAAAACAAGTTTTGTTTTTTTCATATAATATATTTTATTTTAATAATTTAAGAAAATAAAAATACATAAAACAATATAACTATATATATTATATGTTATAGAATAAAAGAATAATTGAAGTTTAAAATAAAATAAGAAAAATGTACAAATATTTTTTTAATGTTCTCCTAAAAGTTACCCTTTTATTAAAGGTTTTAGTTAAAATGAAGTATTATGACAAATTGTTGCGAAGCACTGTAACCCCTTACAAAACCTATAAAAACAAAAAAGCCTCACATTTCTGTGAAGCTTTAAGTGAGCCCTGAAGGATTCGAACCTTCTTTTGTTTTCTTATTGCCTTCAAGAGGTAAAGTTACTACATTATTTTTGATGTGCCTAAAAGTGTGCCTTTACCACGACAAAATTGTTTTTAATTTCTATTTTCTGGTTCTATAAATGGTATTTTCAAAAAATCAAATAATTCTTGTTCCTCTCTAAATCCACGAGTGTATTCCCCTTTCCATAAATAATTTCCTACACTCTTAAATCCTTTTCTTACCCAAGAATTAGCTAATACTTTGTGGCTAAATCTTGCACTACCAGTTCTTAATGCGTAAACCATTCCCCAAGTATGTTCTTCTGCAAAGAAAATATCTAATTTAATTCCTTCTGGCAACATTCTTTGGGTGTATTTACATGGTAATTCGCCTTTAATTTTAACCCATCCATTAATAATAGACGCTATACCACTATGAAATAGTCCTACATCATATGTTTTAGCAATTGCTACTATTTCTATATCATTTACTTCAGCTTTCTTCCGTCTTATACTGCCTGCAATCTCAATTCTGTAGCAATGAGGAGCCAATTGTTCTTTAACTTTAGTTGCTATTTTTAAAGCTTTCTCATATTCCATAACCTTTATCTTTTAAGCAAAAAGTCCATTTATACCCACCAGCAGAAACTCTTTCACCTCTACAAACTTTAGCAATAGAAGTTTTATTAATACCTGTTTTTTTAGATGCATCAGCAACTGAATTATATGTTTCAATAATTTCACCAGAATGAAGAGATAATTTTTCAACTCTTTTTTTTCTTAAATCTTTACCCTGTATAAATGGCACCTTAAATTTATAAGACCATAAATAACCACGATGTTTATAAGTAGAACTTAAGCACGCTTTAGAAATACTTTGTTTTGTTGAATTTACAGTTTTAGAAGCTTCTTCCAAGGAATCAAATGTTTTTAATAAACTACCGTCATCAATTTTGTATTTATAAATTGTTTTTTGAATTCCACCACCAGAATCAATATTATAAAGTTTATTCCCTTTTAATATATATTGGGAAATTAACTCTTTTTCTTTTTCTGCTAATTCATCATTATTTAGTAAAGTTGTATTTGCTTCCCATTTAAATGCATCTACTCCTAAAGTCGCAATTGCATTTTGAAAAGGGTATTTTTTTTCTCTTCTTGACTTCTTAATGTGGTCATTTTTCCGAGATTTTAAGGTGTCTTTAGTAATACCTACATAAACCACCTTATCTGTTTTTTTGTCAACTACAGTGTAGACAAAACCTTTTTTACTATTTTTCATCTTTCACCTCCTTAACCGTTTTTAAATAAAATGTGTATTTTCCTCCAGAACTTTTATCTTCATAAACATGTCCTTCACTTTTAGCATATATTTTCATCCATTTGGTGAACTTATGTGGAGATAAATTTTTATAAAATGGATATTGTTCAATAAATAATGCTAATACAGTTTTTTTACACTCCCACTTATTTAGTTCGACAATACCCGTTTCTAAAAAAGAAAAAAACTCAAGGTTTGTAGAATATATTAAACCATTCATTTTTAAGTTAATTGGTTTGGCTGTAATCAATCCATGCTCAAAGTACTCTAAAACACATTTAATCATAAATGTATAAAATGCATTCCATTCATCTGAATCCCAGTCATCAAAAAAATTGTTTCCAAACTCATCAAAAGGTGTTAAATCTCCACTATAATGATTAGCAATTTCAAAATCGCACCTTCTTCTTGCATCTGTATTTCCACCTGTACCTTTTACCACATAATTACTTGAAATTACCAATTTTGGAGAATCTTCTGGTTTAATATATAATTCTCCTTTATATTTTTTCTCAACAACCATTCCTGTTGTAATTTCTGAATACAGCTCTTCAAGACTAAATTCTTTGTTTACATCATCATAGAAAACTAAATCTGTCGTATGTTCAATTCTTTGATTTTTAAACCAACTTTTAGATTTAAGACCTTTTCCATTCATAATAATTATCTCTCTACATTTACCAATAGCTTTAATAAGTAAAGTTTTACCAGTACCACCATTTGCTTCTCCATCAAATGAAATTTTCTCATCAACTAAAATGATTGCTTTTGTATTTTTAGGGTCTTGATATCTGTGTAATAAATAACCTATAATAGTTTTTAAAGCTAAATAACGATCTTCATTTTTTCCTGAAATATTAAAGCAAAATCTTTCAAATTGAGAAGTATCATTTCTCTGAAGAGGAGTATAATCTCTTTGTATAATTCTTCTATCCCAAATTTTGTTTTTTAACATTTCGTATTCAGTCGAAATAATTTTACCATTGCCAACTTGACAACTTTGATTTCTAAAATGAAAGAAACTGTAATTTTTTTTATCTCTATCGTTCAACAAAGAAATCGTATTCAGCAACTTTAATTTACTTGGACTTAAATATGTTGATACTCCTTTTGAGAATGTTTCTAAAACATCTTCCTTTTTAATTTTCTTGAGGTGCTCACTTACAAAATCTATGATATCTGAATCATAAACTTCAGAAACTATATTTCCTTTTTCTTTTAAATAAATTATATTGCCATCTGGCATTATAGATTTACTGAATCCTGATTCCGATAAAAAGTTGGTTAATTTACTCTGATTGATAGTGATTTTGCCCTTATCATCTAAAGACCAAAATATGCTCGATTGTACATTCATAATTTAAATTGTTTATATTAATAAAAATTTAAATCTTTTCAGACAGCATTAAGATTTGTTTTTGTGAAAATGCGACTGAATCACATTGCAAATATTGGAAAATTATAACCTTATCCTTATCAAATTAAGTTCTAAAAACCCAACAAAAAAGTTGAGAAAAAATTTAGTGAATTATTTGTCATGCTTATTAATTATATCTTTCAAAAATTTTATTAGCCTTTCAGAAGGTATAATTTCACCTTTTTTAATTTTTGAAAGTTCT
Organism: Polaribacter haliotis; assembly: GCF_014784055.1. Taxonomy (NCBI): domain Bacteria; kingdom Pseudomonadati; phylum Bacteroidota; class Flavobacteriia; order Flavobacteriales; family Flavobacteriaceae; genus Polaribacter; species Polaribacter haliotis. Next base: position 3,551,417 of record NZ_CP061813.1, on the reverse strand, counting down.
GAAGTAGAGTCTTTCATCTCCAGATAAACATCCTTATCTATTGAAGCTTTTCGCATAAAATTCGTCTGAAGAATTTTTGACAATTTTTCTATTCCAAACTTTTCTGGGAAATAACCCGCTTCCAACATCCAATAAAATAAAAAACAAATTTCAGTTTTTTTTAGTCCCAATTTTATCTTATGGATTTCAGTTGGAGGTTCTAACTTAGAGTTAAAATTCAACAATAATCCTTCTATTGTTTCTAATAACTTTTTTCTTATTGATGGATAATTATTTAAGTTTTTTGATTGCTTAAAAAAAAGTTTGTCGTTAAATAAGTTTTCTGCTAATGAGTCAAGAAAATAATACCATGATGATAAATTGTTTAATAATTTAATTTCCATTTTTTTACAAAAATTCAAATATTTTTCTGCATTAATTTCAATAAGTTTAGGAATAAAATCATTCTGAAAATCTAAAACTCGTTCTGTGGGATAAACTATACTTTCCACTCCTGTGGTTTCATCAATAAAATGATTTCCAGGCGTTCTGAATACAGCCTTATTTTTTTCATTCTTTAAAAGTTCTCCTTGGCTTACAAACTTATCGTATAAATGTTCAATAAAATTATCTTTTTTAAAAAAATTAAAAAAATCAAAAAGTTCTAAATCATTCATAATTATAAAATTAAAGTAACACAGCAATATAATTATTACTGTGTTAATAATTAGCTAACGTTTTCAGAAGTTTTTTGATAAAGGAGAAAACAGTCTCAAAAGTTGGATATCAAAATACAATATAAACTCCTTTTCTTTTAATTTATAGCTAAAACCTTTACAATTGGTAACATAAAATTTTAAAATGCTTCGGATCAAACCATTTATTCTGTATTTTAAAAACATAATCTCCACTTTTTGTAAGTCCTGTTTCTGTCACATATACAATCTCATTTTTTTTAAAATTTAAAGTATTTTCCTTAAAAATAACAGGAAATGGGCAATGCAACTCAACTAATTTATTAAAATAAGTTATAACAAGAATTCTATTTGGACTATAATATTGATTAAAAGAAATAATTTCTTCTTCTGGCATCTGCTTAAATTTTAAATTTATGTAGTAAGTTTTAGCTATGTATTTAAATTAAAAAGAAATTGGATTCTTCATTTTGCAGTGAATTAGATAGGTCTTGGATAAACTCGTAAGCACAGGCTTCACGTTGTAAAAAAGAATCTATATAACTACTTTTAACCGCACCTGTAAATAAATTATACAATTGCCAAAGATTTACAACACCCTCAGTAGTAACTTTAAAATTATCATCTTTAAAATAGCTTTTGGCTATTGTGTTAATCTGTGAATCATTTATATTTAAAGGAAATAATTCTTTTTTTCTTGCATTACTTAAAAATTGATACATTTTCATTTTCCCCAACAAATGAGCAACTTGCTCTGGTGTAAGAAAAAATTTACTCATTCTTTCCATATTCCCAAGATGTTTGTCTTGGTCATAGCTACTAAACAATTCTGTAATTCTGCTTACAAGTTCATTTTTGTTACTTACTCTAATTTCATCTTTAAAACCATCAGTAGAAATACATAAGTTTGTACAAACAAAATTAGAGAAACCAATAAAAACCTTAAATTTCTCTATAGATTTTCTACTATAGAGATTTTCGTTATTGTAAGCTCTAACTCCACCTACAACAAGAGACAATTTATTCCCATTTACTTCTTGTTGTATTTGTGGCAAACCAATCACAAAAGCCATTCTTTCATAATAAATAGTTTTATCTTCATCTAACAACTCGCTTTTTTGCTTCCCGATTGCACTTGGAACTCTTCCCTTAATTATATGAGAAACTCTAATATTTGGAGCTGTCTGTTGATGAAAAGGAAACACATTTCTTAAAGCTTCTTGTGTCGCATTTATAAATTCTGCGTGACTAATAGTAACTTCATTATCTTTAGAGAATACAGGTAATATTGTATCATTTGTAAGATGTTCAAGAGTTACTGAATTAGTATTTGCTTCGATAAAATGATTTTTATTTAAATCTCCTTCATAATATTCTGGTACAATTACTCTACTCTGGTTTTGAGTCTGCGTTAATGCTAATTCCATTTTTACTTGGTTTTATGGTTTCTATTATTTCTTTATTTGGTATTACTACATTTTCAATTTCTCTTTTTCGAGATAAAATGATTTCTTTAATACTACTTTGTAGATTTGGGTACTTACTATAGATATGTCTTAAACCTTCCAAAGTTGTGCAAGATTTAATTTCCGTTTTAATATCATCTATAGTTCTGCCATTGTTGCACCAGTCCAATAGTTTTTTTCCTGTACCAGAAGAAAGAATAAATTCAGGTTTATTCATAAATAATCCAGTTCTGTCTTTACTTGCAAGTGTTAAATGATTATCATTTATAATTTCAAAATTCACTGTCAATTCGTACTCAAAACCCTCGCGAGTAATCTCTTTAGTACCATGTTTAGTGACTTTTGTTCTTCCACTTTGGTCTTTATCCATAGAATAATCTACTTTTCTTCTTACAGTAGTTATGATATGAGATTTAGACTGTAAAATCTTATCAATAAAAGATTGATGACGAGGAGAAACTTTTGCCCAATCTTGAAATTTGCCACCTAATTGTTCATGAATTTGTAAACACCCTCCTTTCCCACTCCACTCGTGGGTTATTGAATCGACAATAACAACTTCAATATTCGACTTTTCACACAGTTCTATGGCTTCAATATATCTTTCTGGAGAATAAGGTGGTTGCAGATTTACTGTATTATAATTCCCTAATTCTGAATATAGATTTGCAGAACCGTTTTCTGTATCTATAACTGCTATTTTATTCCAATCATTTGTCATTCCGTAAGCTAATAGTAAAGCAGAATAGGTTTTACCAAATCCAGATGCTCCACTAATACCAACTCTTAATTTAACCTGCTCCTTTTGAGCTTTTTGTAATTTCATAATTTTGAATTGAATTATTTTTAATTTTATATAAATAAAAAAGAGCCTAAAAGGCTCTTTTTACTACTATTGACAGTCTATTAATTTACTAAACTATCACTAATTACTTTTTCAGTAATTTCCTCTTCTACATCATCTTGATATTCCCAACGATGGCTTAAATTAACTACTTCACCAGTTTCTTTAATGGTGAATTCATAAGGTTCTGATTCAACTTTTACAATTCTTCCTGGAAATTGTGCTCCTACAATAGACTGACAAGTACTTTCATCAAATGTGGAAGGAACTGTTGCTGTTTTAGAAGTAAAATACATTCTACCTGTTTTGTTAGATTTAACAGGTGAAACTCCTCCTTGAAGAACTAACACAAAAAATTTCTCGCCATCCTTAGATTCTCTTTGTTTGTAATCTTTTACTGTTACCATTTTTAATAATTTTAAATTTAGCACAGGGGACTATCCCACTCTGCAAATTCAGGGAGGGGTGTCGTGCTCATTAAATATTATTTATGGAAATAGAAAAGTTCTCAAAAAAATTGAAAAATATTTTTTTTGAGAATAAAGTTGGCTTTTAGGCTATAGTGAAGTTGACAGGTTTTTTACTGAAAGTATTTTTTAGAGTTATGCGATTACATTACTATTTACCAAATCTACTATAGAGATAATTTTTCTTACATCTTCCTCATTAGTAAAAACACCAATAATACCATTATCGTGCGTTTCTGTAAATGGAGGTTTTACAAGTAAAGATTTATCAAGAGTTCCGTTTGAATTTAAGTAAGTAATTAATTTATTTACAAAAGAAATTTGTGCAGGTTGTAAATTTTCATTTTGAATATAATTTGCAAATAACGTATTTACAACTTCTATATCTAAACCTACAATACTTCTAATAAATTTACCTAGAGGTAATTCCCCATACTCCTTCTGGTAATCTTCTTTTGTTCTATTTTCTTCATCAAATAATAAAGATTCTAATAAATCTAATTCTCTTTCTGTAATAGGAATGTTTTTGTGAAGTTTATCTATTACTAAATGAGATTTATTTTTCCTGATAAAAGATTCTACTCTGTCTTTGTAACTCTGTAATCTTGTATAAGTTGGTAAAATGTCTTTTTCGCTTACTTGCAAATCATACAATTCATCTTCAAAATCTGTATACATAGGTGCAATACTGTCTTTATCTATAAATTTTATAAGTTCTCTTAATTCAATTCTAATGTGTTCTATTTGCTGAATATCTACACTTGACCAGAATTGAAATTCTTTAATCTGATTAATTAACGGCAGTTTATCTGCTACTACAGGAATATTTCTTTTTTTATGAAGCTTAATACCAATATCGTGTATTCTGGTAATATAATTCTCTTGTGATGTAGCATTCTTTAAAATTGCTAATTGTAAACGTAATGCCAATAAATCAAAACGTTTAGCTAATTCATCATCTTCATTTTTCTTCGCAGATAAGTTGGATAAATTTGCACAAATATCTACAATATCACCTACAGATAAATTACTCCATCTTTCTCTGCTTTTAAACTCTGTAACTAATCTTAAATGTTTTCTTACTTCAAATCTCTCTTTGTTTAGGGCATTAATATCACTATGTAATTCATTTGTGTAAACTACTGCTAACGCATCATTTTGTTCTGTGGAAACATCACTATTTCTAATTGCTTCAATAATATGCAATTTTGTTTCAAAAATATTTTGAGATATTGTTTTTGCAGTACTTGGGTTTATTCCATCAGGAAATTCATCAAAATAATCGAAATTGGAACAGAAATCAAATATTACAAAATTAGATTTATCTTTTTCTGGTCCAAATAAATTAGGTCTTAAACGTGTTCCACGCCCAATCATTTGCCAATATTTTGAATATGACCTTACTTGCTTAAAGAACACTAAATTAACCACTTGTGGAGCATCTACACCTGTATCCATCATATCTACAGAAACTGCTATCTGTGGCATTTGGTGTTGTTTATCATCACAGAATTTCTCTAATAAATCTTGTGCTTTAGATTCATAATTATCAATAACTCTTAAAAAGTTACCACTGTATTCTGGATAATTTTTATTAAATCTATCTTCAATAAAAATTGCGTGTGTATGATTTTTAGCAAAAATGATAGTTTTACCTAACATATCTCCACCATTTACTTTTATACCATTAGACATTACATAATCTAAAACAGTATCTACAGTTTTAGTATTAAATAAAAATTTATTTAATTGTCCTTTATGAATTTGTGGATTTTCGTCATCAGTATCGTCTATAGTAAAATCTCCAAATTTCTCTTCAAATTTACGTTTGTCTTTTTCTGATAATTGGTTGTATTTAATACCTTCGTGCAAAAACTTTACAGGAACATCTATTGCTTTTGGAGGCACTAAAAACTTATCATTTACGGCTTGTGTTAATTCATAAGCAAAAGTTGGGTCATCATCTTCAATTCCAAATAAAGAATAGGTGTTATGGTCTATATCTTTTTTTGGTGTAGCTGTTAACCCTAAAAGAATAGCGTCGAAATAATCAAATATTGCACCATATTTTTGATACACAGATCTGTGCGCTTCATCTATAATAATAACATCAAAATGACCAACTCCATAAAACCTACCATCTTCATTTTTTAAACTATCAATTTTATTCATGATAGTTGGATAAGTAGAAAACACCAAACGTGTACCTGTATCTTCTTTTTCTTTAGTTAAATCTATGGCAGATAAATGTGGCAAATGCTCTTTAAAAGCATTCTTTGCTTGAGTTACTAATGCATTTCTATCTGCTAAAAACAAAATTCTTTTTGCCCAATTAGATTTTATAAACATATCTACAGCAGCAGCAGCTGTTCTTGTTTTACCACTTCCTGTAGCCATTACTAATAAAGACTCTCTGTTTCTTCCTTTTAAATCTCCGTCTTTTGTAATTACTAAAGATTCTCCTATTCTTTTAATTGCTTCTAATTGATAAGGTCTTCCCGCTATATCTGTATTTACTGTAAAATTTCTAATGTCTTCTCTGGACTTTCTTTTTTCAATTAAAAACTCTAATTCTGCTTTTGTATAAAAACCAGAAACTTCTCTTGATGGGTAAAAAGTATCATCCCAAATAAAGGTTTCAAAACCATTAGAATAGAAAATAATAGGTCTTTGCCCTGTCATTTTTTCTAAACAGTTTGCATATAAAAATGCTTGATGTTTTCCCTTTGCTGCATTATGTAATGTACTTTTAGCTTCCACAACTGCTAAAGGCAAACCATTATTCCCCCATAAAACATAATCTACATAACCAACGCCTGAAGGATTTGTAACTTTTGGCATTCCTGTAACAGGAAACTCAATATCTACTCCGTTTTTAAAATTAGTAAAACCTGCTTCTTTTAGTAAAACATCTATAAATAACTTACGTGTTTCTAACTCTGGTGTAAGAATTGGTATTGCTGTTTCTTGAACAATTGCTTTAGTACGTTCTTGTTTTCTTACAAGTAATTTCTCTTGCTGTTGTTTAAGTTGCAATTTTAAGAGTTCATTTTCTTTCTGTAACTCTTCTTGCTTTTCTTTGGCTTCTTTAAGTTCTTTTAGTTTTGCTTCTGCTTGTTCTGCTCTGGCTTTTAATTCTTTTGTAGTTTTGTCATTTATAGCTCCTTCTGGTTTCCCTATAAAATTTTCATTAAAAACATCAATTTCTGGATTTAACTGACTGTAATATTTACTGATGTATGTAGTGAATCTAAAAATACTTCTTAAACAAACTAAAGCTTCTTTAGTAGAAACTTTTTTACCATGTGCAGCGTTATTCCCTATTTTACGAACTAAGTTTAGTTCTTGAAATAACATTCTATTAATTGTATTTCTAAAAGATTGATGATGTAATAATGCAGACAAAGTAGTATCATAAGGACGCTCCATTTCTACATCATTATCATATAACCAATTAATACCCAACTCTAATGTAATTCTACATTGTAATGCAGCGTATTTTGGTGCAGTAAATGTATATTTTTCTGCAATTGCTGACTCGTAATAGAGTTGTAAAAATTCTTCTTTTAGAAAACTAAAGTTGCTCATATTAATTTACCCTAAATACTTATTTTTTTTATCTTGCTTTTGTTGTGTTCTTGTTTAGACATCATTAGTTTGCCTGTATCAATTTGATACAACTCTTTTAAAATGAAATCTTTTTCATCATCATCAAAATCAAAACCTGGTCTAACTATTTTAATAAATTTCTTATTATCATTTGTAGGTAAAAATTTATTTACTAAACACAACCCTAAATCTTTACAATCGTAAAAATTATCTGACGAATAATTATTTTTATAATCTATATGCCAATTCTTTAAAACGGCTAAAGAATCATTATGATTAACTTCTTTGATACTTATATTTTTATAAAATTCGGTTAAAGAATCTGCATAATCAACATCTAATTCACCAAACTTATTTAAAATATTATACGCTAAAACGTCTCCCCAAAGCTCTGCATTACTATGTTTAGTATAACGTTTTTTAAAAATTGATAGTAAAAATAACATATTGTTCTTTACTAACTGCATATAATGCTGTGCTTTTTTCTTATGGAAATCATCATCATATACTTTAAATTGAGATTTTGAAAACACATTTACATAAGCACCTAAAATATTTAACAATGCTCCAGAAAAATTATCTAATTGAGATAAATTACCTAAAGTTGGTAACATTTCTAAATCGCTACCACCAAATTTCACTTCCTTTTTTAAAATTACTTTTCTGCCAGAATACTGCATTAGATGATTTAAAACAATTAGCAACATTGCATAATCTACAATACCAACCTCATAATTTTCTGAAGCACTAATCTTTTTTAAAGCAATAATATAATTATCAAAAAATCTACTAATATTCTTTCTATTATTTTCTAATACTTTTATTGAATTCTGCTCAATAGGAGAAGTTCTTTCTTTTTTGCCTTTTCTTTCCCTACTGTCAGTAGCATCGGCTTCTTCCTCATCATCCATATCATCTTCAGACTCACTTAAAGTTAGATCGCTAAAATGTTTTTCAATTGCATCCCAAACTTTAACTGTATTATGTTGAGATAATACTTCTTTGTTTTTTTGGCTCTCTTCATTAAAAGCTATAGCCTGTTCATAAGTCATATCTGAAGGCGAATGTTCTTCCTCTTTTTCTTCAATGCCCCCTGAATCATTTACAATTTCTTTCCTTTTAGTCTGCCTATTTGAATGAATATCATTGAAAAAATTAATTACATCAAAAACTTTATTATCTCCAGTTTCTAATAAACTACTTAACTTCATCAATTTTCTATTTTCTACTGATGGGTTGGTATTCCATAAATCTTGAAGATTATTTATAACTTGTTTATTAGATATTATAACATTTTCTTCATTTAAAAACTGCACATAACCAGAGGTATTGGTATTATTTTTTTTATCAAGTGTAATTTTAATTTTATCTTTTTTAAGACTTATCGTATGTTTTTCAAGTATTTCTCCCCAATGATTATAAATTGCTAACATTGCTTTTTCATGTTCGGTAGAATTATAAATAAACACAGTTAAATCACCTCTATTATTGTCTACTCCTAAAAGTTTTATTTTACGTTGATTCTCTTTTTGTTCTTCTTCAATTTCAGATTCAACTAAAACAGCTTGTTTATTGTCTTGTGGTTTTACATTTTCGTAAACTCCATTTAAACCCAACTCTTCTAAAATTGTCTTATCGTTTAAATGAATTAAAACTGCAAACTCATCATTTATTCCTCTATAATTTTCACTCCCAAAAGCAGAAATTGTAGCATTTGGGCTTCCAAATAATAGATAAACCTCTTCATCTATCACAAAATGAAACACTTTACTATGTAATTTTCTGTCTTGAATTTTATTTATACGCTTCTTTGATCTTGTAGTACTTTCCCAAGAATAAAAGTGAATATTTTCTCCTTGATCCATTTTAAAAGGATGAATTCCTTTATTTGGCTGTAAAAATGCGTTGATTGAGATTGTATTATTCGCTTCAAAAAACTTCTTTAACAAAGCTCCATTTTCATCATAAAAAGGACTAAATACATGAATCTTTGTAGCTCTTTTTAAAGAAATTAATTTGTTTAATTGATTCCAAATACCAGATTCTGAATTATATAAAAGTGCAGCTCTAAAACTATCTGAAATTGTATAAAACTTATGTTTTACCTTTATACTTTTCTTTAATAAATTGCAATTTGAACTCACCCAATTCAGTTTTTCTTTTGATATTCCTTCAACATTTCTGTTAAGTTCTTTAAGATATAACCAAGCTTCTTGAATTAATGGTAATTGTTTTTTATCATCTTTATTCGCATAAAAAACATTAAATAATTCATGATTTTTTCCATGTCCTCCACTCGTAATATTTCCAGAACCTTGAATTAACATTACTTCTTCCTCTCCTGCTAATAATATTATTTTTGGGTGAAATGCTCCTTTGCAAGGCACACCACAAACACTATAAGAAGTACTTAATGATTTTAAATGTGACGTAGCAAACCCAATACTCTGGTCTAACATTGTTGTATCTGCAAATACAGAAATATTTGTAACTCCTTTACTTTTTAGCGTTTTTAATACTTGCGATTCAAAATGATAAAAATCAAACGAATATGTTGTCATTATTGCAGAATGAAAATCTGCATTTTTAGGTATTTCATGAAATAGTTTATTTTCAATCATACCTCAACATTATTTAATTGCTCTAAAATAGTTTCTCCAGTAATTGTTAATTGTTCCTTATCATTTACCAAATCTAAATCTCTTGTAAAGTTAAAAAGTGTTTTTAAACGAGGACTTGTAAAGTTAGGCTCCATCGTTTCAATATGGACTAAATAGTTATCTTCAATTAAAAATTTTAATAGATTTTTTTCTCCATCACCCATTTTTTTATAAGCAACTGCAATATGTTCATTAAGAATTGTTTGAATTATTTTTTTAATAAACTCCTTAAATTCTAACTCTTGGTTCTTTCTAATATATCTCTCAAAAACATCAATTACATTTCCGTTTTTGGTATTTAAAAAATGATTTACTGCATAATCAGAAATTTCTTTAGCATTCGGAATATTGTCTTTGTACAAATGAAGTAAAGTTGTTATACCATAACAAATACCCTCAACAGAAAGGTTCTTTTTTACTGCGTTTGAAATATCCCCTAAATTATCAGATACATTTGATGGTTCTGTATTTAATTGTTCTATATAATCTTTAAGAATTACCTTTTTCAATTTAAAATTCTGCACCACCTTTTCAGTAATTTCATTTAAAAATTGTTGTAAGGAATAATTTCCAAACTCCATCTCCACTAATAAGCCCCAAAAAATAGTTTCTAAACTATGGTGTGTAACTTCATTTAAATAATAGTAATACCAACCATAAGTAGCTTCAGAAACTTCTTCTTTTTTAGAAATAGTACACATAAGGTAAGAAAGCTGTGGCATATTTTCCCACATTTTATATTCCTTCGTATTTTGTATAATCCATAAAAATAGTTTTATAGATTCCTTACGTTGTTCTGAAATAGCGTCTAAAGCTGTTTTACCTTTTCCTCCATCATTATTTAATAACATTTTGATGTAAAAATCTCCTTCTGGTGTATTCACCACATTCTGATTTAAAGCAATATCTTCTAAAATATCAAAGTCATTACTGTATAATTTACCTTCTTTTATTCTTTTTAATAATAATTGACTACAATTTTCTGAAATTGAAACTCCATAAGCTTCTGCTAATTCTTTTCCTTTTTCTTCAGTTCTTTCAAAAAAATTCTCTTTAATATTTATCAGATTCATATTTATTAATGAACCTGCATAATACTGACCTAATGCACCAGAAGTATAATCCCAATAAACACTTCCTTTTTCTGTAGTTTTTGTTTTATCTGCTCCTAATTCAATATCATAATAGCCAATATTTGTATTTTGCTGTATGTGTGATTCAGCAAAATTACTTCCAATAACACTTTGTTCGTTTGGAAATTTATTTTTCATTAGATACGCTAAAATCAACTCTGCTCTTCTTATAAATGTATACTGACCAATATAGTTTTGTTTAAAAATATCTGCTTCTGGTAATTGATGGTACTTATCTAACAACCATAAATAAAAACCATAATAACGTAATCTTAAAGTTAGATTCGTCATTCCTGGTAATAATGTACTATAAACTGCAATAGAACTATTTTGAATTCCTAAAGGGTCTCTACCTCTGGTAAAATTTCCACTTTTTGCCCAAAATGGTTGTTTATAAGATTCTATTGTGTACATATTTATTTCTTATTTAATGTCTGCATAAAATTGGAGTACCAAATTCTAATCTCCATAAATTTTCTAATTCTTTGGCAAATTCTATATACGTTTCATTAGAATTTAAAACTTTCAATATTTCTATATTTTCCTTGTCATCAAAATCAAAATAAGAGATTGCCCAATTTTCTAAAGAAAACATTCTGTTCAGGTTTAAAGTACCTGTTCTATAATCATTACAACTTATTTCTTGGTTTATACGTTCTCTTAAACCAAATGCTTTTGTTGGTGTTCTGTAACCACCAATACCATTGTAAACTATTTTAAAATCATATTTTTTAATATCTGCGACACAACTCAACCCTTTTCTATATTTCACTAATTTACCAATAGGAACTTCTTTAGTGTTTTCTAAAGTTATTGTTTGCTCTAATTCTGCGTTGCTTAAATTTGTCCAAAACCAATACAAACCTCTACGTTTTGTAGGCAAAGGTTTTTGTCTTCTAAAATCATTTAAACTTGTAAATGTTTTAAGTTGCTGTTCCTGTATTTTGTGCAATAATTCTTTTATAATTTCTCTACATTTACAAACAGTTCTTCTGGCAATACTTTTTCGTAATCTCTTACAAAACCAATTATTTGTTCATAACAAGTGTTTAGCAGTTTTTTATAAGAACTTTGGTTTTCTTTCCCTTTATTATTTAAAATTTTAATGGTATAACTGTGAGCTAAATTGATTGGGTTTAAATCTTCTGTTTTTAACACTCTTACCTGCCTCCACCAATCACTTATTTTATTTTCTTCTGGTAAGTTCATTAATGTTTCTGAAAGTTTACCGGGTTTAGAAATTAAACCTACAAACATATTTCCTTCTTTATGACCAAACCCACTAAATGATTCTATACCAAATATAAAGTCTGGATTACTTTTTAGATGAATCCAGAGTTGTGAAATCTTATTGGATTTTGTTGGTCCTCCTATATCTAAAAAATAACTCTCTCCCAAACCATCCTCTAACTTTACTTTTAAATCTTTCCTGAAATTACTTTTTAATTTCATTACAGCATTATCGTAATTGGTAGCTATAAATTTAGACTCTTCTATATTAGACATCATTAAGTCTAATAATTCGGTTTGGTATTTATCATCCATAGTGTTGGTTAATTTTTTAATTAGTAAAATATATTGGTTGATATTTTCTCTTAAACTACTAAAGTTAGGCACTTCTTTTAAACAGAGTTCCAACCAACTTATAATATGGTCTTTATAACTTATATTAAAAAAATCTAAATCTACTTCTAAACCCAACTTACTATCATCTGAAGGAGATTTACCATCTAACGTTAAGTAATAAACAGTATTTTTATTTGTTTTAAAATTGTAGTATCTTTTTATTTGTTGGTTTTGGTCTTTGGCGTAGATTTTATTCTCTATGCTAATAAAATTTCCTTTTTTATCTTTTAAGAAAACATCTATTCTACCACCTTTTTCTTTCTTAAGGTCTACATTTCCAATATAGTATTCAGTGGTTACTTTTGCTCCTGTTGGTTCAAAATTTTCTTTAGCTTTATTTAATTTTTCTAAATTATTTCTATGGCTTATTACTTGTAAAAAAAGCTCTAAAAAAACAGCTCCCATTTTATGAGAACCTTTTGGGTTTAATAATTCTGCTATAAATGCGGAATGTGTTTTATCCTCTTTAGTCTCTATCCTCAATACAGAAAATATATTAAAATTCTCTCCTTTTGCAATCATCATTTCATTTTGATGGTCTACAATTCGTTTGGTATTTCTTAATAATGCTTTTATTTTTTCTTTTTCTATCATTTATTTTAATTAGTCTTTTCTTGAGTTGGAAAAATATTATTGTGGAATGATTTTACAGCTTTAACTCTTGAAACATCAAAAACTTCTTTATCTGTTAAATCTATGATATGGTTGCAATTTCCGCACTCAAAATTATTTGGTATTGTGTTTAGTGTATTAAAGGGTTCAGAAATAAATTGTACATCATCTGAAGTATTATAATTTGGTACTTGAAAACCATTATTTTTAAGTTGCAATAAAGTATTTCTAAAAGTATCTCTATCTATATTTCCTTGTCGCCATCTAAACCACCATTTTCCATCATCTCTTTGTCCATATTTCTCTATGGCAACAGTACCTATTTTGGACTTAAACCAATCTAAAGTTTTATTGTATTTCTCTAAATTAATTGCTTTTTCTTCTGTTTCTGAACCACATTTTGGACAACATATAATTCCCAAATCTCTATGACCTCTTTCGTGGCAATTATAATTACCGCCAAACTTTTCTTTATTATATTTTCTTGCCAACAACTTTTCTGAACTACAACAAGACAAACAATTATTACAAATATACCAACCACAATTATCTGTATTATCTACATTTTCTAAACTTTTAGGTTTACACTTCACAGTAGTTCTACTATCAATTATGTCTAAACATTTTCCATTTAAGCAATGAGTTAGATACACATCTTTATCTGGGTTTACACAACTTTCATTTGTACAAGAAAATTCTGAAACTCTGTAAAAACTATAATTTGAATTCCCTTTGGGTCTTAAAATAGTTTTGCAAGAAGTACATTTTAAATGTTCTAAAAATCTATTTACTTTATTTATAACACCTAAAACTACTTCGTATTGATGTTGGCTAAATGGCACATTTAATATTCTTAAAACATCTTCTAACGTGTAATTACGCCAATTTTCTGGAATAGTTTTATGTCTGCAAATTTTAAAACAAGGCGAGTTCTCACACCACCAAAATTCAAATTGTTCATTTGTAGATAAAACGGGTTCATTTGTAATTTTATGAATTGCTTTCCTACCATCGCAAATAGTTGCAAACCTTGGTTTGTAATCCGTTTTTTTAGTAATATAATCTATTACTTTTTCTCCATCTACTTCTGTAAATACAGCTTCTGAAATTGTTCTTCCACTACACTCACTAAAAAACCCATTAATTTCTAAAAAATCTTGTGGGGTTTTAATCTGATTTGCAATGATTTCAAACATTGTTTGTTGGTTGGTAATAGTATTATTTTTTAAGTCATTGGCAATTCTTAAAATAATACTTAACGTAAAATCTAAACTAACTCCATCTATGCTTTTTGCAAGAACATTATCTTGATATTCAAATACTATAATTTTAGATAGATCTTCTAAATTTAGATTTAAAACATTGGTTTCTATTAACATTAATACTTTCTTAAAAAATACTTTTTGCTGTTCCGAAGAGAGAAAACCTGTATAAATTACTGAATTATGAAAATCTATTTCATCTGTGTAATCTTCTACAAATAAATACAACTTTATAAATTCTGAAGACTTATTAAAAATAATTGTATGAAACTCTTTTTGTAACTCTTCGAATTTAGTTTTATTTACAAAAAACAATATATCTTGAAAAATAGAAACCTCTTTTATTTCTTCAATTTCGTAAAGGCATCTAAAAAAAAGCTCTCTATTTTCTTCTTCTGATAAATTATTGAAAATATTATCTAAATCTATCTCTATCCACTTATAAGGCTGATTTTCTTTTTTTTGATAAAGTATAGTTTCATTACATTCTAAAATGTGTTTATAAATAGCTTCTAAAGGAAAAAAATCTAATTTATTTGCAGTCCATAATTTTAATAATATCTCTGGTGGAAACTTATTAAAATTAATGTTAATGTAAGTATTTAAGTACCCTAAAAGATTTATTGTACTCTTAACTTTTGCACCCTCTAAAATTCGATTATAAACTATTTCTAAAAGATTCTTTCTCTCTTCTGGTTTTAGTTTCTCTAATATTGCATAATTATCTTGTGAATCTTCTAAAACGTATGTTATTAAATTTTCTTTAATATCGTCTATTGAAATTGTATAATTCGTGTTACAGAAAAGAGCAAATTTCTCACTCGAATTTAAAGTTTTGTAAAATGCAGTTGTATTTAATTTTAACTCTAATTTTTCTATTAGATTAAGTACTTTTAAGGCTTTAGAAAAATCCACAGGATTTTCTGACTTGTTTAAAAACCTATTAAATATAGCTGTAATTTCATCTTTTTGTGGCTTTTTTAAAACAAAATTATCTTTTCTTGCCAAAACCAACGCATAATTTAAAAAGTCTGGATAGCTTGACAAACCATTAGATATTAAAAATAAAATATCTGTTTCTTCTTCTATTCTGTATAATTTTGTGGCTCTTTTTCTTTTACCATGTAAATCTCTACTTCGTAACTCAAAAATTACTTGTTCATTTTCTCTTAAACGTTCTGGATGAATACCAATAACAACATCTCCTCTAAAATAAACACCCCCTAATTCTCTATGTTTTACAAAACCATATTCATCTTGTGTAGCGTGATTATAATACCAATCTATGTTTCCTATAAATTTCTCGAAATTATTTAGTGCTATTTTTTCTCTTGGCTTTCTTAGTCTTTTTGGTTTTTCAAATTGACTTAAGTCTATCTTATTTGTCTGTGAATTCTGTGAAGTAATTTCTATTTGGATTTTAGCATTTACCTGTATACTCAAAATCTTTAGGCGTGTTAAATCTGAAAGTTCTTGATTTAAACTTTCTATTTTTACATCTAAATAAGGTTCATACAATTTTAGCCTATCAAAAGATAGATTTAGCTCTTTAAGAAGTTTTGAAACACGCATTAAGTTATCTTTTTAATGCTAAAAAAACTACATCATTTATGAAACTTAAAATTACTTAAAAGTTACTTTCTTAAATTTAATTATTGAAGTTATAAGTGACGTTTTTCATAGCGATTCTCTTTTTTTTCAATTTACTCCCTAAATATAATTATTTATTCTTTAACCAACTCTCCTTTAAATGCTTTTTGCAACAAACTATTAAACAAGTCTTCACTTTTTTGCAAACTTTCTTGTGCTTGTTGCTTTTGTTTTTCTATGATTTTTACTCTTTCTGCAAATTGATTTTGGAGTTCGATTGGTGGTGATATAAATGGAAACCTTTTAAACTCTTTCATTGGAGGAAAATTAGGAATTCCTGCACCTCTATTAGCATCAAAAAAAGTTTCTCTAAAATGTTTTTGAGTAAAATGAAAAATAAAAAAATCATTTCTCATTTTTCCTTCATCTAAAGTAACTTTTAACAAAGCTTGATTTATAATTCCTTTATCTGCATTTTCTGGTATCATTGCTAATTTACCTAAATAAACTCCAGAGCAACTGATAATTAAATCTCTTGGTTTTACTTCAAAAGCTTTTAATTCATTGAATTTTTTATCATCAATAAAGTACCTTTTAAATGAAAAATCATTATTTAATGCATGATATTGTTCATAAACTAAATATCCTTTTTCAACAAAACAATCTTTTTTTAAAGCACCACCAAAAGGACCTCTTTTTAAAGAATATTTTTTGTTTTTAACAAGTTCTTCTATTGTTTTAAATTCCCAACCTTTATGATTTGTAACAGGGTCACCAAACATTTCTAAAAACAAACTTTCTGTTAACACATCATATTTTGCAATGAGTTCTTTGTTTAATTGACGTAGTTTATCAGCTTCATCTAAAATAGCGGCTATCTTTTTTTGAGTTTCTAATTTTGGTAGAGGCACTTTAAGGTTACTAACTATTGTTTTTGAAATATTCTGTAAAGTACCACCAACAGCTCTATTTAATAAAATTTCTTTAGTCAATTGAAACCAATATTTCAAATAGAAAATATTCAAAATCTCATCATCTAAAATATTTAAACCAAGAATTGCTTGATTAGAAGTAAGTTTTATCCCAGCAATTGCAGTTTTACCAACGGAACCATACATTGCAAGTAAAAGTGTACCTTTTTCAAAAACTCTATTATTGATTGAATCTAAAGCTTCTTTAGTTATTTTTTCAACAGTATCATAAACATAACCATCAGCACTTTTTTCCAAATCACTAATTTTAGCCCAAGGAAAATCACCACCATAAAACTCTGGTTTTCTTCTTGATGGTGTTCCTCCACTTTTCATAGAGCAAAGTTTTTTTAATTCTACGAACTCCATTATTGCATCATCTTTTCTAAATTCAACAAAGCATCATTTCTTTGGCTGTCTAATTCTTTAATTTGTTGTATTAAAGTTGCTGGTTTTTCATAGGTAATTTCTTTATAGATAATTTCTTTGTAGCGGTTTATAGACAAGTCCCAATCGTTGTCTATAATTTCTTGTTTTGGCACTAAAAAAGATTGTTGGGTTCTGTCTTGGTATTTATCAGAAACAGATTGCTTCGTGCCTCGCAATGACGCGTTGTTTAGAATTTCATTGGCATCTAATAAAATTTGTGCAATATCACATTTGCCTTTTACTTCTTCTTTTACATTTTCTGGTTCTGTAAAACATTGTTCAAAAGTATCTTCATTTACTAATAAATTTCGTTTATCATCTAAACTTAAACCATCTGCTTTCATATCGTAAAACCAAACATTATCTGTACCTCCAGAATTGGTTTTTGTAAAGAATAAAATAGCGGTACTTACACCTGCATAAGGCTTAAATACACCAGAAGGCATAGAAATAACACCTTGTAATTGTTGGTTTTCTACCAATTCTTTTCTAATACTTTTATGTGCATTAGAACTACCAAATAAAACGCCATCTGGTACAATTACTGCTGCTCTACCTCCTGTTTTTAACATTCGTAACATTAGGGCTAAAAAGAGTAATTCTGTTTTTTTAGTTTTGGTAACTTTAAGTAAACTACTTTCTACCTCATCATAATCTAAACTTCCTTTAAATGGTGGGTTTGCCAAGATTAAAGAATACGCTTCATTAATATTTCCATTACTTTCACTTAATGCATCTTTACCTATTAAAGTTGGGTTATCCATTCCGTGCAATTGCATATTCATTGCACCAATACGTAACATTGTTGGGTCAAACTCAATACCATTAAACATTTTATTATTAAAATGGTTTCTAAACTCTTTTTCTTGAAACCAATCTTGGTGTTTATCGTAAATATATTGTCCTGCTGAAACTAAAAAACCAGCTGTTCCTGCACTTGGATCACAAATAACATCATCTTGTTTTGGTTTGGTAATTTCTACCATCATACGAATTATATGACGTGGCGTTCTAAACTGCCCATTTGTACCTGCTTCTGCAATTTTAGAGAGCATATACTCGTACAAATCTCCTTTTACATCTTTTTTATCTAATTCTAAAACATCTATTTGTTGTACAACCTTGTCTAACAATTTAGGTGATTGAATCATAAAGATGGCACCTTTCATATATTTAGCAAACACACCACCTTGTGTTCCAATATTCTTCATAAAGTCGAATACTGTTAAATCATCTAAATCTCTTTGTTGTTTTGTAAACAAATCGAACATTACCTCTGGATCTTTTTCTTTAAAAGAACTCCAACGTAAAGGTCTTTGTGCTTCTGTGTACAGTTTATCTGTATTAGAAATCCCTAATAAATTCTCTGTTTTTTCTGCCAAGGTTTGTCTGGCATCTAATTGTTTTAAAAATATGAGATACGTAAATTGTTCTATTACTGTTAATGGATTAGAGATGCCTCCTGTCCAGAAGTCATTCCAAATTTTATCAATCTTACTTTTTAATTCTCCTGTAATCATTTGTTCGTTTAGTTTCATAGCACTTGTGTTTTATTATTTTACTGATGTAAAAGTAATTATCACTTGTGCAGTGTATTTGCATTGGTTGGGTTAAATGTAATATTCATAATGCTCGTCCACAAATCCTGGAAGCCATATCAATATTTGTAAAAGTAAAAAAGTATTATTTAGAAATGGGTATTTTACAATTTCATTATCATTCAAATGAGATAACTCACTTGTAGATTCTTTTAAGATTCTAAATGCAGATTGTATTGTTTGCTTTATTCTTTTATCTGTTCTAAATTCTACTCTTTGTATAAAAATTCTTTTATCTTCAATATATTTAACACAGTTTTCCAAATTTGGTCTTCCATTTTGTCTTTCATCAAAGAATTCATTTTTTAAATAAGGAATTGGATTATTTAAAGATTTAAGTATCGCTTCTAATAAATCTCTTTGTACAGTTACATTTTTTTTACGACAATCACCGTTCATATAATTTATTAGAATATCTAATAATAGATGTTCATGTTTTATATCAATAATTCCATTTTGAAAAGGGATAAAAACTTCTGGAAAAGTTCTTCTTGCTTGGGTAATTGGATTCTTATCTGCTTCTATTTTTATTAGATTACAAAGTTCAATAAAATCATCATCATTATTTTTATCAAAAACTTTGCCACTCGCATTTGCTTCTTTAGAGAAAACATCTAATAAGGAACTTTTTTCCTTCGCAAAGGATGGTTGACCAGAATAAATAAACCAAGGAATAATAGTACCTTTTGCCTTTAAATTACCCAGTATTTTAGCAACCTCACCAAAAGCTTTATCATCTGGAGTACCTTTATCTGTTGCTTTTTTGTAGAACAAACCATCTAAAATTACTGCTTGATAATCTTTATAATTATCAATAAGTTCTTTTAAACCTGTTTCAGCATTTTTAAAACATATACATTTTATACCTTGAAGTAATGCATTTTCTTTGTCTACTAAATTCTCTTCTGGTTTATCATCAAACCATAATACTTTATACATATTTATACTTTTATTTCAAAAGGAAATATTAATTCTATTGTTGTTACCATATCTCCACCAACTCCTTCTGGTCCAGTTTCATCAGTAAAACCAAACCTGCCATTATGCAATCTCATTATTTCATTGATATACCAACCTCCAATTCCTTCTCCAGAGTTATCTCCTTTTTTACTTCCTTTTCTTATAAATTCTTCATGAGAATAATTTTCAGGTAATGGGTAACCAGAATTTCCAAATTCAATTTGAAGTTCTAAATTATCAAAATCATACAAAAAATCTATTTCTATTTTATTTGTTGATTCATTTTTATTATTAAAACCATGCTTTTCTGCATTATCAATAATGTTATTAAAAACTCTTCTTAAAAATTTCTCATCTCCATTTATATAAACATTATCAACTCTTTCTTCAGATAATAATTCATCATCCACATTTAAAGATATTTCAAAAATATTATTTTCTCTATTTTTTACTTCATCTACATAATTCTTTAAAAATTCAATAATTTCCAGACTCTGTAAATTAACACTTTTCAATTCGTATTCTTTACCAACTACATTTACAGCATTTGTAATATTTAAAATATCTCTCTCTAAAACATTAATATAATCAAATAAAGTAGTTTCTAAAAGTTCATTTCTTTTAATATCCAATGTTCCTGGCAATTTTGGGACTATCTGTTCATAAATGATCTGTTTTATAGCCTTAAAACTTCCTCTTGCATTTTTAAGAGTTCCTGCAATTTGATGTCTTAAAAAACTATTTTCATCTGCAACATCAATACCATAGCTTTTAACTAATTTTTTAAAATCTTCCTGCTTTTTAGTGATAATAGAAGACCTGTACAAATCTACCTTTTTTAATTGTTCTGCCATATTAGGTAGTACAATTTCTATTTCTAAAAGATCTTTTCTGGTAATTCTTTGGATTGCAGTACCTATTCTTTTAGCTTTTATTTGATTAATTACATAATCTTTATGAAGTTCTAAAACCAAGTAATCTAAATCTACTTTAGAATAATCCACTAAACAAGCCATTATAAAATTAGGGGGGTAATAGATTTTACTATCTGTTTTAATAAATGCAGTTGGCTTTAAATCTGTATGTATAGAAGACAATAATAACGTGTTTTGTCTTAATAAATTTGGACTATTTTTTAAATCTCTCTCTTCTAAATCCTCAAAAGTTTTAGTATAATCTAATTTATCTTTAGATAAATCACTTATTCTTATAAGTTTCCCTTTTTCTTTAATTACTCTCTCTCTTTTTACAATTGTAACTAATTTATTTAACTTTATTAAATGAGAAGCTTCCTTTTCAGTTAAATTTAAATCTTCTACAAAATATCTATTAACTAATAAATTATAATCATTCTGTTCAACCTCCTCAACAGTAATGCGTTTACAAAAAGCTTTTTCGTTTTCATTTTTTAAAACCCTAAAAACCTTTTCAATATCAAGTCTGTTTTGCTTCGATTTTGACTTCAAAACAAAATTCGAGGCGTCTATTAATCTAATTAACTTATTACTTTCTCTATTTTTTCTCAGTACAATAAGATAAGTAGGTATAGCCGACGACTTAAATAAATTATTAGGTAGTTTGATTAAAATTTCTATATTATTATTAGAAATTAGTTGTTTTCTTAATTGATAATTACCTTTAATTTTAGAATACAACAAACTCTCTGGAATAGTAAAAACTATCCTTCCATCTCTATTTAAATTATTAAGAGATTCTTTAAAAAGAAAACCATTTAAAAGTTTCATATCATTTCTTTCCATATCTGCATTTCTCGATGCAATACTTTTGGTCTCCAATATGCTAAATGGAGGAGTAGAAACTATAAAATCATATTTATAATTAAATGGTTCATTTAAGCTTTTTATTGAGTCGGTATTTTTAATTTCAAAATTCTTTTTATCTGAAATTAAAAACCTTAATTCAGCTAATTTTGCAACATCAGGGTTTATTTCTTCTGCGAGATAATTTGTATTATCACTCAAATTCATCCCTAAAGAACACATTCCTGCAAACGGATTGTAAACACTAATGTTTTTATCTTCTGGTAAAAAATAATTTATTAATTGATTTAATTCTTGCGGTTGCAAAGAATCTTGGATAGTTAAAGTATGACTCGAAAAATATTTTGATAAACAAACCTCAACCATTTGTATATAATATCTATCAAAGACTTTTTCTTCTAATTTTAAAATATATGTCGTCAGTTCTGTTACATCATAAATAGATTCACCTTCAAAATCTACTTTTTCAATCATATCAAGGTAATTCAACCTTTCTACATATTCATTTATAAAAAAAATAAAAGTCTCTTTATCTTTTATTTTCGAAAAATCAAACATATGTTCAGAGTCATCCAGTTCAACACACCCCAACTTCCTAAATAAAATTGTAGATAACACAAAAAAAGTATAGTCATAATCACTTAATAAACCACTATAGACATTATATCCTGTATGTATAGTTGAAACAATTTCTGTGTATTTTTTATCCATTTTTACTACTAATTATTATAAATTCTAAACTTTGTTTTTTAATTACTCTGCAAATATAGAATTGATCTATGCACTACACCTGCATTAGTTGTAATTATCTATATTTTTATTTAGAATTTCTACAATTTCATTTTTTAATTCAAGTGGTTCTATTACTGTAATTTCATTTCCAAAAGATAAAAGTTGTTTCTTTAACTCAAAGTTTGGTATTACATCAATTGAAAAAATAAAGTTTTTCTCCGAAAGCTTTATTTTCCTTTGAGATCCATGTAAAGGCTTTGTAATTATATATGGAGCTAAAGCAACAGTTGCATTTAATATTATTTTTGTTAAAACTGCATTTATAGGTTTTGTAACACCTATAAAATCATCAAAATATTCTTCAAAATTTACGAGTTCAGTTTCGTCAAAAGGTTTAGAATTTTGTTCAACAGTTTCTATTCTATCTAAAGCTAAATTGGTTAAGTTTTTGTATTCATCATTTTTGCCAAATAAAAACCAACGATTGTTGTATTGTTTTAAATGGTAAGAATGAAAAACAATATTTTGTGAAACATTACTTTTAAATGACTTATACTCGATAATTAGTGTTTGCTTATTCTGTATAGCTTTAAATAAAGGTGTAATAAATTCTGTACCTTTTAAAAACTGGTTATTATCGAAACTAATAATTTCTTTGTTTTTATTATACAAACCAAAAGTCTTGTCTAATTTAGGGATTAGTTCATTTACCCACTCAAACTGTGGCAACCCTTTAAATCTTGTTAAAACTAAAATGGCAGATTTTAGCTGTTCTGCTTCTGCATTATTTAATGGCTGGCTATTTATAGAAAAAGTAGCTTCTTCATATCTATAAAATGCTCTTCTACCATCTTTTACTTTTTCCAACGGAATAGACCAACCTTGTTCTGACTCCATAAACTTAATATCGTCGTACAATTGCCTTTTTTTAATTCCATTTGAAGATTCATCAAAATTGTAAATAGCATCGTTACAGGCTTCTAATAGGTCTTCTATGTAATATCTCTTTCCACTATTAGAAAAACATTTATCTAATGTTTGGTATCTAATAATAGCGTGTTTGTTAGTAGACATAGCTTTTTAAAGTTTCTTTTTGTAAACATAAAAAATACTGTGCATATAGAGTGCATTAGTCACGCATAATATTGTGTTCTAATTTAAAAATGTTTAAAAAATGAAAAAAAGAGATTATTTAATGCGTTTTAGTATTGCAGGCTTCTCCTATTATGAAGGTGCAATTGCATTTCAAAAATTAAAAATTGGTAGCAAACTCACTTTAAAACCAGAACCAACAAATATCTATGATAAAAAAGCTGTAGAAATTTACTACAAGAATTTTAAATTAGGCTATTTACCAAAATGTGATAATAAAGTAATTGCTGCATTGCTAAAAAATGGAATAAATCCTTTTGATGCCAGAGTGCAAAAAATTCATAAAAATGAGCATCCAGAAAACCAAATTGGTGTAATTCTATATATTATTACTGAAATTGAAAAGGAAGAATAACTATTAAATTTTAAAAAAAACTTGGCATCTTGACTTTTGCCAAATTGCCAAGTTTTATTACAGAAATTAAATTTTCTACATTGGATATTCATTAGTACCTATTGCTTTACTTCAATGAGGTGCAACTGTACAAATATCTATTCTGGTGATAAGGTTATCTGCGGATTCAATTAAAACTAAAGCTCCTTCATTTTCTTTTTCTCCTTGTGACAGAATAATACAAGCCTTTTCTTTCTGTGCATCTAAATACCCTAATTCTGCATAAACCAAATTATTTGATTTTTTAATTGTTTCAAATTTTTGAGTCAAATAATTTATTAAATTCTCTCTTCCCTGTATTGGTTCTAAAACATTCTGGCTTTCATAGATTACATCTTTGCTCAAGAAACCCTCTATGTGTTTGATGTTTAAATTATTGTATGTTTTTGCTAATTTGTGTATTAGATTCATTTTTTAAATTACAATAAGTGAAATTGATGTAAAAAATTTATTTAATTTGAAACAACTATATTAAAAACATATATCTTTTCAAAAAAAATCACTCCACTTCTTTAGTAAGAAATGGAGCTTTTTGTTTTTAATAACTGAAATTTTCTACATCACTATTATTACCACCAGATTTACTATTGTAACTATTTGAAATAGGATAACCATCAGAATCATAAGTATAGATAGCACTAAAAATAACTTCATCATTATTGTCATTATCTATAATTTCTTTTACATTATTTGGTGAAATATAAAATACTCTCCTTTCATCTAAAGAGTTACACATTTCAATATTAAAAAAACCGAACTGTGTAAATAAAACATAAATAGGGTTTATTTTATCATCATAACTATAAGTGAATCCAAAATTATTTTTTACAGGGTTTCCATTAGTATCAAAGTTTGTAAAGATGTAGGTGTCTGGTTTTGCTATAATTAAATCTTTAATATCAATTTTGTTAAATACACCTTCTGAATTATAATCTAAACTAGCTAAAACTTTACCAGAAGAATCTGTTAGACTAATTAACCTATCATTAGAGTCATAAATCTGCTTAATTATGTTCCCTGTGCTTTTTATAGAAGTGTTTATATCTGAATAACTTACAGAATTTTGACTATAAACTGTTGATATTTTGCCATTAGAACCATATTCAAACTCATATAAAGCTCCTGAACATCCATAAAACCATGCTTTCACTAATTTACCATTTTCATAAATAAATTTATCTGGATTGTAAAAACTAGATTTTTGTCCTTCTTTACTCGTAATTTGTGTAATTAATTTTTCTACATCAGGTAAGTTTTCAACCATTTCGTTGTCTTCATCGCTGCTACCACAAGAATTAAAT
This sequence comes from Polaribacter haliotis, assembly GCF_014784055.1. Lineage (NCBI taxonomy): Bacteria > Pseudomonadati > Bacteroidota > Flavobacteriia > Flavobacteriales > Flavobacteriaceae > Polaribacter > Polaribacter haliotis. The sequence continues at coordinate 3,526,156 of NZ_CP061813.1, read as the reverse complement.
AAAATTAGACATAGCAATAGTGTAAATAAAAAAATCTTTTTCATAATAAAATTGTTTTTATCTGCGGAGAAGCTAACAGAATTGTTAGTTAAATAAAAAAGGTGTGCTCTCCTACTTATTATTAAGTAAACACCTTTATTTTATAAGAAAAGTTACAATTTTTAAATTGAACTTTTCAATTTGTAATATTATAAAATAACACTACAAAAATATTACGGATTTCCGTAAAAATATTAAAAATTATAACTTATAAAAATTTATTTTAACCGTTTTTTAAGAACCTCAACCTCATCACTAACTTTCTTCTGTACAACTTTACCATAGTGAGATTGTGTAACATTCATATTAGAATGCCCCAATAATTCCGATACAATTTCCATTGGTACATTATTAAATAAGAGTACTGTTGTTGCAAAGGTCTTTCTCGCTGTATGATGTGTCAATTTTTTATCAATTCCAATTAATTCCGAAATCTCCTTTAAATAAGAATTGAACTTTTGGTTACTTAAAGTTGGCAACTTGTCATTGTATTTATCTAAAACCTCTCTTGCTTTTGGTAAAATTGGAATGGATATTTTTCTGCCAGTTTTCTTACGAACCATCTGAATCCACTCTTTACCATCAAAACCAATTTCAATATTTTTAGTCGACAAAGTTGACATTTCTGTATACGCTAAACCTGTATAACAGCAAAAAATAAACAAATCTTTTACTTGTTGTAATCTCTCTTGACTAAAATTATGCTTTTCTAACTTTTTTAATTCTTCATCAGTCAAATAAATAATTACAGTTTTAAACTTCTTATTTTTATATAAGTGAAATGGGTCTTTCTTCAGATAATTTTCTGAAATAGCAAACTGAATAATTTTCTTTACTCTTTGAATACTCCTATAAACAGTAGCTTGTTTTAGTTTTAAATCTGTTTTAAAGAAATATTCTAGATCTTGTATAAACTTTAAATCTAAATCTTTTAACCTTACGTCTTTTCTTTTGTAGAATTTAGTAATAAATAGTGCTACTTTTCTTCTACTTTCCACATACCTACTCCAAGACAACTTATTAAAGTCTATACCTATTAATTTTTCTGTCTTCTGGTTATGTAAATCATATGCTCCTAAAATTGTAATTTCTTCTTTAGAATCTTCTCCTTTATATTTTCTATAAATATCATCTACATCAAAGTTATTGGGTAAGATTTGAAGCATTAAAAAAGCCTTATCTATCTGTTGACGAATAAGGCTTAATTTGTTGTTTAAAATGTTGTTTTCTTTGCTATCTGGTAAAGCTTTCTGTTTACCACTATGCCAATAATCTGGATTGATAAATATTCCTGTAGAGAATTCTTTTCTACTTTTTAAAAATGTAATTCTGCATCTTATTGGACATTTACCCATTTTATTTATCTTATTTCTTTTTAAGAAAAAAAGTATTGCTAACTTATAGTTATTCATATGTTTAGTGTTTTATAAAAGGGTACACCTGAAGAAAAAATGGTACACCTAAAAGTACACCAGAAAAGGCATACATTGATTAATAAATTGATTGTTGTGATTGTAAAGAAATATGTAGAAACTACTTGCAAACACTTTAAAACCTACAGAAAACAAAAAAGCCTCACATTTCTGTGAAGCTTTAAGTGAGCCCTGAAGGATTCGAACCTTCGACCGCCTCCTTAGAAGATACAATTAAATAAGTTTTTAAAAACCTATTAATAAAAGGATGCTACAAAAACTAAAATAAATTTTACACGTTTTTTTCACGTAAAAACAATACAACTCACTAAATTCAATCAAGAAATAGCTGTGCTCATTTAGTTGTATTGTTTTAAAAAGTTAGTCTAATTCTTAAAAGAACCAAGTTTAAAAGAATTGATACTATTGCAGTAATAATCAGCCACAAAGGATATCTGAACTTTATAATCTCTACTTCTTTTGTATCTACTTTGGATTTGTAAGTACTTTTGTATTCTGCAATTCTTTGATTAACTATCGAATCAAGGTTAACATCTACTTGAATATTTCCGTTTACAGATTTTAAAGTAACTTTTGCTTTTTCTGTTCTTATTTCCTTTTCAAAGTCTTTTAAGTTTCCAAGGCTATCACACGGCTTTTCTATTAATAAGGTGTCTATAACTTGTTTTGTTACTAAACGTTCTTTAAATACATTAACAGTGTCTTTTACAATACGTTCTTTATATTCTGTAACTGTTTTTTTTGCAGTGCAACTATTAAGAATTAATAAGATAATAAGTAGTAATATTTTTTTCATAATATATATATTTTACTCTTGCATTTCAAAATGTGGAGTATCTACAAACCCATCTTGAATACTATTTTTATTGAAATCCCCGCCCCATCTATTTTTTGGATGAAGTGTTAACCAAAATTTACCAAGTTCTTTAATATCATTAAAATCATAAGTTAACTTACCATCTATAAAGAAATTAAAATCGACTGCTAATCGTTTTCTATGTAAACTATTTAAAGTCTTACTTAAACCTAATTTAACGTATTGTTTTTGCGTGAAATCATTTCTAAAAGCATCCCCAAAAGTTAAGTCTATTCCTATCATATCTGCATAGACTATTAAACTCGCTACATTCTTACTAAATATTATTTGTTTTTCTGATAATCTCATAATATCTATTTTATCTAATCTTCTTTTTCTCGATAATCCCTAACGTATCTAAACACGTCTTTTTCTTCATTATGCTTCTTTATAAGGTCTTTTGTTTCTTTATTAATTTTATAGTCTTTAATCTTATAATACATTATTAAAACCCCTATAATTAAACTAAAAAAAGCAATCATCAACCTAATAAAATTAATATCTTCTTTTGTTGAAAAAGGAATAATTAGAACTACAAAGAAATCTAAAAAACTTAATCCTAAAACGTATTTTAAAAAGTTTGAAATTATATATTGTACAAAATCAGTCATAATATTTTAATATTTTACCCACTATAAACGTGTCTTTTCTTCTGTTTATAGGGTATTTTAAAGTTTCGAAATATTTCATTATTCCTAAACTATCTTTTGCGTGTTCTATTTGTTTAAAGTTTGAAGTGTCTTTTCTTCTTCTTAAAATCTCATAAACAAGACTATCATTTCGCCAATAGCTCCAAGCAATATCGTTTGGATAACCTAAAGAAAAATTATCTTTACCTAAAAGGTTGTTTCTATCATAATCAAAATAATGCCCCCATTGTTTCTCGTAACTTAGATTGAAGTAATTTCCTACAAATCTTAACTTTCCATTTCTTCTAATTACTTTTTTACTCCAAGTTTCAATAGGCGAATCTTCAAATTCTAAATAATTATAAATTACATTATCTTTTAAATTATCGTTTTCTGCTTTTAACTCTGCAATTTCAACGCTTTTTGCAATATTATCTGTTCTTAAATTTGTTAAAGTATAAACTAAACTTGCTATTGTTACAATTCTAACAACTGAATATTTAAGTTCAATACCATAGAATAATTTACAGTATTTTATAACATTAACTTTTACGTTACTTATCTTCTTCATTCTTTGAACGCTCTTTAAAAAAGAATAAAATTACAATGGTAACTAAACCAAGTAAATTTCTATTAATATCACTTACTGCCCTTTCGTATTGTTCAGCTTGAATTAAACCTTTTTCTATTTTTATATCTAATTGAACTGTTTGATAAAATGACAACACCAAGTAAACAGAAATTAAAACAATACTAATAAAGTGCATTGTTTTAACCTTGTCAATATTATTAATCCATTTACTGTTTTGTTGGCTCATTTTTCTACTTTACAAATTCATACACCAATAAAGGATGCTTAGATTCTAATTTCTTTAACAACTCCTTATTTATCGTGTTATTTAATACATATTCCTTTGCTAAAATTGGGTTTAATGCTTCGTAGAAATCTTTTAATTTATCTTCTTTTACCTCGTAGTTTCCTTTTTCAACTTCTTCTCCAAACTGCTTTACTAAGTCGTTTTTTGTGTTGTTGAAATTCTCCACTTTATCTTTTAACTCTCCTAAAAGTTCGTAAATTTCAAAACGTAATTCGCCATTTGTTACATCTAACATTATTAACTTTAACTCTTCGAATAATGCTATTAATTTTGATAGTTTTACTTCTTTACTCTTTGCCATTTTATAATTATAAATTGATTAATATTAAATATTTGTTTTTTCATTGGTATTACACTACAGCCCAATTTGATTTGTAGCAACATAAGTATTTGTAGCTATTTTCACTAATACAGAAGACGTATTTATATTCGCATTCCCTATGTCCATAGTATCGGAATAAACAGTAACGCCAGAAGCACCATTAAAACTAACGTAAGAACCCTGCCTGTTAATTATTCTTATATTTTCATTTTCTAAATTACTTGGAACAGTTATAATTACATCTCCTGTTCCTCCAGAAATATCTATTACGTTTGTAGATGCTGAAATTGTTGCGCTTGACGATATTGATTGAACAACATTATTAATCTTATTATCTACATAGGTTTCTGTAGCTAATCCACTTAATGCAGAATTTGTAATATAATTAGCACCATTCGTTAATGCATTGTTGTTGGTTGGTATAGAAGATGTTAGTGCATAATTACTTAAATCTTGATGCGTTGTTAAAAAACCTTGACTATTTACATAAGATTCTGTTGCGTACCCAGATAGGCTTGGAATATCTGATGTTAACGCAATTGTTCCACTTGTTGTTGGTAAGTTTAGCGAAATAGCCGAAATTCCTAAATTTTGTGCTTTTAAAGTTGTAAAAGATGCTCCAATATTAAAAACTAAATCATCGGTTAACCAAGTGCTACCATCATTCTTAAAATAGTCTGAAATATTAAAATTTGTTGCAATATTTACACTTCCATTTGATGAATATGTAATATCTATTCCAGCACCTTCAATAAAGTTTAAAACGTTTTCAGAACCTATTTGCTTTCTGTTAATTGAGTTTGTTTGTAATTGAAAATAATCGTAATTATCATACGTTCCAAAATCTGTTATTTGCGATTTTGTTAGATTTGTTAATTGACTTCCGTTTCCTGAAAATGATATTGCTGATACATTGTCATAAAAAATTGCACCATTTGATTGCGATAACGTCAAGGTTTCCGTCCAGTTAGAACCATCTCTCGCTACAAAAGATAAAGATTTATTTTCATCTAAACTTATTCCATAAAAAGAAGTTTCTGCTTCATCTTCAAAAATTATATGTTGGTTAGATTCTGTAAAAGTGCTATTTCCTGCATTCGAAATATGTAATTTAGACTTATTTAACGTTGAAGTGCCAATTCCAATATTGCCGTTAAACAATTGGGAAGAATTAAAGTTGTTATTAACATTATTAAATGCAACGTTACTTAAAGGTAATTGATAATCTGTACCTGCGATAAAATTTCCAGAATTTAAATAATTTTGATTATTTACCCAACTTTCCGTTGCAAAACCATTCAAATCTGCAGATACCAAAAAGTTACCATAGTTTCCCAAGTCGTTTGTGAACTCGCTTAAATCTGTAGGAAAATCTGTAATTTGAGATTTTGTTAAATTTGTTAAACCGCTTCCGTTTCCTATTATATTTCCATAGAAATAAACATTTCCAGAATTCACTTTAAAAGCATCAACCCCTACATTGTTCTGAACACGAAAACTATTTGGCGAGTATATGAAAAACCCGCCAGAAGTTCCTGAATCTACCGTTATACCTGTTGAAGAAACCCAGTTAGGTATCACATTGTAATTATTTCCATAAGCAGTTAAGTTTACCCCTGTTGTACTTGTTCCTGCTCTTAATATAGACCTTGTTGATGTTCCTGTATTTAAATTAGTTACCTTTAAAGAAGCATCCCCATTTACATTTTTGGAAACTTCTAAATTATCTGAGAATGTCTTTGCTCCTGAAATTGTCTGAGAAGTGTTTCTGTCTACATAATTAGTTAAAGAAGAAGGTGCTAAGTAATCTGTCCCAGATATTAGTGCATTTGACAATACCCCAGAAGCATCGATTGCTAATCCAGAACCAACTTTAACACCTCCTAAAACAGTTGAGGATGCTTTTTGTAAATTATAGCCTTGTCCAGGTATTCTCTCCCATTCTGAACCATTATAAATAACATCATCTCCAACTGCAAATGTTATATTTCCATCACCTAAATCTACTGTTCCAGCAACTGTACATCTGTAATAAAAACCTGTTGTACCTGTTCCGTCTGCTAAATTTGGAGTATTTGTGTTTGCATCCCATGTGCCTTTATAAACTTGTGAAGCCGAAACAGGTTGCCATGATCCATTGCCACTTGCATCTGTTCTTAAATAATAACCATCTACTGCTCCAGTAGTTAATTTAATAGAAGGTGCGTTAATACCACCTATAAAAGTAGCATTGTTATTTTGTGATAACGTTAAAGCTTTCGACCAATTACCACCGTTTCTTGCTAAAAACGACAAACCCTTATTTACGTCTAAACCAATTCCATAATATGGCACATTTACAGAGTCTTCTAACATTATATGTTGGTTAGATTCTGTAAATGTAGTATTACTTGTTTGTGCAATATTTATTTTTGATTTGTTTATTTTATTAATTCCAACACTACTTCCAAATGAAGTTGCACCTGTAACATTTAAACCATTATTAGCAGTAAGTAGCTGTGTGAATATGTTTAGTTCTGTCTTTTTTGCAAAAGCAGTGTCAAAAAAACCATTTAAAGAAGTGGCATTAATTCCTAAACCATCTACAAAACTTTTATTTACACCTAAATTAGTAAGCGCTATATTTTTTTGCGTAGTTGTTAAACTTTGAGATGTTGTAAAACTTAATTTCTCTGCAATTGAACTTGTTAATGTTGCATCTGCATTAGACATTAATGCTAATACTTCTGATATTGAATTTACATCAAGGTCTGGATTATCTAATAATATTTGTATTGTAGCATTTTTTGTTGAAACTAATAAATCATTTACCTGTGTTTGTGTGTATGTTGAAGATGCTAACTCATTTACATTTATGAAAGTAGAATTCAACTTATCAATAGACCACGTTTTTAAAATTGACGAACTTAAAGAATCATCTAACAAAATAGAATTACTATAAATTTCCACTAAAGAAGAAAATAAAGAAGATTTATTATTTGTTGGTAAAGTTGCTAAAAAACCAACCAACTCTTCAGTTACATTTCCATCCCAAATATCTTTACCAAAAACAACTTTGATAATTTCCTTAAAATTATCATTAATTTTTGCACCACCTAATGGACCACTATCACCTGAATTAACACCAGAAGTTATATCTATTTTTTTCATACTTATTTAAATTTAAAAAACCCTTTCATCTCCAAAGAAATCTGAATTATCTCCAAAGTGAAAATTATCTTCGTTTACAAACTTTTCTACCTTATGACTTTTTACCAGAAAAGATAATTGATGAATTGTATTATTTTGCTCCATTTATTGTTTAATATAAAATTTCCACTTCCTCTAAATTAGAAACCAATCCACCTTGTTTTACTTGCACAGTATAATTACCAGGGTTAAAATCTCTAGCAAAATTATAAACACCTTGATCTCTTGTAAGAGTTGCAGAATAAAGTAATTTCCAAACTAAAGGACCTAAAGGAAAATTTCTTCCATAACCAAAAACTTCAATAGTTGCATTAATATTAGTAAAATCTATAATTTTATAAAAAGTGGTTAAATTCCAACTATCTCCAAAAGGACCATAAATTTTTGAAGATATTTCTATTCTAGGTTTTTTAACAGGATTTACATCTACCAAAGTAACTTCCGATTCAATATCTGTGTACTTACTTTCAACCAAAGTAACATCTGTTAAACCTTCGGTTAAATTCATATCAATTATAACAGGAGTGTACCTTCTTACCCCTTTATATCTAAAATCCAACAAATCTAAAGGCAATAAAAAACCAATTAAAGTTCCTGTTATTTTTAAATTATAACTATAGTTAATACCTAAATAAATATCGTTTAAAGATTTTAAAAAGCTTACAGACTCATCTACACCTACCCTCTTCCATTTATCTAAATAATAAGAAGCATAGTTTACACCATTAAAACTTGCATTTTGCACAATATTATTAACGTTATCTGAAAATGAAAATGATTTTTTTGATAAATTTTTTTGAGAAGAAGAATGAAAAACGTCTAAACTATTAAACGTACTATAATTTAAATTTCTATTCCTAACAACACTTACCTCTGTTTCTTCTTTTAACAAAAAGGTTAATTTCTTAAAAACAACTCCTTTATAGAAGTTACTGTTTATAAACCTATGATAAACACTAGGATAAAGCCTAATATTATAATAACCACTTTCTAAAAATAAAATTTTATCTATTTTTACAACAGCTTTTATATTCCATTTATCTAAAGTAATATCGAAATCGAAATAACCATTTGGCCTACTATCTGTTGGAAAATTAGAAATAAATATTTCTTCTGAAGAATCGTTACCATTTAAATCTTCTTTTCTAGTTATCGCAAAATAGAAAACACCTTTAAACGGATTTATTTTAAAACCACCTGAATAATTAGAAATATAGTTTTGAGAAATATCAAACGTATTATTATTAACCTTTACAACCTTTTGCAAAGAATTATACACACCACCTGCATCTTCAAAAATAATTTCATCTCCTGTTTCTAAACCATGGTTATTAAAAACAATCCTACCTTTACCACTTCCATTATTAATAATATCTGTAAAAGAACCTTCTATTTTATAATAATTATTTGTTTCATCTATAACCCTAGACAAGCACTCTAATTCTAAGTTAAAAGTACCATATCTTTCTACATCTGCATTAGCATCTATAAAAAAAGGAGTTTTTAATGTTACATAATTTGTATCTAAATCTCCAACCGTTATTACTTGATTAAAATAATCTAAAGTAAGTGTATTTACAACTTCTATTTCCGAAACCTTAACATTTGCAGGAGTTGCAATATAACCTCCAAAGTTTTCTGGTGCAGGGTTAGGTAAAAAACCACCACCAGATCTTATTATTGGCTTTGTAAAAACTTCTTTAAAATTCGTGCTTAAAAAAGAATCTAAAGGCAATAAATTATCACCAGAAGCAGAATCCCAAGTAGTTTCCATTTCATTTAAAACAGGCAATGTTTCTATAGAAGGAGTTTCAAAAAAATATGTAGAAATAATATTTCTATCTATTAAAACATCTTGTATAAATTCTAATTCTAAAGAACTGTTATAATTATACTCTTTAAATGGAATTGTAACTTTATTTATTAAATTTAAACCTACAATTACCCATTGTTTTTTATACTGAAATAACCTTAAACCATTACTTTCTAACAATAAAACCAAGACATCGTAACAAGATTTTTCTTTACCACCAGAAACATAAGAAGAAGTATCTACCAATAGATCTAAATAACTAATTTCGAAACCAACATTCTGTATTGCAGGCGCAAACAAAACAGGAAACTTTAACCCTGTTTGTAATAAACATCTAGAAACTACATCTAAAACACTTTTTTTATCTTGATAAAAATCTGGATTTAAGTATTTATTCTTTAATAAACCTAAACCATCTGTTGCAATAAATTCTACAAAGAAATTGCTGTACGTGTAAGGTTCATTAAATTGCTCAGGAAACAAAAAACCAGACCATTTTACAACAGGGTTTTGAGAATCTGTAATATCTTCTAAAAGAACCTTAAACCTTGTTTCTGTACCTGTAAATAAATGAAAAAAAGTGCCTTCTACATTTGTTTTAACTAGCAAATTAAAACGAAGTTCGCTAGTTAGTAAATTACCAAATTTATCATCTTGCCCATTATATATTAAATGCGGACTCTCTATTTGGGTATCTTCAAAAATTAACGTTCTGTTATTTTCTAAAGTATCTACAATTCTAATATTAAATTTTTCAATATTCTGCATTAGGTAGTTCTATTTTTACGTTTATCTACCCTATTTAGCATCACCCTAAACTTATCACCCACAAAATCTATAGAAGGTTGTAAAACAACATTTACTTCTTGCGAACCACCACCAATTAAACCACCTAAAACACCTTGTTGTCTTTGGTTTAAAATCATTTCCCCACTATTTACTCTTGCAAATAACTTATCACCAGAAAAAGAATTACCACCAATTACACCACCATCTGCAAAAGCACCTGCATAACTGCCTTCACCAGATGTTATACTTGCAGATGTAGAAATTAAAGAACCAATTGCAACCAAAGCAATACCTGCTGCAATTGCAGTAAAAGGATTTGTAAATGCCGCTTGTATTGCCAACATACCAACCCCTATTTCTATTGCTGCTTTACCTAACTGAATTGCTAAATCTCCAATAGTTTTCATTAAACCACCTGCAACATCGCCCATTGTTAAAGATCCGTTTGCTAAACCAGCAATCATAGAACCAAAACCTGCCAAAGCATTACTCGCTGTTTGGCTAATTATTTCTGAAGTCTGCAAAGAGAAATCTATAAAACCAGATTTCATACCACCTAATACTGTATTTAGCTTTTCGGCTTCTTGTTCTAAAGGATTTGCTAAATCTAAAGAAACACCCAATGGCTTTAACCCATCTGAAATTGCAGTTTGTTTTTTTATGCCTTTTGATACTTCTGGTGTTGTTTCTTTTTTAACTTTAGAAATAGTTTGGTTCGCAGCAATTATTTTTAATAATTGCGCTTCTTGATCTTTTAAAGTTTTTAATTCAGTATTAGATAAAATATTACCTAACTCTTGATTTTTATTTGTTATTTCTAATAATTTATTTTTTTGAGCAACAGTTAGACCGTTTAATTTTTCTTCAGCTAATTTTGCTTTTGCAAATGCAACAGATTGCTTTTCTTTCGCTAATTCTAAATCTATTATTTTACTCGCAATTTCCTGCAATTTAGTTTGCGCGGCTTTGTATTTTGCAGTCTTTAAAAGCTCGTTATTATACAACTCAATAGCAACTCTTGCGCTATCTGTATTTATTTTTTCTAAAGTTAAATTACCTAAATATTTAGGTGATAAATTATTTAACTCTTTTACTGCTTTTATTCTTGCAGACTTAACTATACTTTCATCTTTTGCAATAAATAATAACTCTGCTAACTTTGCTTTTTCGTTAGCAATAGACTTTGCAGCGGTATCATTTATTTGAGAAAGTAAGGTTTGTTTTTTTATGGTTTTATCGGTTTCATTATTAAAAAAAAGAAAATAACTAGCTATTGCAGTTACTGCAACAGCCAACGCACCAAAAGGATTCGCTGCAATAATTGCAGTAAATTTTATAAAACCACCTTGTAAAGCAATTAATGCAATTTTTAATCCACCAAAAGCGGTAATTAAACCAGGAATTACAGTAGTCATTAAAAAACCAAGCGCAACTAATAAAGGACCTAAAGACGCTGCAAAAGAACCAAATATTACAATATTCTTTTTTGTTTCTGGCGACAAAGCCTGAAAACTCGCAACCACTTCTTTTATTTTACCAACAAAAGGTAAAATAGCCTCTGCTATAATACTACCAAATTCTTCTGTAACATCGCCAATTGTGTTTTGCAATTGCTTAAAACCACCTAAACCAGCTTTTGCTGCAGCTTCTCCTGCCCCACCATATTGTTTTGCTAATTCGTCTAAAATAATAGTTTGCGCATCTGCCAATCTATTGGTAGAAACTAAAGAATTAATAGTTTCTTTTTGGTCTTTTGTAAATTGAATTCCAGAACGAGATAATGCAGATAAGTTAGCAACAGGATCGTTTAACGCTTTACCTAATTGAATAGAAGCAGACTTTAAATCTCCACCTAAACGTGTAGATAAATCTATTGCTGCTTGTTGCGTTCTTGCAAACTGATCGCCTGCAATATTTGTAAACGTTAATAATTGCGCTGTTGCATTCTCTAAAATTTCTTCATCACCAAACAACGAATTGTTTTGTAACTCTGAAGCCATTTTCTGTAGTTCTTCTGAAGTATAACCAACTAAACCACCTGTAGATTGTAAACCTGCATTTACTTGCGCAATTGCCTGTTCTTGTTTATCCCAATTCTTTAAAGCAATTGCACCAAAAGCAACAAAAGGAGCTGTTACACCAACAGATAAACCTGCACCAATACTCTGCATCTGTTTACCCATCTTTTTCATTGAACGAGTAGCAGATTGCATTTTTGTACTAAACTGCTTTAGATCTGCAGAAAACTTTATGTTAATTGATGCTAAACCAGCCATTTTATTCTAACTTCTTTTTATCTATGTTTTCCCAGAATTCTTGTAATTCTTTTTTGGTTTTTGGTTTTCTAACAGCAATTGTTTCTAAAGGTTTTTCCCAAGGAAACAATTTGTATTCTAAAATAGTTTTAGGATGTTTAGGGTTTTTATCATCTAAATAAGGACTGATAAAACACCATTCTAAATCTCTATTTAATCCGTACTGTAACTTTACATTTGCTTCTTCTTTATTTCTATAACCTGTTAAAAGATTATCGAATTGACGAGGCGTTAAACTATAGAAATAATCTACTTTTAAACCAATTTCACCAAAAGCAACAATCTCTAAATCGTCGAAAGTTAGGTTAGAGGTTTTATCCTCTAACCCTTCTTCTTTCCCCTGGCAACAGGATCGACAACTTCTTTAACTTTTGGCTGACATTCTAAAAAGTAAGCACCTACTTCTTGCAGTAAAGAAATTTTACCCCACAAAGTAGCTACCACATCATCTAAAGTAATTGTAACTCTTTTATCTGTTCCTGCAGAAATACCTAATAAAATCAATTCGCCAAACAATTCTAAATGTTCGGGACCAAAATTGTTTTCATCAAAAGCAAACTTCTGCAAGAAAGCATCGTACTCTGAAAACTTTGTCCAATTGTTTTTTTTCATTACATATTTTACAAATGTGTAATTGAAAACTATTGTATAATCTTTGTTGTCGATATTTATTACCATAGTTATAATTTTAAGCGTTTAAAGCAAACGCTGGTTCGCCAATTCCTTTTATAGAAAAATCGAATGTTACTTTTTCTTTATTAGTTGCTTTAATTGAAATACTCTCGTAATAACCATTACCAGAAATTGCCAAATTACCTACAACTTCATCTGTCATTTCTATAGCAACAGCATCTTTTGCTTTTAAAGCATCCATTAAAGCTTTAATATCTACTTGAGCAGAAGCATCTGAATTATCTGCAATACCTGTTCCTGAAATAGACCATTCTACATCTTGTGGATTGTAGTTTTTACCCACAATATCTTTAGTTGCAATTTCTTGCATTGCAACACTCATAGAAAAACTAGATTCCTGCTCGTGCAAAATTGTTTTTGTGCCTGCCTTAACACGCATGTTTCCGTTATAATCTAAAGCCATTTTATTACTGTTTTATATTAAAAATTTGTTTTGTTACTATATATGTGTTTCCTGCTTCTATTCTTACAGGTTCGCTTTCTGCCGATAAATAATCGTAATAATTAGAAGAAGCTTTTAATGCTTCTACAACTTGATCTGCAATGGTTATACTTTTTGTATAATTACTAGACCAACTTTCTATAATTACCTGATATTCTGTTGCATTGTCTTTTGTTATGTTCGAATTCTTTTTTATAAAATAGTTTACAAAACTTTCTCCATCTTCTGCTTCTGATATTAATGCAGATATTGCATCTTTATCTAACAAAGCTAGTAATTCTGTTCTAGCGTTTAAATCTGTAACTATTTGTTCTGAAAAATCTACTAACATTAATTACTTAATTTTTCTATTTGCCTTTGAATGTATTTTGCAACTTTTGTTTCTGCATCTTTTGTTACTTGCCCTTGTGTTTGCTGGTACGCTTTATCTATAAAAGGATTTGCTTTCTGGTATTTTGTACCACGAATTACAAACTGTCTTAAATACCAACCATCTGCTCTTTTTGTACTTCTTGGCGAAACATATAATGTTGGGTTTTTTGCCCTACGCATTGTTTTTTTACCAATAGATCTTTTACCTGTTCCTGGAGTAATTACTGTACCAAAACTTTGCCCTTTTCTTTTTTGAATATGTGGCTTTTTAGCAATTGGCGTTAACGCTTTTACTGCTTTTACAGTTGGGTTTGCAACTTGACCAAGAATTTTAAGAACTTCTCTACTTTTAACCTTATCACTACTTAAAGATTTTAACTTTTTTTCTAACTCTTTAAAACCTTCTATTTCGATAAGATTACTATTCACTTTTTACTGCATTTATACGAAGGAATTTTCTAAACTCTACTTCTATTATAGACTCTATACTAAACTCTCTTTCTGCTTCATCTTTAACAAGCATTCCAATAGCTTTTCCGTTTGCTAAACGTATATCGTATTTTATTATAAATGCCGAATCGTAAATTGCTCTTACCTTTCCCTCTTCATCTTCACTACCAGCAACATCTATTTGCTGTGCCCAACACGTTTTTAAAACCTGATCTACTTCTACAGGAGAACCTAAACTATCTTTAGTTTTAATTTTCTGTAAAATTTTAATTTTGTTTTTAAAGTTGCCGAGTTCTATTTTCACTTAATATCTTATAAAGGAATTCAATAAACTTTCTGAAGCTGTTGGTTTGTTTTTTACATAATCTGCTCTAAACTTATCCATTGCAGCCGCTTTTAAAAGAATTGCCTGTTTAATTTTTTTTGATACTTTTACCAAACCAACAGTTATATATAATTGCACTGCATCTGGTGTAAATTCTTTTACAGTTGGTAACGTAATACCTTCTGTATATTCTAATTTGTTTTCTACAGTATCTACTCTTTGTAAAGAATAACTATCTGTTGAAAGTGTTTCTAAAGAACCAGACGTATAATCTGGTGATTTGTATTCAATCTTTTCTATTTCTATAATTGTATGTAAACTATTTACAATTACATCATTAAAACTTTTACCAGAAATTTTGTATTTCTTGGTAGTAATTGCTCTATTTATATAAGACTCGCATTCTTCTAAAGAAGCATCTAAAAAGTTTTGCCACAAAGCATCTTCTGGCGTTTCTTCTTCTGCATCTAATTCTTTTATTTGCGTTTTAAACTCTGCCAATGTTACTATTGGTTCTGCAGGTTCGAAATTTAAGTCTGTATAAAAAGCCATTGAGTTTTATTTTACGAATTTTGCATCGTTATTTTCCACTAAAACAGTTGCTTGTGTAGCATCTATTTCTATTACATCACCAATGTTTGCAGACATTAAATACTTACCTGCAACTGGTTCTAAAATTTCTATTTTAACTAATTTTGCTTTTGCCATTTTGTAATTTTTAAAGAAAAAAGCCTGCCGTTAAACAGGCTTTTATCAATTCAAAATAAATCAACTATTAAAAAAAAACTATACTGTTACCACTTTGTTAATTGCAAACGCTTTTTCGTTTGTTACTGCTACATCAGAAAAACCTTCTATAATTAATCTAACTTTTCCTGAAGCTGCTTGTGTATACGGATCTACAATAATTGAAAGTGTATCCCAATAACCAACTGTTAATTGGTTCCAATCTCCAAAAATAATTGGGTGTTTATCTGTATCTAATAAAGGCATTAAAGTTGTAGAAATAAATGGATAACCATTTAATGTGTTTCCATCTGATAAGAAAACACCAGAACCTGCATCTATTTTTGTAGTTTTTGCACCACTTTTTACTTTTGGATCTGCTAAATAAGCACGTTTTACATTTGTACCATCTGCTGCATCTACTAAACCTTCTAAAGCTACAGCTGTTGCATGCGTTAATGCACCTGCAGTAGTGTTTACATTTGTTGTAATTAAAGAATATAAACCTGTTGGAGCTTCACCAGAACCATTAATTGCTGCTAACGTAATTGTATTACCATATGCAATGTTAATTTGCTCTAAAATGTAATCTTCTACAGAAAAAGAAGTTTGTGCTAATAATTTCTTTGAAATATCCACAACACCAGAACATCTTTTTGGCTTTAAAGTTGGTCCCGCAAAACCTATATCTGTTGCAGCTGTTGTTGCAGTTTCTGATCCATAAGAAAAAGAAAATGCGCCAGAAGTTGGTAATGGAACATCGCCAACTAAACCAGACATAATGTTAACACCTAAACTTTCTATTGGAAGAACAGGCTGTAATGGTCTTACTAATTTTGGAGTTGAAGCTACCAAAGCACCACCTTTTGCACCAGAATCTCCTGTTACAGTTTGCGCTCTTAAAGCACCTGTTGGAATAGAAATTGCATTACCTTCTGGTAACTCTAAACCTGAAGCACGCATTTCTTCTTGCGCTTGCTCATGTACTTTTGCATCATCTGGATGTAATTCTTGACCTTTAGATAATGATCTTAATGATCTTAATAAAGAAAAATTACCTGACTTTTTTTCTGGTTTAACTGCAGGCGCACCAACAACTGTTCCCGCATTTCTTGAAGCATCTGCTTCGTCTTTTTCAATTTGCTCTGCTCTTAATATTTGAGCATCTAAAGCATTTCTTTGAGTCATTAAATCATCAAAAGAAGTATTTTCTTCATTTGACATTTCTCTCTTTTCTGTTTTCGCTTTTGTAATTAAAGCTGTTTGCTTGTCTTTTAGAGAAGCGCGTTCTTGTTTTAATTCTACTGAACTTTTCATTCTTACTTATTTAATTATTAACTAACAATTCTGCTTCTCGCAGACTTCTTTTATTTTCATCAAAAGATGTAACATCTTCTGGCTGTAACTCTGTTCTTAATTCTGCAACAGTTTGTGCGTTTCTTTTGTGCGCATCTGGATTAGAACCTATAGAAACAATAGACCATTCCATTAACCTTTGTTCTGTGAAATACAAAACCTCTTTATCTTCGCCATTTTCTTCATTACCAAAACGCGCCTTTTCTATTTTTGCGCCAATACTTGCCATTTTTAAAGTACCAGATTGTACTTTTCTAAAAATCTTTTCAGCCTTTGGATTTGTTTCTGCATCTTCAAAAGTTACAGTTCCAATTAATTCTCCATTTTCTACTCTTACCGTAGAAGTACCAATAATATTATCTGGATCGTCTGAATTTGCTCTATGTTGATAACAAACAATTGGGTTTCTTGTGTAGTCTGTTAAATTCCAACCATCTATTTTAAAAACCGTTCTGTAAGAATCTACTGCTTCAGAAGAAATAACAAATTCTACTTGTCTATTTTCTATCTGATCTGCAGTTGTATCTCTTACAAATGCGTTTCTTAAAACTATTCTTTCTTTACTCATTTTTCAATTTTTTAATCTCCAATGCCATTTTTTCCAACTTTAGTTGATACTCTGCTTCTGTTTGCATATTTAAAGGCATTAAAGCAACATCACCACCTTCTAATGGATTCATATCGAACATTTCTCTAATCTGATTAGGAACAAACACTTTATTGTTTAGCATTTTAGAAATAAATTCTGCCTGCGTTTTTTTATCTGCTTCTAAAAGTGAGTTTGAATTGTGGTGTACTTGATACCCTTGTCTTATTTCTGCTTCAGTAAATAGCTTTTCGTCTTGTTCTTGCCTAAATTTCATAGACCAAGGCAACACAGAATTAGATATATGATCTATATTCTGGCTTTCCATATTAGAATAGTTACTATTTTCTGTATCTTTTAATTTATGTGAAGGAATATTTAACCAACGTGCGACTTCACCAATTGCATGTTTATTAGTTTCCAAAAACATAGATTCTTGTGGCGTTAAAGAAATATGTTGGAAGCTTTCAGCTTCATCTATAACAGCAACCTTGTAATTAGATTTAGAAGAAAAACGACTCTCAATAGAATTACCTACTCTGGTTTTTGCATCTGGATTTATGCTTTTAGAAGAAGTCATTACAGCCATTCCAACACCTCTCGACGCATAATATTCTTCTGCAAACTCTTGACTACTTAATGCAACTCCTAAAGATTTAGCAGCATAAGCAACCACACCAATTCCTGTAATTCCGTTTTCTGAAAAACCAATTATGTGCTCCATATCTTTTGCAGGAACTACTCTACCATCGAAATGATACCAAAGTTTACCATTAAACTTCTTTACAGTTACTGGTGTATCGTTTTCGTTTATAAATTGCCTTGCTTCTACCTTTCCTGTAATTGGGTTTGTAATTTTTTCTGAATATGCGTTTCCTTTTAGAATTGCACATTGCATCATTATAGAATCGTAATTAAATGCAGACATAAAAGGATTTGGCCTTTTATTTAACAATCTATTTACAGGATGTGAAGCATCTTTTATACGTGTGTTTCCGTTTTTTATAATTACGGATTTAGGTAGTTTTGCGTAATCGTTACACAAAATTGTAATTCCGTTATAAAATGCAGATAGTGTTTTTGCTGAAGATGTGTTTACTGGTGTTCCGTTTTTTGTTACAGAACCACCACCAAACCAATCAAACAAACCAGAACCACCAACAGAAGAAACTGCTGATCTTGTAGAATTATTATGCTGTATTGCTTGTGCGAACACCTTTACACTTTTTTAGATGGTGTAAAGATGCTGGTATTTTGGTTTTTTATTATGAACTATTCGTTCGCTTTATTAAAAAAATTTTTAAAAGGCTTAAATATTGTTTTAACAAAAGAATTAAAAGCAATATGTAGTTTCATTTTAGAAGCATAAAAAGATTCATCTTCCAATAAAATATTCCTTTCAAATTTATCATAGAATGGTTTTTTCATTTTTTGAATTTTGTAATTGAAACAAATTTATAAATTATATACCCAAAATAGAATTCTATTATAATTAATAAAATTACTAAAATATATCTTACAGGGTTTTGAAACATTTCTAATTCTAACAATAAAGATGTTAAAAAAGCAATTAAAAATGTACAAATTATTACCGATATTATTTTAAAATCTTGCATTGATCGTTTTGTTTTTTAGGTATTTATTTATTATTTGATGCACTGTTATTTCTTGCAAACCAGAAAGTTTTGCCAAATTAGGAACTGTATTGTTTTGATTGTTTAAGAATAAATCTATAACAATTGCATCTTTTTTGTCTTGTAAATCTTGTAACTCGCTCATCTTCTTATTTTTTTTAAATACGTGTTCTTTTGATTCCTAAAAGAATCAAAAGAAGTGTATTTTTGTTCTTTAAAAATTTTTAAATATAAAAGGTTGGTTAAATCGAACGCTGCTTTGTGACTTTTGCATCTTGGTAATATTTTAAACCAATATTCAAAAAAACCTTGTCTAGTTCCTAATTGTTGCGCTATAGGTAACACTTTTGCTTCTATTATTTGTTTAAATTGTTCTGGTGATTGCTGCATTTAGATAACTTGCTTTAGATTTTGAACTGCTTTTAATGAAGTGTGATAATATATTTCTGTAGTCTTTATACTATTGTGGCCCATAATATCTGCCAAGGCTCCAATACCTGTTCCGTTATCTAATGCATAGGTTGCAAAAGAGTGCCTTAATAAATGAAAAGAAGCTGTTGGGTGAATGTATTTTTTTACTAATCTTTGTATACTTGTTGCAGAATATTGGTTTTTAAATTGGCCGTTAAAGACATATTCTTCTGATCTATATTCTAACCAATATTCTGTAAGTAACTCAATTAAATTATTGTTTAAAAATGTAATTCGGTCTTTTTTCCCTTTTCCGTTTATTACATTTAATACATTTCTTTTTTTATCGAGATCTAACCATTTTAAATTTATTACTTCGCTTATTCGCAATCCACAACTTAAACCTAATGTTAATATAGCTTTGTGTTTTAGATTTTTAACCATAGAAATTCTTTCTGCTAACAATTCTGCATCTATTATTCTAGGTAGTTTTTTTTCTCTTTTTGGTCTTTCGATTTTATTTAAGTGAACTTCTTTTTTTCCTAAAATGTATTTTGCAAATAACTTTAAACTACCTATTACCTGGTTTTGCACAGATATTGAACTGTAGTTTTTGTTTAGTAAATAGTTTTCAATTTCTTTTGTTGTTATATGATATGGATTCTTCTTTATTTCTTGAAGAAACTTTTCTAAATAACATACATACGTTTCTATTGTCCTTTTTGAATAGTTTTTATTTGTTAATTTTTGTTTGTAAATTTCTACAGATTTCATAGTTTTTTCTTTTTATAGTTGGGTTTGGTAGTGGTGGTTTCTATATAGGTGTTCTAAAAAATTAACCAAAAATAAGCAGTGCAACTATGCCAATTAATATTAAACCTAAAGGCAAGCACCCATTTATTGCTTGGTCGCTAATTGCTTCTTTATCTTCTAATTCTTTAACTCGGTTAAGTAGTTTTTTTTCTAAATCGGTCATTTTTGGTTAACATTTTAGAACAACGTATAAAAAACATTGCTCGGGTTTGTGATTATTTATATCGGTTCTTGTCTTTCCCTTTCGGGGTTTTGTAATCTCCTGCATCGTCAAGTTTTTTTGCTATCAGATATGCTATTCCTATTGTAAGTGCTGTAAACATCTGTTCTTATTTATTAAATATTAGTTTTTTAATCGCAACATTTCTTATACAAATAAGTTCTAAAAAATTAACCAAAAATAAGCAGTGCAACTATGCCAATTAATATTAAACCTAAAGGCAAGCACCCATTTATTGCTTGGTCGCTAATTGCTTCTTTATCTTCTAATTCTTTAACTCGGTTAAGTAGTTTTTTTTCTAAATCGGTCATTTTTGGTTAACATTTTAGAACAACGTATAAAAAACATTGCTCGGGTTTGTGATTATTTATATCGGTTCTTGTCTTTCCCTTTCGGGGTTTTGTAATCTCCTGCATCGTCAAGTTTTTTTGCTATCAGATATGCTATTCCTATTGTAAGTGCTGTAAACATCTGTTCTTATTTATTAAATATTAGTTTTTTAATCGCAACATTTCTTATACAAATAAGTTGTATGCAATTATTTGCTTTTAATATATGCATCAATCATATCTTCTATACTTTCGCCAATGTGCTTTTCAGAGTTTTCTCTAAACCACATAAAAAAAGCAAATAACTGTTCAGCTTCGCTCATACAACAAGGTGTATAATTCATAGCTATTTTGCGCACTTTTTTTAAGGTTACTACAAAAGCAAATTTTTCTAATTGCATACCACCTAATTCATCACAGGCTTTTATCTTTTTTTCTAAATATTCTATTATTTCGTCCATTTTTACTAATTAATTTTATTAATTCTACGCTACAAATCATACACCAACCACGTTGGTAAAAATGTTTTATTCAATACCATTGTAATTTTCTAAACACTCGTCGCAATAATTAATTGTTGGCTTGTCTGTTTTGTTTTTACATAAAACACATTTATCAACATCGTGTAAATTTAATTGCTCTTTTTGCTGTTCTATAAAAGTATTTAAAACATCATAAGCTACACCTTTTAGTAGTTTGCTTCTATTTAATTTTTCTGTAATTTCTTGCAATTTATTTATATCAATCATTTGTATTTTTATTTAAGTAATTTATTAATTTACGCAACTAAACTTACACGCAGAACGTTACCTACAATGGCTGGTAACGTGCCTTAATTTTATTTTTCGCCAAATAATTACATCTAGCAACCGAAAGTGTTATATCTACATAAGCACTATCTATAACCGCACACGTTATGTCAGGAATCCATACGTGAAAGTTTGGTTTTTGTTTAGTTCCTTCATTGCTTATATAATAGCCATTTTCATTATGCAAAATCCCTAACATAACTTCTTCCTTAGTTCCATTTGGCTCGTATTTTTTATTTAATTCAGTCATTTATCAAATTTTTAGTTTATCAAGTCGCCACAATAGGTAACAATGTATAAAATTCAGTTGCTTAGTTTGTCATTGTCTGTAAGGCTTCCGCATTAATCAGAGTAACTCACATTTAATTAAGCCAGTCGCCTAAACGCAACCGAAATCTTATACTTTGCCGTTCTAAAAAATTAACCAAAAATAAGCAGTGCAACTATGCCAATTAATATTAAACCTAAAGGCAAGCACCCATTTATTGCTTGGTCGCTAATTGCTTCTTTATCTTCTAATTCTTTAACTCGGTTAAGTAGTTTTTTTTCTAAATCGGTCATTTTTGGTTAACATTTTAGAACAACGTATAAAAAACATTGCTCGGGTTTGTGATTATTTATATCGGTTCTTGTCTTTCCCTTTCGGGGTTTTGTAATCTCCTGCATCGTCAAGTTTTTTTGCTATCAGATATGCTATTCCTATTGTAAGTGCTGTAAACATCTGTTCTTATTTATTAAATATTAGTTTTTTAATCGCAACATTTCTTATACAAATAAGTTGGTAAACATATTATTGCTTAAACCCTTTTATATAAACATAACACCCTGTACATTGGTTTTCGCAACTTTCTACCAAACCATCGCTTTTGTCATTATCAACGCAATAAAACGATTTACCAACAACAGGTATAGTTAATTGCTTACTATATTTTTCTCTCAAAGAAATCAGTTCATAGTACAAATCTTTAAAATCTATTTCATTTTCAGTGCAATCGTCTATTAATTTATTTAAGTCTTTTACTATATCCATTTTTATTTGTTTTATTTATTATTTAACACGCAACTAACCATACCTAATACGTTATGCACAATAAAATTTTAAAAAGGGCGACCACTCAAACGCACTCACTCTTACGTGTCTAAAAACTGCCCTTATACTTATATAAAGGCAATATTTAGACTTTTCATTAAGCATCTTCATCTTCAGTTACAAACGCTTTTAAATACTCTTCTTCGGTTGGTAATTTCTTTAAATCAAACTCAACTGTGTTATCATAATATTCGGTAATAAACACGCCTTTTTGAAAATCTATGGTATAGAAACCTTCGCACCATTTTTGGCATTCTTCTAAATCTGTATGTTGTACAAATTTCACAACACCGTATTCAATCATTTGATGTATATTACTACCACAATCACGGCTCAAATAAGGATAGTTTTTAGTCCAATTACTATCTTTATTAACTTCATCAATTTGCTCGTCATTTATAAGAGGTATTTTATTTAAGTTTTCTTGGTACCTATCTAAATCGCCATTTCTTAAATAGTTTAAAATATCCTTTCCTTGTCCATCAGGATAACCATCCCATTGTCCGTATTGTTGAATTTTTAAATCACCTTCTTTTGTAATTACTGCTTGTCTGTGTCTTGTTCCCATTTTTATATTTATTTAATTATTAATATTCTCGTTAATTTGGCTTTTGCAAAGCCACGCCCTTTTTAAAATTTTACAGATGCATAACACCGTATATAATGCATTTTCGTACCTCAAACGCACCATATACAAGTACGTTGGCAGTAATTAAGGCATATCAATTTTAATTACACCAAACGCTTCTTTTTCTAAATTCTTTAAAGTTTTTTCTTTTGCTTTTTTAAGAGCTTCTTTTTTATCCACAAAATACTCTCCAGTGCTTTTTAAACAATCACCTACCACATAAGCAAATTCAGGATCATCAGGAGAACAACCACCATTAACACGTATTTCTTCTTTTAGTTTTACTAATAAATATGTTTTCATTTCTAAAAATTTAACTACTGCCAACACCGTATATAATTAAGCGTAAACTGGCAGTTATTGTTTATATTATTCTTTCATTTTTAATTCCTTGTCAGCCATTTTTCCTGCGGAAAAACGCCTAACCATATACATTTCGTTAGCACACATACATAATAATGTCTACTAAAATATATCCTAAACCAAACAAAGCAGAGTACATCCAATATTTTGAAATAGTACGTGTGCTAACAATGTATATAATTAAATTTTTAACTGTTTCATCGTTAGCCATCAATCTACTTGCTAATTTATAAGCATCAGCAGGGTGTAGGTCTTTTTCTCTATCGTACATCGCATTCATTAAAGAGTGTATTATTAATTTATTTAGTTTATTCATAAGTGCTTTTTTTGTCCGTTAAAAATCAAATCATATACTTAGTCGTTAAAAGCACCTCCAGCGGTTAAAACAAACCGTATAACTAGCGACATTATTAAAGTTAAATTTATATGATGCCTTTGGTGCTTTTTTTAACCTAAAGTGATCTCTACTGAAGGATCATTATATTTTGATGTTTCTGGTTCTTTTTCTTCAGATAATGTTCCTGCAATTGCTTCAATTATAGCAATCATTGCATCAATTCTTTTTGTTGACCTTGATTTATCCAACCTTACATTTTCATTTGTATCGTAAATAGGAACACAACCAGAAAGCATCCATTTTAAAATAGGATTATTACCTACTCTTAATTTTCCTGACATAATTAAACGTTCAAACTCTTTTGTAGGACTTGTGTAATTCATTAAAGTTTGTGTAAAAGGTGATAACTCAACTCCTGCTTCTTGAAGCGGAGAAATTAAACCTGCAGAAAACTTTCTATCATATTCTACATGTTTTGTTTTCCTTTCGGAAACAATTTGAACAACTTTATTAAAAACAACATTATAATCTACCATATTGCCAGGCGTTGCAATTAAATATGTATCATTTTTATCTACTGCATTTTCTCTTTTTAAATTAGACCAATACCTATAAGGAACTCTATCTTCTTTACTCCTTTTTTCAATGGTATCTAAAGGACAAAAACACCAAACATCTACATCTCTAAAACCTTCTGAATCTGGCTCACTTACAACTGCGAAAGCTGTAATATCTGTAGTAGAACTTAAATCTAACCCACCACAATTGCCTAATTTTGCAAAGTTTTCGTATTTTATTGGAACCATACAATTGTTCCAATACTTGCTTTCTACCCAAACCGTTGGTGCATCTACCCACATGTTTAAATGCTTTGTTTGAAAGTTGGGTATTTTACTTGGCTGGTTTACTGTTTTTTGATATTCTTTTTGTAAAAAATCCACTGAAACAGTTACACCTAAATTAGGGTTTGCTTTTACCCAACATTTTGGATCTTGCCAATCATCATCTTCATCTAGATCATGTATCATTATTAAAAAAGTATCATCTTCTGCAACTCCTTCTAAAATATTAATACAACTATCTTCGAAATTTTTACAAACTCCATGCACATTTGTTCCTGCAGTTGTTATTGTGTAGGTTATTGGCTGTAATCTACTTGCTGAAGAACTTTCTAAATTTTCTTTTACTGAATCATCTTTATGAGCATGATATTCATCTATAATTGTTAAATGTGAATTAATTCCATCTTGCGTTTTTGAATCTCCACCCAAAGGCCTCATAAAAGCAGATTTTGGAAGAAACTTTATTTCTTTTTGATAAACCTTAAAACCAATGTTTTGAAGTATTGTAGATTTTTGAATAAAATCACACGCTTGCTGAAAACATAGTTTTGCCTGTTCTTCTTTTGTAGCCCCAACATAAACTTCTGCACCTTCTTCTCCATCAAACGCTTTTACAAATAAACCAACTCCAGATAGTTCTGCAGTCTTACCGTTCTTTT
The DNA here is from genome assembly GCF_014784055.1 of Polaribacter haliotis. Lineage (NCBI taxonomy): Bacteria > Pseudomonadati > Bacteroidota > Flavobacteriia > Flavobacteriales > Flavobacteriaceae > Polaribacter > Polaribacter haliotis. The sequence continues at coordinate 3,500,808 of NZ_CP061813.1, read as the reverse complement.
TACCTACTTTCTGATAAACATTCCTAATTAATCTTATTGTTTGGCCTTCTTCGTTTTTGGTTTGCCAAGCAAATAAATTATATAAAGTGAATTGTTGATATGGTGATAAAATAAAAGGTTGACCTGCAGACTTTCCTTTTGTATGTTTTAGAATTTTTTCAAAAAAACGAATAATTGCAAAACCTTTAGAATGGTCCAACCAATAACCTTTAGATTCTGCAGTATTAATTAATTTATAAAACCTATCTATTGCTTGCTTAATTCTTAAACCACAAACAATTTTACCAGATTTTACATCTGCTGCATATTGAAAAGGAATTGAGTTTTGTATGTTGCCTGGAATATTCATTTTATAAAGCCGATTTTTTAGAACCTAACATTTCTTCTATCTCATCCAACAAACTCAATTGGTTAGAAGAAGAACCATCTTCTACTGCTTTTATTTTAGATCTATCTTTTATAGATAAACCAAAATGAGCAGAAACACCGTCTAAATGTTTATCCGCTTTTTCTATTACAGAAACATAACCTGTTACATTTGTAGCACCAGAAGCAAACTTTTGCACTAAACCAGAAATACCTTTAGATTTATTTACTTCTGCAATCGCTTTACTTCTGGCATCCATCCAAAATGCTGCCTGTTGTAAATGCATTAAATCAACTTTAGAAAAATGATTTGTTTTCACAAACTCAAACCCAAACCAATACCACCACTTTTTTTGCGCAGCGTTTAACTTCATTCCTGGTTCTGGCTTCGGTAATTCTTTTAAAATACCATACAAAGAAGAAACTTCTGTTTCTTTTTTTTCAGTTTTTTTATTTTCTGAATTTGTATGTACTATTTTCATTTTATCTTTATTCATAATCATTTGATTTATACCCCCCTTACCTTTAAAACTACTGTGAGTATTTTTCTAACTTATAGGCGATGTACAGCGGATTTCACTTGTAGTGATTTTACCCCATACCCCTATTTTATTTTGTTTTTATGAGCATCACGACCTGACTTTTTGTTATGACAACTACTACTCATTGCTTGAAGTTCTTTCCAATCATATGGATCTAATTTATTATCTAATAAAAATTGTAACCCCTTGATATGATCTGTAACATTTGAAGGTTTTAATAACTCTTTTTCTTTACATTCTTTACACTCACAAACTGGATGCGCCAACTTATAAGCTTTAGAAACTTTACGCCAAGCACGCGAGTTATAGAACTTACTATTATCATGTAATCTTCTTCCTTGCACAACCCTCTCTTGTTGCCAAGGTTTCTTTTTAGGTTTTGGTATTATTGGCATCTTCTTTTTGTTTTAATATTTGTTTAGCCCAAGCTATATAAGTTTTTCTTTGACTTGCAGCAACTTCTTTAGAACTAACTAAAGTTTCATATCTTTTAAAAACCCCAGCACCTTTATCTACTTCTATTGCAAACATTCTACCAACAGGAACAGGATAAACTTTTACACCGTTTCTTATACAAATACTCATTGCTTTATTAATATCTAATTGAATTTCTTTAACTATTCCCATGGCGCTTTATCTACATTTATCGAATTTAAAGCCAACTCACATACTTCTGGCAAACCATTATCATTTACTCTAAAAGAAAACTTTTCAAAACCTTTACCACGTCCAATTACTTCTTCTACAGTACTTACCGAACTATCGTTTTCATCTTTAGTAATTCTAATTATTGATTGCGATTTATTATATAATTCTGTTCCTAAATGACCTCTTGCATTTCCATCTCCTTTGTTTTGATGCAACACTGTTGCTATATGAATTTCATATTCAAAAGACCATTTCATTAACAAATTAATTACTTCCGTACACTCAACATCATTATTAACACTCATTACCAAATCACGTACACCATCAATAATTAAAACATCTATATCCTTATGTTCCTTAAGAAGTAACACAATTGCTTCTACTCTTTCTTTTGCGCTATAAGGACGTAGGCCATACATAAATAAATTATCTTCTGCACCTGACATCTTTTGAATTCTCTTTGTAACTCTTTGCACATCTGCAGGACTTTGTTCTGTATCTACATACAAAACCTTACATTCTTTATTTGCGTTAAACACATCAAACAAACGGAGGCAACCAACCAAAGCAGAAACAAACATTGTTAATGCGAATGTTTTTTTAGATTTAGCCAAACCAATCCACCCAGAAATATCACCTTTAGAAAATTTATTTGTATTACCAATTTTCATAATAAATTCATTTTGTTTTATAGTATCTGTAGACTTAATTCTTTTAGATAAAATATCTTTTAAAAAATCGTCTGAAACTATTGGTTCTTTTGGTTTTTCTTCTAAATTAAACATCTTAACTTCTTCTATGTAAAGTTGCTATCATTCTATCATTTATTTTAGACTTTACTAAATCTAAAGGAAACGTATCTTTAAAACGTTGGTAATCCATAACAATAGCTTCACCTTCTTTTGTGGTAAAAGTTCCTTCTGCTAATCTGTTTAATTGATTAGAAGCTAAATCTTCATAGAAAGTTGTGTAATACAATTCCAATGGTTTTGATAATTTGTGAGATAACTCTGCAAAAACACTATCGTTAAAAACAGTTGTTCCATGACGCCTAATATCTCCTACTAATTGCATTATATATAACTTTGCATAAACATTATGCCTTTCAATAATTCCTGAAGTTTGCTTATTTATAAAACTTAAAACAGATTTTAAAGCCAACTTATCTGCATCATTAGGTGTAAAGTTTTGCATCTTACCGTTTTTATCTTCAGAAAAACGCCAAAGCAACCTGTTACCTGCTTTTTTAATATCCCAGAAATCGTTATTACCTTGTATTTTCTTTTTATTGTCTTGCATTATATTTTGAAGTTTAAATACTTATTCAAATTATCTTCTTTTAGCAAATACTCTGGTGTTGCAAACTTGAAGTTCTGTTCTAAATGCCACTTATTTTTAGGCGATGAAGAATATAAATTAGCAATTGCCTTTCTAAAATCTGCTCCAGAATAACCAACTGCAAATTGTTTAGAAAAACTCTTTTGCAAAGTTTCTGTTATTTTAAAATCTCTATTAGAAATTTTATTAAAAACATTTATAAACCAATTTAATTCTGTTTCTAAATCTGCATCTTTTAAATTTTGTTTACGAATCCAATTTCCAAAATGCTTAAATAATTCACCATCGTTATTATAAATTTCTTGAGTAGAAATTGAGTGTTTTACAAAAATTGAAATATTGTTTTTTACTGTAGAAATTTTAAGTCTATTTTGCATAGCAGATATTTCTAATAATGAAATATTTTTTCTATTTTCTCTAGTAATAATATATATCTATCTTTTATATCTACTTCCTTATATTTAGAGTTGCCAATTTCGGCAGTCAGACTGTCAATTTCGGCAGTCTTGTTATTGCCAATTTCGGCAGTCACTTTTTTAGGTGATTTCTCAACAGATATTTTCAATAAATTTTTACCTTTTTTTGTTAAAGTATACCATTTTGTTCTGTCGTTTTTTTTGGTATTAAATTCACCTTTTTTAATTAATTTTTCATCTAACATTTTATCTACTAAATGCCTAATTTTAGAAATACCCCAATAAGGAAATTGGTGGTTCATTTGCGTTAATTTCATTCGAACCCAATATTCACCCTTAAACTTATTTACATCATCTGAAACTACTTTTTCGTACCAAAAACACATGTGCTGCAACATTAAAGCAACATCCACATTATAAGCACCAGCAACTTCTACAGAAAAAGAATGTGATCTACTCATTAAGCTACCAATTCAAGTTCTTCATTAAACATATATGCTTTAGAAATTTTATGCATAACAACTCTAAAAGCTTTGTTATTTTCCAACCTAAAAGCACCTTTCGTTAAAATTGATTGCACCTTTAATTCAGTTAAACCAAAATAATCTGCTACTTCTGGCATTTTATTACCAAGTAAAACAATAGATAAATATACTTTTACTGCTTTTTGCTTTTCTACAGGAACACCTGCAGAAATAACATGTTTTTTTAATTTGTTGATTTTCTTTTTCATAATTAATCGTGTTTAGAATTAAAACCATTTGTATCTATTCTAGATATAGAATACCTTGGCTCCGTTAATGCTTTTGGGTGACTTTTAGGCCTTGGCCAACCAGTAATTGGGTTTACATTATCTTTCCAAGAAACCACATGCTTTTTTTTACCTTCCATAACTTATAGTTGTTTATTACAATTTCTACAAGATTCAATCATATCAAATTCAGATTGCGGATTACATAGTTTACCAGACTCACAAACAGGGTAACTTCTACCAACTTTACAATTCTGCTTTAAAACATCTTCATTTTTAAAATTATCTACTAATAACATTCGCTTTGTCTTTGTTGTTCGTCTTGTATACTACTTTCTTTATATTTTTTAGGAGAAGTAGGACCTTTACCGTTCATTACCTGCAACATAGAAAAAGGATCCTTTTCTGCAATTCTTAACCAATGCGCAGTTACTTTATATTTAGCTTTGGCAGTTTTTCTGTCTATCCACTTTACACGCTTATCTACAGAAGTTTTTACGTTAACCTCTATCATAAAATCGTGTAATTGTTTTCTAGAAATTATTACCAAATCTTTATCTTTTAACTCGTCTACAGAAATTACATTCATAATTGCGCTTTTGCTATTAAACAATCTGCTTTTAACTTCGCTGTTCTAAAAATTATAATCATTTCATCGTAAGAATAACCAGCTTCCTTTAAGATCTTAACCCAACTTTTTACCAAGTTTTCTGCTACAGTATCTTTATCTTCATTACTCATACTTCAATTTATTTAAAATAATTTCTACCTTATTTAAAAATTTTTCGTCTGCCTGGTTAAATTTCCAAAACCTAATAATATCAAAACCATTTAGTGTAGTGTCTAAAGATTTGCACACGTTATAAAAAGCGGTCATCCCCATAAATCCTAAACTTTTAAAACGATTCTTTAGACTACTACACTTTATTGCAAATGGCTTATATAATTTCATATTTTCTAATTTTTTGTGATTTTCTTCCTGCTCTAAATATTTTACCATCGAAATCTGTTGACGTAAAAACCATGAAGTTCTGAAGTATTAAAAACAATACAGTTGCAAAAAATTTAGCAGGATTCTCTACAATGTAAAACCTTGCAACATCTACAGCACTTCTAGCATTTATTTTTTTTCTGATATTTTTAGCATGTGTATGCACAGTAGATTCTGCTATAAATAATTTTACAGCAATTTCTTTTTCAGAAAAACCAAAAGCAATTAACTCTGCAACTACCTTTTCCTGCTTTGTAAACTTTTTATTTTGAAACATCATAACCTTTTAGTATTTCAGTTATTTTTTCTTCAAAACCACAATCTTCATAAGCTGTAACAATTTTTTCTGCACATTCTATTAAAAGAGTGTTTCCTTTTTTGTTTCCTGCAATTACCTCGCTAACATTGCCTTGGCTTTTGTAACCAAAAGTTTCTGTTATCTTCTTTATAGTACCATAAGGCAAAGCGTTTTTTAACTCAATATTTCCTTTAATTTCATCTACCATTTTTATAGTATTTTATAGAAGTGAACTTCTCTACTCTTATTATTTTCTTTACTTTTGAAAAGTGAGTTGCACTACTCTACAAATATATATCAAATTATATCAATTAACATAACAATTGATATAATATTTTATAAATATTTTTTATATAGTTGAAAATCAGTATTATGGAATCTAAAAAAAAGGTTATTTTAATAAGGAAATTAGCAGAAGAAAATAATATTACAGCTTACGATATTGGAAAAAACACAGAAATATCTCTAACTTCTGCCAGAAATGTGTTAGAAGATGACAACATTACACCAAGAGTAAAAACATTAAACATTATTCTAGAATATTTAGAAAATGCAATTGTTGGCACAAAAAACCAATACGAATTAAAAGAAGAATTCCAATCTAAAGTAACAGAAGAAACTGTAAATTATTTACCAGAAGGCGTGCCTTATTATGATGTAGAATTCGCTGCAGGTTTTGAAGATTTTACACAAAACCAAGCCATTAAACCAACATCTATTATATTACACCCATTTTTTACAGGTTGCGATTTTGTTATACGCGCTTCAGGACAATCTATGGCTAAAATTATAAAACATGGAGATGCAATTGGTATAAAACAATTAGACAATTGGCAGGAGTTTTTACCATTTGGCGAAATTTACGCCATTGTTACCAAAGATAATTACAGAATGATAAAAGTAATTACGAAAGGATCTACAGAAGATTATTTTACTTTAATAAGCAAACCAACAGACAATAAAAAAGAAGAATTCCCACCACAAGAAATAAAAAAGAACCAAATTATTAGTATCTTTAAAGTCCAAGCAAGTAGTTATTTATTTTAAAATATCTGTTTATAGACAGATAAACCAAAATATCTGCCTACAGACAGATAAAACCAAAACACATGAAAAGAATTGCATCTATATTATTAATCTTAACAACTTTATCTGGTTTTAGTCAAAAATACGTAGATACTTTATATAATTTTAAAGTTGATAAAGGAAATATTGTGTGGCAAAAGGTTTTTGAAAATAAAGATACATTAGATTTAAAAACAAACTTTAAAGAAAAAAGTTTAATAAATTTTAACACTAATAACTTAAAAGAAACCGAAAACACAATTTCTTTTTCAATAGAAAACGATAAAATTAACCATCAAAAATATGGTGGTTCTGCAATGTTTTCTGCCTTTTACATTCAACAAGTAAACCACTACAACGTTTCTATAGACTTTAAAGAAAAAAAATATAGAGTCACAATAAAAAACTTTGTTTCCGGAACACTAAACAATAATAAATCTTTAAGATTAGAACAATACGTTGTAAAAAACAACAAAATTAAAAGAACCAAAATAAACATTAAGAATCTAAACTACTATCAAAAGTATTTTACAGATAAATTTACAATTTATTCTAATAAAGAAGATTGGTAGTTATTCAATAATTTTTAAATGCGCTTCATCACGCAATATTTCTGGATATTTATCTTTGTAAATAGTATCTACATCATTTCTTTCATGGCCCATTAACTCACGTAATAAATCGCTATCTAAAAATAAATTTTTACCCAAAGTAGCAAAAGTATGGCGCGCAACTTTAATTCTAATTTGCCCACCTAATGGCAATACTTCTATTTTTTCCTGCTTCTGAACAAAATCTAAAGACCTTCTTAAATTATCTCTAAAAGATTTGTAAGAATCAAAATCTTTAGGCCAAGGAAACAGATATTTACCTTTTACTTTATACTTATCAATAATTTTTTGCGCCTTTGGTACAATTTTCAAATCGAACTGATAACCAGAACCAGCTAATTTACTCCTGGTAAAATACACCCTACCATTATTAATGTTTTTATACTCCAGATAATATACATCTTTTAAATCTTGCCCACCAAAGTAAAACAACAACAACCACAAATCTATTGCCCTTTGGTGATACATTGGTAATTTTTTTGGCGCAACCAATTTATTACCCTTACCATCTAAACGCAACATTGCATTTTCTAATTTAACTATAGATTCTTTTGTAATATTTCGTTTTTTAGTTCTGTTACTCTTTACAGTAATTCCTTTAAAAACTCCATCAAATGGTTTTGTGTCTTTTGCAACCCCACGCCTTACAGCTTCATTATAAACTGTTCTAATTTTACGTAAATAAGTATGTACAGTAGATTTAGAATTACCCAAAGAAATACGCCAATCTTTAAAACCATTTAAAGTAGAATAGTCTACATCTGTAAAATCTAAATTAGTTCTATATTTTTTTAATTGATCTAAAGCAGTTTTATAAATATTGTGAGTAGATTTTTTTTGCGCAGCAGTTAATTCAGATAAGTAAGATTCGTAAAACTCATAGAAAGAAACAATATTAGTAAAACCACTACCACCTAATAATATTTTTTTTGCGCTTTCTAAATTCGCTTTTCTGGTAGTTTTATAATCAAAAACAATTTCATCTAACAATAATTGTTTCTTTCTAACAAATAAAGCCATTTTAGGGTTTTTAATTGGCATTTGGTTTTTTAAATCCCAATCCTTTAAATGAAAATAAACACCCAAACTCACGTTTTTCTGCTTACCTTTATGGTTCAAGAAAACCACAACAGGAAACCCTTCTTTTCTCTCTTGATTCTTTCTGGTATCTAATCTTATTTTACCATTCATTATTTTTTCACGTTTTCAACACGTTTTTACGTGTAAATAATAACAAATATACATAAATACAAACAAGTTAATAAAAGTTTAAAACAACAAAAAAGCTTTACCATTACAGTAAAGCTTTAAGTGAGCCCTGAAGGATTCGAACCTTCGACCGCCTCCTTAGAAGGGAGGTGCTCTATCCAGCTGAGCTAAGAGCCCTAGTAATATTTTTAAGAAATTCAAACCCTTGAATAATACAAGGGTTTGGTTTCTTTGCGGAGAATGAGGGATTCGAACCCCCGGACCTGTTACAGTCAACAGTTTTCAAGACTGCCGCATTCGACCACTCTGCCAATTCTCCAGAAGTCTATCAGGTATTCCCTGAATGCGGATGCAAATATATAAAGCTTTTTTAACTCTGTAAAAGAAAAAAGCTATTATTTTTTATCTTTTTTGAATATCGTTAAATAATGATTCTATCTTATTCATTATCAAGGTATATTTTTGTATTAAAACACATGGAAATCATTATAAATATAGAAAAATAAAACTTTCTAATAATCACTTTAGTATATTTGTATCACAAATAAATACAGAAACAATGTCATTTAATTCTTTTGGAAACTTATTAAGAGTAACAACATATGGTGAATCTCATGGAACTGCGATTGGCGGAGTTATAGATGGGTTTCCTGCTGGCTTAGAAGTTAATTTTAATGCAATTCAAGAAGAATTAAACAGGCGTAAACCAGGGCAATCTAAAATCGTTACACAACGAAAAGAGCCAGATACTGTAGAGTTTTTATCAGGAGTTTTTGAAGGTAAAACTACAGGAACTTCTATTGGTTTTATTATTAGAAATACAAATCAAAAATCTAAAGATTATAATCATAATACAAATATTTATAGACCATCTCATGCAGATTTTACTTATGATAAAAAATATGGTATTAGAGACTATAGAGGTGGTGGAAGAAGTTCTGCTCGTGAAACTGCCAATTGGGTAGTAGCAGGCGCTTTGGCAAAACAATTAATTGCTAGTATTAATATTAATGCATTTACATCTTCTGTAGGAGATATTTTTATTGACAAGCCTTATCAAAATTTAGATTTTTCTAAAACGGAAAATAATATTGTACGTTGTCCTGACGAAAATTCCGCAGAAAAAATGATTACTAAGATTCAAGAAATTAGAAAAGCTGGTGATACAATTGGAGGAACAATTACTTGTGTAGCTCAAAATGTTCCTGTTGGTTTAGGAGAGCCTATTTTTAACAAGTTACATGCGGAATTAGGTAAAGCAATGCTATCTATAAATGCTGTGAAAGGTTTTGAATTCGGAAGTGGCTTTTGTGGTGCAAAAATGAAAGGTTCTGAACACAATGATGTTTTTAATAAAGATGGTTCTACTCAATCTAATCTTTCTGGAGGAATTCAAGGTGGAATTAGCAATGGTATGGATATTTATTTTAGAGTAGCATTCAAACCAGTAGCTACAATTATGAGTTCTCAACAAACTATAAATTCTGATTATGAAGTTACAGAGATAACAGGAAAAGGTAGACACGATCCTTGTGTAGTACCTCGAGCAGTTCCAATTGTTGAAGCTATGACTGCTTTAGTTCTAGCTGACTTTTGGCTACTAAATAAGTCTAGAAAAATATAATTTATAAAAAAAGTGAAACATAGTATGTTTCACTTTTTTTTTTTACTTTAAGCTTGTCCTGTAGGCCCAAAATTCATTGGAATTGGTGGTTGTTCATAATCTTTTATTTCTCCATGAGCTTCTTCAAACTTACGAACATTGTCTGCTAAAGCTTTAGTAAGTCTTTTTGCATGCTGAGGAGTTAAAATTATTCTAGATTTTACTTTTGCCTTTGGTACTCCAGGCATAATATTTATAAAATCTACAATAAACTCTGATACAGAATGGTTTATTATTGCCAAATTAGAATAAGTTCCTTCTGCAATTTCTTGATCTAATTCAATATTTAATTGACCTTCTTTATTTTGATTTTCTTCCATTTTAATAAATTTGTCAGGTCGAGCGCAGTCGAAACCTTAATTACAAATCTCTCGACTGCACTCGAGGATAAATAAAAAAAGTTGAATTGAATATTGTAATTAACTTACAGTAAACAATTCAACTTTTAAAATATTTAAACGTTTACACGTTATAATTAGAAACTTTGTTCTATTTCATCTTTAGGACCTACGATTATTTTATCGTAAGATCTCATTCCTGTTCCTGCTGGTATTTTCTTACCTACAATTACATTTTCCTTCAAACCTTCTAAAGTATCTACTTTTCCACTTACAGCGGCTTCATTTAATACTTTTGTAGTTTCTTGGAAAGAAGCTGCAGAAATAAACGACTTCGTTTGTAAAGATGCTCTTGTAATACCTTGTAAAACTTGTTCTGCAGTTGCTGGTTTTGCATCTCTTGCTTCAACTAAATTCTTATCATTTCTTCTTAATAAAGAATTTTCGTCTCTTAATTGACGCGCAGAAATAATTTGTCCTTCTTTTAAGTTCTCAGAATCTCCAGCACTTTCAACTACTTTCATTCCATAAATTGCGTCGTTATCTTTGATAAAGTCAATTTTATGAATTAATTGATTCTCTAAGAATAATGTATCTCCAGAATCGATAATTCTAACTTTACGCATCATTTGACGAACAACAACTTCGAAATGTTTGTCGTTAATTTTTACACCTTGTAAACGATATACTTCTTGAATTTCGTTTACTAAATATTCTTGTACTGCAGATGGTCCTTTGATTCTTAAAATATCTGAAGGAGTTGTTGCTCCGTCTGATAATGGCATACCAGCTTTAATAAAGTCATTTTCTTGAACTAAAATCTGATTCGAAAGTTTTACTAAATACTTTCTAACATCTTCAGTTTTAGATTCAACAATAATTTCTCTATTACCTCTTTTAATTTTCCCGAAAGAAACAACACCATCAATCTCTGAAACTACAGATGGATTAGAAGGGTTACGCGCTTCAAATAATTCTGTTACACGTGGTAAACCTCCTGTAATATCTCCTGCTTTACCAGATTTTCTTGGTATTTTAACTAAAGTATGACCAGACTCTACTTTATCTCCATCACTTACCATTAAATGTGCTCCTACTGGTAAACTATAAGAACGTAAAGCATTACCATCTTTATCTTCAATAATTAAAGATGCAATGATTTTCTTGTTCTTAGAATCAATCATTACTTTTTCTTGGAAACCTGTTTGCTCATCAATTTCTACAGAGTAGTTAATACCTTGCTCTAAATTGTCAAACTTCACTTTTCCACCAAATTCGGAAACAATTACACCATTAAATGGATCCCATTGTACAATTGCATCTCCCTTTTTAATGGTTTTTCTATCTTTATCAAAAATGATAGAACCATAAGGTAAAATATTTGTACTCTGTGTAATTCCTGTTTTCTTATCTACAATTTTAATTTCAGCAGTTCTAGAGATAACAATATCAACATCGTTTCCATCATTATCTTTACCTATTACTGTTCTTAAATCTTCTATTGTTACATTACCATCGAACTTTGCAACAAGCTTGTTATCTTCAGAAATATTACCTGCAACCCCACCAACGTGGAATGTACGTAATGTTAACTGTGTACCTGGCTCTCCAATAGATTGTGCTGCAATTACACCAACTGCTTCACCAATTTGTACTTTATTACGGGTAGATAAACTCTGTCCGTAACATTTTGCACAAATACCTCTTGAAGACTCACATGACAATGGAGATCTTACTTCTACACTATCAATTCCAGACTTATCAACTGCATCTGCTAATTGAGAAGTAATTGCTTGATTTGCTTCTAATAGTAGCTCATCTGTTAAAGGATGATAAACATTGTTTAAAGAAATTCTTCCTTCAATTCTGTCAGATAAAGATTCTACAATCTCATCATTTTTCTTTAAAGGAGCTACTTCTAAACCTCTTAATGTACCACAATCTTCTTCATTAATGATAACATCTTGAGAAACATCTACCAATCTACGAGTTAGGTAACCAGCATCTGCCGTTTTTAAAGCTGTATCTGCCAATCCTTTACGTGCACCGTGAGTCGAGATAAAATATTCTAGAATAGATAACCCTTCCTTAAAGTTAGAAAGAATTGGATTCTCAATAATTTCTCCACCTCCAGCTGTAGATTTTTTAGGTTTTGCCATTAATCCACGCATACCTGTTAACTGACGAATCTGTTCTTTAGAACCCCTTGCTCCAGAATCTAGCATCATGTAAACCGAGTTAAAACCTTGCTGGTCTTCACGTAAATTCTTCATAGATAATTCAGTTAATCTATTGTTGGTAGATCCCCAAACATCAATTACCTGATTGTAACGCTCTTTTTGCGTTAACATACCCATATTATAATTTCCTACAATGATGTCCACTTCTTTATTAGCTTCATCAATCATAGATTGCTTTTCATCAGGAATAATAATATCCCCTAATGAGAAAGATAAACCACCTTGAAAGGCAAATTTATATCCCATATTTTTTATTTGATCTAAGAATTCTCCTGTTGTAGGAATATCAGTAGCTTTTAAAATTCCACCAATAATTCCACGTAAGTTTTTCTTAGTCAATACTTCATTAATGTATCCTGCAGCAGGAGGAACTTTTTCATTAAATAAAACTCTACCAACAGTAGTTTTTATAATTTTTCTAACTTGTTCTCCATTTTCATCAACATCATAAGTTCTTACTTTAATACCAGCATTTAAGTCTACCATTTCTTCGTTAAAAGCAATCGTTACTTCTTCTGGTGAATAGAAAGTTAATCCTTCTCCTTTAATTGGTACTTCTGGAGTAGAAATTCTTTCTTTTGTCATATAGTATAAACCCAATACCATATCCTGAGAAGGTACAGTTACTGGTGCACCATTTGCAGGGTTTAAGATATTATGAGAAGCCAACATTAATATTTGCGCTTCTAAAATAGCTTCTGGTCCTAATGGTAAATGAACCGCCATTTGATCTCCATCAAAATCGGCATTAAAGGCCGTACAAACTAACGGGTGCAATTGGATTGCTTTTCCTTCAATTAATTTTGGTTGGAATGCTTGTATACCTAGTCTGTGTAAAGTAGGAGCCCTGTTTAATAAAACTGGATGTCCTTTAATTACATTTTCTAAAATATCCCAAACAACTGGTTCTTTTCTATCTATAATTTTCTTAGCAGATTTTACTGTTTTTACAATTCCTCTTTCAATTAGCTTTCTAATTACAAAAGGCTTGTAAAGTTCAGCTGCCATATCTTTTGGGATACCACATTCTGATAATTTTAATTCTGGTCCAACAACAATTACAGAACGTGCTGAATAATCTACACGTTTTCCTAATAAGTTCTGACGGAAACGTCCTTGTTTACCTTTTAAAGAATCTGATAAAGATTTTAAAGGTCTGTTAGATTCTGTTTTTACTGCAGATGATTTACGTGTGTTATCAAATAATGAATCTACAGATTCTTGTAACATACGTTTCTCGTTACGTAAAATAACTTCAGGAGCTTTTATCTCAACTAATCTTTTTAAACGATTGTTTCTGATAATAACTCTTCTATATAAATCATTTAAATCTGAAGTTGCGAAACGACCACCATCTAAAGGCACTAATGGACGTAATTCTGGTGGAATTACTGGTACTGCCTTCATAATCATCCACTCAGGATTGTTTTCTCTATTTTTCTGAGAGTCTCTGAATGCTTCAACAACATTTAAACGTTTTAATGCTTCTGTTTTACGTTGTTTAGACGTTTCTGTATTTGCTTTGTGTCTTAATTCAAAAGACAAAGCATCTAAATCGATACGTGCTAATAAATCAATTAAACATTCTGCACCCATTTTAGCGATAAACTTATCTGGGTCTGCATCATCTTTATATTGATTTTCTTGTGGCAACTCATCAACAATATCTAAATATTCTTCTTCTGTTAAGAAGTCCATTTTTTGTAATGGTTCCCCTTCAGGTCCTTTTGCAATACCTGGTTGAATTACTACGTAACGTTCGTAGTAAATTATCATATCTAACTTTTTAGATGGCAAACCTAAAAGGTATCCCATTTTGTTAGGTAATGATCTAAAGTACCAAATATGAGCTACAGGAACCACCAAATTAATGTGTCCTACTCTATCTCTACGTACTTTCTTTTCTGTTACTTCTACCCCACATCTATCACAAACAATTCCTTTATAACGAATTCTTTTGTATTTTCCACAAGCACATTCGTAATCCTTTACAGGACCAAAGATACGCTCACAAAATAAACCATCTCTTTCTGGTTTGTGTGTACGATAATTTATAGTTTCTGGTTTTAACACCTCTCCTCTAGAAGCTTCTAATATTGCTTCTGGAGATGATAAACCAATCGAGATTTTATTAAACTTTTTTACAGTGTACTTCTCTTGTTTTCTTGCCATGTCTTTTAATAAGTATTCAGTTGGCAGTATTCAGTTTTCAGTAGCATAATACTACTGAAAACTGGTTACTGAAAAAATTTATTCTTCTAATCTAACGTCTAAACCTAAACCTTTAAGTTCATGCATTAATACGTTAAATGATTCTGGTAAACCTGGTTCTGGCATAGACTCCCCTTTAACAATACTTTCGTATGTTTTAGCTCTTCCCATAACATCATCCGATTTTACAGTTAAGATTTCTCTTAAGATACTTGACGCACCATATGCCTCAAGTGCCCAAACTTCCATCTCTCCAAAACGCTGACCACCAAATTGTGCTTTACCACCTAATGGTTGTTGTGTAATTAATGAATAAGGTCCAATAGAACGCGCGTGCATTTTATCTTCAATCATGTGACCTAACTTAATCATATAAATAATACCAACTGTTGCTGGTTGATCGAAACGTTTACCTGTTCCTCCATCATATAAGTAAGTGTGTCCAAATCTTGGTACACCTGCTTCATCTGTATATGCATTAATTTGATCTAAAGATGCTCCATCAAAAATTGGTGTTGCATACTTTTTATCTAATTTTTGACCTGCCCAACCAAGAACAGTTTCATAAATTTGACCAATATTCATACGAGATGGTACACCTAAAGGATTTAAAACGATGTCTACTGGAGTTCCGTCCTCTAAGAAAGGCATGTCTTCTGCTCTTACAATACGAGCAACAATACCTTTATTTCCATGACGTCCCGCCATTTTATCACCAACTTTTAACTTACGTTTTTTAGCGATGTAAACTTTAGCTAATTTTAAAATACCTGCTGGTAATTCATCTCCTACAGAGATTGTAAATTTTTGACGACGTAAAGAACCTTGTAAATCATTTACTTTAATTTTGTAGTTGTGAACTAATTCACCTACATAATCGTTTAATTCTTTATCTGTTGTCCAAGAACCTGTTAAGTGTACATAATCGTCCACAGAGTTTAACATTTTAAGTGTATATTTCTTACCTTTTGGTAATACTTCTTCACCTAAATCATTAAACACTCCTTGAGAAGTTTTACCACTAATTAAAGTGAATAATTTCTCAATTAACTCATCTTTTAAGCCTTCAAACTTAGAAACAAAAGAAGATTCTAATGCAGTAACTGCTTCTTTATCTCTTAATCTCTTGTTCTTGTCTTTTACAGCTCTTTTAAATAATTTTTTATCAATTACTACACCTCTTAATGATGGTGAAGCTTTTAATGATGCATCTTTTACATCACCCGCTTTATCACCAAAAATAGCACGTAATAATTTTTCTTCTGGAGTTGGATCAGATTCTCCCTTTGGTGTAATTTTACCAATTAAAATGTCACCAGGATTTACTTCTGCTCCAATTCTTATCATTCCATTTTCATCTAAATTGCTTGTTGCTTCTTCAGAAACGTTAGGAATATCATTAGTTAACTCTTCAGTTCCTAATTTTGTATCTCTAACATCTAAAGAATACTCATCAATATGAATAGATGTAAATATATCTTCACGAACTACTTTTTCAGAAATTACAATTGCATCCTCAAAGTTATACCCTTTCCAAGGCATAAAGGCTACTTTCATATTTCTTCCTAAAGCTAATTCTCCTTTTTGTGTTGCATAACCTTCACAAAGAACTTGTCCTTCAGAAACTCTATCACCTCTTTCTACAATCGGCTTTAAGTTAATAGAAGTACCTTGATTGGTTTTTCTAAATTTAATTAAATTATAAGAAACTTCATCAGAATCGAAACTAACCATTCTTTCTTCTTCAGTTCTATCGTATTTAATTGTAATCTTATTAGCATCTACATACTCAACTACTCCATTTCCTTCAGCATTAATTAAAATACGTGAATCTTTTGCGACTCTACGCTCTAATCCTGTTCCAACAATTGGAGATTCTGGACGTAATAATGGAACTGCTTGACGCATCATGTTCGATCCCATTAATGCACGGTTGGCATCATCATGTTCCAAGAAAGGAATTAAAGATGCAGATATTGATGCAATTTGATTTGGAGCAACATCCATATATTGAACTTCTTGCGGAGTTACAACAGGAAAATCACCACCTTCTCTAGAAATTATTCTTTCTTCTTTAAAAGTACCTTTTTCATCAACAGGAACGTTAGATTGCGCAAAACGCATTCCTTCTTCTTCTTCAGCACTTAAATAAATTGGTTCATCAGTTGCAACAACACCTTCATTTACTTTTCTATAAGGAGTTTCAATAAAACCTAAATTATTCACTTTTGCAAATACTGCAAGTGAAGAAATTAAACCAATATTTGGTCCCTCTGGAGTTTCAATAGGACATAAACGCCCATAATGCGTATAGTGAACATCACGAACCTCAAAACCTGCTCTTTCTCTAGATAAACCTCCAGGTCCAAGTGCAGATAAACGACGTTTGTGTGTAATTTCCGCTAATGGATTCGTTTGATCCATAAACTGAGATAATTGATTCGTTCCGAAGAATGAATTAATTACAGATGATAATGTTTTTGCATTAATCAAATCTATTGGTGTAAACACCTCGTTATCACGCACATTCATACGCTCACGAATTGTTCTAGCCATACGAGCTAAACCAACACCAAACTGACCTGCTAATTGTTCTCCAACAGTTCTTACACGTCTGTTAGATAAGTGATCGATATCATCTACCTCTGCTTTAGAATTAATTAACTCAATTAAATATTTTATAATTGTAATAATATCTAATTTCGATAATACTTTCTGATCCATAGGCTCATTCAACTGAAGCTTTGTGTTCATTCTAAAACGACCAACTTCACCCAAATTATAACGTTGTTCAGAAAAGAACAACTTATCTATAATACCTCTTGCAGTCTCCTCATCTGGCGGTTCTGCATTACGTAATTGTCTATAGATATGTTCTACAGCTTCTTTTTCAGAATTTGTAGGATCTTTTTGTAAAGTATTATGAATAATGGCATAATCTGCCATATGGTTGTCTTCCTTATGAAGTAAAACCGTTTTAGCACCTGCTTCTATTATTTCATCTATATGTTCTTTTTCTAAAATTGTATCACGATCGAAAACTATTTCGTTTCTTTCGATTGATACAACTTCTCCAGTATCTTCATCTACAAAATCTTCATGCCAAGTTTTTAAAACTCTAGCGGCAAGTTTTCTTCCTAATACTTTCTTTAATCCAGCTTTAGAAACTTTAACTTCTTCTGCAAGATCAAAAATTTCTAATATATCTTTGTCTCTTTCAAAACCTATGGCTCTGAATAATGTAGTTACTGGTAATTTTTTCTTTCTATCAATATAAGCGTACATCACTTGATTGATATCGGTAGCAAACTCTATCCAAGATCCTTTAAAAGGAATTACTCTTGCAGAGTATAATTTTGTACCATTTGCGTGGAATGATTGCCCGAAGAATACACCCGGAGATCTATGTAGTTGAGAAACCACAACACGTTCTGCACCATTTATTACAAAGGTTCCAGAATTAGTCATATAAGGAATTGTACCCAAATACACATCTTGAACAATTGTTTCGAAATCTTCGTGTTCAGGATCTGTACAGTACAATTTAAGACGTGCTTTTAAGGGCACACTGTGTGTTAAACCTCTCTCAATACATTCTTGAATTGAATATCTTGGTGGGTCTACAAAGTAGTCTAAAAATTCTAATACAAATTGATTTCTTGTATCTGTAATTGGAAAGTTATCCATGAAGGTTTTGTACAAACCTTCTTCACCTCTTTCTTCTGCCTTTGTTTGAAGCTGGAAAAAGTCTTGAAAAGACTTTACCTGAATATCCAAAAAGTCTGGATATTCTTTAATCATTTGAGAAGTAGCGAAGTTGATTCTTTCAGTAGTGTTTTTCGTTGCCAAAAGAGAATATTTTTTTGATTAAAATCTGAATTAAAATAAAGAACGAATATATACACAAAATGGTTTAGGTCTAAAAACATTGTTTCTAGTACCTAAACCTAAATTTGTTTGCCCGAAACTTCGGGATAAAAGCTTACTTAAGCTCTACCTCAGCTCCTGCTTCTTCTAAAGATTTTTTAAGACCTTCAGCCTCATCTTTAGATACTCCTTCTTTTACTGCTGCTGGTGCGCTATCTACGATACCTTTTGCTTCTTTTAATCCTAAACCAGTTAATTCTTTAACTAATTTTACTACTGCAAGTTTAGAACCACCTGCTGCTGTTAAAATTACATCGAATTCAGTTTGCTCATCTGCTGCATCATCTCCACCTGCTGCTGGACCTGCTACTGCAACTGCTGCTGCTGCTGGCTCAATACCATACTCGTCTTTTAAAATAGTAGCTAATTCATTAACTTCTTTTACTGTTAAGTTAACTAATTGCTCTGCGAAATCTTTTAATTCTGCCATTTTAATTGTTTTAAATTTTGTTTATTTTAGTTTATTTGTGCGCGTAATTATTTTTCAGATAATGTTTTGATAATACCTGAAAGTGTTTGACCACCTGATTGTAATGCTGAAATAACATTCTTAGCTGGTGATTGTAATAATCCAATGATTTCTCCAATTAATTCTTCTCTAGACTTAATGTCTACTAAAGCATCTAATTGTTCATCTCCAATATATACAGATTCTTCTGCAAAAGCTCCTTTTAATAAGGGCTTTTTAGATTTCTTTCTGAATTCTTTGATTAATTTTGCTGGAGCATTAGCTGCTTCAGAAATCATCATTGAAGTATTACCTTTTAATGTTGTTGGAAGTTCACCAAAATCTTTGTCTGATGCTTCCATTGCTTTCGCAAGTAATGTGTTTTTAACAACTGATAACTGAACACCTGCTTTAAAACACGCTCTACGTAAATTTGAGGTAGTCTGTGCATTTAGTCCAGATATATCTGCTAAATATAACGTGTTAGTGTCTGCTAATACTGCTGTTAAATCTTGTATTACTTGTGATTTCTCTTCTCTAGTCATAATTATAAGTTTTAACGTATTAAACAGTTTTTACTTCAACAGCAATACTAGGACTCATGGTACTAGACATAAAAACGCTTTTTACATACGTTCCTTTTGCAGTTGTAGGTTTCAATTTAATAATTGTTTGTATTAACTCGTTTGCATTTTCTTCAATCTTCTTAGCATCAAACGATACTTTCCCGATTGCTGCATGTACAATTCCAGTTTTATCAACTTTAAAGTCGATCTTACCAGCTTTTACATCTTGAACAGCTTTTGCAACATCCATTGTTACTGTACCTGTTTTTGGGTTTGGCATTAAACCTCTTGGACCTAAAACTCTTCCTAAAGGACCTAATTTACCCATTACACTAGGCATTGTGATAATTACATCTACATCTGTCCAACCTCCTTTAATTTTTTGAAGGTATTCATCTAACCCAACATAATCTGCACCTGCTGCTGTAGCTTCTGCTTCTTTATCTGGAGTTACTAATGCTAAAACTTTTACATCTTTACCAGTTCCGTGAGGTAATGTTACAACACCACGAACCATTTGATTAGCTTTACGTGGATCTACTCCTAAACGTATTGCTAAATCTACTGATGCATCAAACTTTACATTAGTAATGTCTTTGACTAGCGCTGAAGCTGCTGCTAAATCGTAAGATATAGAGCTATCTACTTTTGCGTAAGCTACTTTTTGCTTTTTTGTTAATTTTGCCATTTTACTACTTTTTATAAAATTTATGCTGGTGCATTACCTTTTACTGTTAATCCCATAGAACGTGCTGTACCTGCAATCATTCGCATTGCTGAAGTAATTTCAAAGGCATTTAAATCTACCATTTTGTCTTCTGCAATTACTTTAATTTGATCCCAAGTAACTGATGCTACTTTTTTCCTGTTTGGTTCTCCTGAACCTTTTTTAATTTTGGCCGCTTCTAGTAACTGAACTGCTGCAGGAGGAGTTTTTACGACGAAATCGAAAGATTTGTCTTTATAAACAGTTATAACAACAGGTAAAACTTTACCTTGTTTGTCTTGCGATCTCGCATTAAACTGCTTACAGAACTCCATAATGTTAACACCAGCAGCTCCTAAAGCGGGTCCAACCGGCGGCGATGGATTCGCTGCGCCTCCCCTTACTTGTAACTTAACTACTTTACTAACTTCTTTTGCCATTTTAAAAATGTTTAATGATTTGTTTTAATTTGGAAGCATCAAAACAAATCGGTATTATATATACTTGTGTAACAATTATATTTTTTCTACTTGCATGTAGCTTAATTCTAATGGAGTTTTTCTTCCGAATATCTTAACCATTACCTCAAGCTTACGCTTTTCTTCATTCACTTTTTCAATCGTTCCATCAAATCCGTTAAAAGGACCATCTACAACTTTTACTGTTTCTCCTATGTTAAAAGGAATTGCTACGTTTTCGTCTTGAACTGAAAGTTCATCAACTTTACCTAACATTCTATTCACTTCCGATTTACGCATAGGAACGGGTTCACCTCCTTTAGTTTCACCTAAAAAACCGATAACTCCTGTAATTGCTTTTATTACGTGAGGAACCTCTCCTGAAAGATTTGCCTCAACCATAATATATCCTGGAAAATAAACTCTTTCTCTGTTTACTTTTTTTCCATTTCTTATTTGAACAACTTTTTCTGTTGGAACTATAACCTGACTAACATAATCAGACAAACCAACTCTAGAAATTTCTGTTTCTATATAAGCTTTTACTTTATTCTCTTGTCCTCCAATGGCTCTTACAACATACCATTTCATCACTGAATCAGCCATAATTTATTTTATTAAAATAATTTGAAATAATTATCTAATCCTGTTTGAAAAACATAATCTATACCAGCAACTGCTAATGCAAACAAAATTGTAAATACAGCTACAGTTACAGTTGTTTTTTGAGCTTCTTCTTTAGAAATCCACGTCATGTGGTTATTTAATTCATCAAAAGAATCTTTGATATATTGTATAAAGTTCATCTTACGTTTTTTATTTGTCGTGAATCGGAAATTTACTTTACTAAAAATAAATTCCTTTTCTCGTATTTTAATTGCACGGGCGGAGAGATTCGAACTCCCGACAGCTGGTTTTGGAGACCAGTGCTCTACCGCTGAACTACGCCCGTTTGTTATTTCATTGATAAAGGTATTCCGTTAAAAACGGAATACCTTTTATATTTATCAACTAATAAACTAATAAAAATATTAGTCTAATAATTCAGTTACCTGACCTGCACCAACTGTTCTACCACCCTCACGGATTGCAAAACGTAAACCTACGTTTAATGCGATTGGCTGAATCAAATCAACTGTAATTGTTAAGTTATCTCCTGGCATTACCATTTCAACTCCTGAAGGTAAATTAATAGTACCAGTAACATCTGTAGTTCTTACATAGAACTGTGGACGATAGTTGTTATGGAATGGAGTGTGACGACCACCTTCTTCTTTTTTAAGAACATACACCTCTGCCTTAAATTTAGCGTGAGGAGTTACAGAACCTGGCTTACAGATTACCATACCTCTTTTAATATCTTCTTTTGCTATACCTCTTAATAAGATACCTGCATTATCTCCTGCCTCACCTCTATCTAAGATTTGACGAAACATTTCAATACCAGTAATTGTAGATGTCATTTTCTCTGCACCCATACCAATGATATCAACAACATCTCCAGTGTTTGCAATTCCAGTTTCGATACGTCCAGTTGCTACTGTACCACGACCTGTAATTGAAAATACATCTTCAACAGGCATTAAGAAATCTTTATCAACTTCTCTTAAAGGCTCTTCAATCCACTCATCAACTTGCGCCATTAATTCTAACACAGTATCAACCCATTTTTGCTCACCATTTAAAGCTCCTAAAGCAGAACCTGAAACAACAGGACCATTATCTCCATCGTACTCATAGAAAGATAATAATTCTCTAACTTCCATGTCTACTAATTCTAAAAGCTCTTCATCATCAACCATATCAACTTTGTTTAAGAAAACAACGATACGAGGAATTCCTACTTGACGACCTAATAAGATATGCTCTCTTGTTTGTGGCATAGGACCATCCGTAGCCGCAACCACTAAAATAGCTCCATCCATTTGAGCAGCACCAGTTACCATGTTCTTCACATAATCCGCGTGACCTGGACAGTCTACGTGTGCATAGTGACGATTAGCCGTCTGATATTCTACATGCGAAGTATTAATTGTAATACCTCTTTCTTTTTCTTCTGGAGCATTATCAATCTGATCAAAAGATCTAGCTTCAGAGAATCCTGCATCAGCTAATACTTTAGTAATAGCCGCAGTTAAAGTTGTTTTACCGTGATCTACGTGTCCGATAGTACCAATGTTTAAGTGTGGTTTCGAACGGTCAAAAGTTCCTTTTGCCATAATTATTAATTTTAATTCTTAGTTTAAATATATTTAGTGTCTAATAATACGTATTAAATGAGCCAATGATGGGACTTGAACCCATGACCTCATCCCTACCAAGGATGCGCTCTACCAACTGAGCTACACCGGCTTTGTTGATTTAATTTGAGCGAAAGACCGGGTTCGAACCGGCGACATTCAGCTTGGAAGGCTGACGCTCTACCAACTGAGCTACTTTCGCATTATGTAAATTGTGGGGAGAGCAGGATTCGAACCTGCGAAGACGTAGTCAACGGAGTTACAGTCCGTCCTCGTTGGCCGCTTGAGTATCTCCCCTTTAATTTACTATTTTAATGAACTTAACTGTTTTTCTTTTAATTTTCAAAAACTTTAAGTTTTTGAGCCGATGGAGGGACTCGAACCCACGACCTGCTGATTACAAATCAGCTGCTCTAGCCAGCTGAGCTACATCGGCTTTTGTTATAAAAAAACAACCCGCTATTTCTAACGGATTGCAAATGTATAAAGTTTTTTTATATTCTAAAACTTTTTATAATTATTTTTTTACTTTTTTTTGTCTTTTTATGAAATTAATGAATCTCTGTGCTTTTCTTTAGATCTTTTTAATTGTCTCTTTAAATTATCTACAGCTGAATTAACACCTTCCTCAAAGGTTTTTGTTTCTCTTTTTACTATTAATTCGCTTCCAGGAATATTAATTTTAACTTCTGTTATTTTATTTTCTTTGTCACTAGTATTCTGAACTTTTAAAAAAACTTCTGCATCGACTATCTTGTCATGAAATTTAACTAAAGCTTCTACTTTCTTTTCTACAAACTTAATTAGCTCGTTGTCTGCATTGAAATTAACTGATTGTGTGAATACTTTCATAAATTATTCTTTTTGTTTGCTCCTAGGGTGAGCTTGGTTATACACTTTTTTAATTGCATCAAGACTATTGTGTGTATAGACTTGAGTTGAAGCCAAGGATGAATGCCCTAGCAATTCCTTAACTGAATTTAAATCTGCTCCTTCATTTAAAAGATGTGTTGCAAAAGAATGCCTTAGTATATGAGGACTCTTTTTCACCTTCGAAGAGACTTGACTAAAGTAAGAATTTATAATTCTGTAAACAAGTGTTTCATAAATTTTATTTCCTTTCTCAGTTATAAACAAAACGTCTTCTAAAATTGTGTATTGCTTTTTTAATATTAAATATTTTCTTAAAGTTTCCAAAACAGATTCTAATATTGGAGCAAAACGTTCTTTTTTTCTTTTTCCTAATATTTTTACAGTATTTTCGGATAAGTTTAAATCGGATTCTTTTATATTTATTAACTCTATTCTTCTTAAACCCATAGAATAGAAAAACTCTATAATTAGTTTATTTCTAACCGAAATAAAATCTTCTTTTAAACTAATTGAATTAATTACATCGTTTACTTCTCTTTGTGAAAATGGAACTTGTACCTTTTTCTCAACTTTTAAAGCTCTAAATTTTGCCAAGGGATTATTATCTATCTGTTCTGTTTTTTGAAGGTATTTATAAAATGATTTTAAGGATGTTCCTTTTCTATTAACACTTCTATTAGAAATCCCTAAATTAATTAAATAAACTACCCAACTTCTTACAATTGGATAATGCACCTCTAGTAGGTTTTCTATATCATATTCCGTTTCACAAAAATCTTTGAAAGACAACAAATCTGTTTTATACGCAGTAACTGTGTGTTTAGAGTATTGCTTTTCTAGTGAAAGGTATTCCAAGAAAGATTCTACAGGGGTGTTCAAAATTTAATTTTCTGGATTTGAATTTATTTATTTTAAACTCAAAGTTAGTAAAATAAGGTATAAAAAAACTCGTAACATATTAATATGTTACGAGTTTTATTGTTTTAAAGTAAATTCTCTTATAAAAGAGTCTACTTTTAAGCGGAATTAATTGAACTTACAATTTTGAGAAAATCTTTTAGATTTTTCAAAAAGGAGTTTAATTAACCTACTTCTTCTTGTGTTCTTAATCTTTGAACGTAAGAAGCTTTTATTCTTTGAGCTCTATTTGCTACTGAAGGTTTTGTAAAGTTCTTTCTAGCACGCAAGTTCTTCATCGTTTTTGTACGATCGAATTTTCTCTTATAACGCTTTAAAGCTCTATCGATGTTTTCTCCTTCTTTAATAGGTATAATTAACATAAGTTGGCACCTCCCTTCATAGTATCTTTATATTTTGAATAGTATTTAAACTATTTGGTTTATTTTTTGGACTGCAAATGTAATTACAAATTATGAATTGACAATTCTAAAATCTAAATTATTTTTACACCCTGAATTTGCGTTAGGGATTGTAGTGGAAATCCTTTTGCCTTTTTTAAGGCAAAAGATTGTAGCGAAAAGCTCGACCTTTAGGGAACGCCCAAAAGAGTTTACAGTTTTTTTTAGTTGGCAGTTGGCAGCCACAATGTTTAGTCGCAGTTTTCAGTCTTAAGATTAGGACCTGTTATTTGTTTTTATGATAAAATACAATATCCTGCAAAATTTTAAAATCTTGCAGGATATTTTAGAAATAAAGCAAGGGAGCATACTCCCTCATTTATAAATTATGTTGCAGGCTTGTACTCTTTATTGTCGATTACCATTTTAGCGATAATCTCTTTTAAGATTTCCGAAGTTCCTCCACCAATTGGCCCTAATCTACTATCTCTAAATAAACGTGCCATTGGATAATCTTCCATATATCCATAACCACCCAATAATTGTAATGCGTCGTAAATTACTTCGTCTGCCATTTTTGTTGACAGCATCTTTGACATACTCGCTTCTTTTACAACATATTGACCATCGTTTAAACGCTTTGTAATTGAATAGTTATACTCTTTACACATATCTACTCTACTTGCCATTTCTGCAATTTTATGTCTTAAAACTTGAAACCTATCTAAAGATTTACCAAAAGCAACACGTTCTTGCATGTAACCAATTGCATATTCTACTGCATATTCTGCTCTTGCATGTGCATTGATTCCCATAATTAAACGCTCTAAAGCGAAATGTTGCATAATATAAGGAAAGCCTTTACCTTCTTCTCCCATTAAGTTTGAAGCTGGAATTTCTACATTATCGAAAGCAATTTCTCCTGTATCTGAAGCGCGCCAACCTAATTTATTTAATTTGGTTGCAGAAACTCCTTTTGTATCTCTATCTAAAACAAAAATACTAATTCCTTTGTATTTATCTGAAGGATCTGTTTTTGCTGCAACTATTAAATAGTCTGAATAAATTCCGTTTGTAATAAATGTTTTAGAACCGTTTAAAATGTATTTATCTCCTTGCTTTATTGCTGTTGAACGCATTCCTGCAACATCTGACCCACCAAAAGGCTCTGTGATACACAAACAACCAATCATATCTCCTTCTACACTTGGTACTAAATATTTATTTTTTATAAAATCGTCACCTTCTTTATTTAGGTGTGTCATTGCTAAATATTCATGTGCCCACATTGCAGCTGCAAATCCACCAGAATTTACTTTCTGTAATTCTTCTAAAAAAATTACTGTGTAAAAAAGGTCTAAACCCATTCCACCAAATTCTTCTGGAGTATTTAAACCAAAGTACCCCATTTCTCCAAACTTTTTCCAAATGAAACGTTCTATAGTTCCAGTTTTCTCCCACTTTTCTATGTGAGGCACTACTTCTTTTTTCAAAAATTCTTTAAAACTTTCACGAAAAGCTTCGTGTTCTTCAGTAAAATACATACTATTCATATAGCACTAGTTTGAGTTGTTTATTCTGCCACCAAATATAAGACTATTCTCTCATATTTATCTAACGGAAAACCTTCGATATTTTTTAATTCGGAAATATTTTGAAGTTCTGCAACTTCGTCTCTGTAATTAAAAATCTTCTTACACAGTTCGTAGTTTATATAGGGATTTTTAAGCAACTGCTTGAAAGTTATAGTATTTACATTTTGAGTTTTAATTGTTGGTTTATCAATTATTTTAAATGTTTCTAATACTCTATTTGCTACATCTTTCTCCAAATTCCAAACTTCGTAAATTTGATCTTGAAATGAAAATCCTTGTAATTTAGAACGATACTTAATAATTCTTTCTGAAAAAGCAGGCCCAATTCCACTTATCGATTGAAAATCTTCTGCAGTTGCCTTGTTGATATCAGTTGTTGAAATCGGTTTCCTTATTCTTTTGATAGAAGTATTACTATTCTTATAATAACTTTTATTTGTTTGCTGATTTCTTTTAACAACCCAGTCTGGAAATTTAAAATAAGGAGAAATCTTATGAAGTAAAGTGTCTGAAACTTTGGTTATCTGCTGAAATTCTTTTTTTGAGTTGACGAATTTATTTGTTTTTCTATATGCTAACAATCTATCTATTTCATCCAAAGACATTCCTAACTGCTCACCTCTAAAATCTGTAATATAATTTGGGTTGAAAGGGTAAATTTTTGGCTTTCTGTTTTCTATTTCAACTTTTTGAAGACTGTCTATTTTGTGCTGAAAAGCTAACACTTCTGGGGAATTTGTGTCTATTATTTTATCCGAAGAAAAATCAACAAAAACAATAATACATTGGAAGGCAATTATTAGTAATACTAAAAGAAAAACCCCATTTCTTTGGCTTTTGTTATACCAGAAATGGGATTTAAATATGTTCATTTTATAAATTTATGCGTTTTCTGCCTTTTCAGCTTTAATTGCTCCCATATATCTTTTTAATTCTGCCTTTACTTTCGGCGCTAAAAGTACTAAACCAACCATGTTTGGAACCATCATTGCAAAAACCATTGCATCTGAGAAACCAATTACAGAACCTAAACTTGCTGCTGCACCAATTACCACAAATACACAAAAAATTACCTTGTAAGCGTACTCCATTTTTTTAGATCTTCCAAATAAATAAGCCCAACCTTGAAAACCATAGTAAGACCAAGAAATCATAGAACTAAATGCGAATAAAACAACTGCAACAGTTAATACATATGGAAACCAAGAAATTGCAGATTCGAATGCTCCTGATGTTAATAAAATTGCTTGTGCGTCATTTAAAGATGCATTTTCTGCAGTTACATTTCCTGTAATAATTAACACTAAAGCCGTCATTGTACAAACTACAACTGTATCTATAAAAGGCTCTAATAATGCAACCATACCTTCACTTGCTGCATATTTTGTTTTTACTGCTGAATGCGCAATAGATGCAGAACCTATACCTGCTTCGTTTGAGAAAGCCGCTCTTCTAAATCCTTGTACTAAAACACCAACTGCACCACCTGCAATTCCTTCTGGACTGAATGCTCCGTTGAAAATTTGCATAAATGCATCTCCAATCATATCGTAATTATAGAAAATTACATATAAAGATGCAGCCACATAAATTGCCACCATAAAAGGCACAATTTTATCTGTTACTTTAGCGATTTTTTTAATACCTCCAATAATTACAATACCAACTAAAACTGCCATTACTAAACCAAAAGCCCAACCATAACCGTTTAAGAAAGATTCTTCACCTCCTGTAATATTTTGAACTAATTGAAACGCTTGATTTACTTGAAACATGTTTCCACCACCAAAAGAACCTCCAATTACGAAAATTGCAAATAGCGCTGCTAGTATTTTACCTAAAGTTTTATTTTTTAATCCTTTTGTTAAATAATACATTGGACCTCCATAAACAGTTCCATCTGCTTCGATATCTCTATATTTAACACCTAATGTACATTCTACAAATTTAGATGCCATTCCTAAGAAACCTGCAACAATCATCCAAAAAGTAGCACCTGCACCACCAATTGAAACTGCAATTGCAACTCCAGCAATATTTCCTAAACCTACTGTTGCAGACAATGCTGCAGTTAGCGCCTGAAAGTGAGTAACCTCTCCATCATGACCTTCTACTCTAATTGTATCTGGATTATCTCCCTCTTCTGTTGTAGAAACATTATCCGAAACTTCAATCGCTTTATTTTCTCCTTTACCTTCTAAACCATCGTATTTACCTCTAACAATATTTATGGAAGTAATAAAACCTTTAAAATTAATAAAGTTGAAATAAAATGTAAAGTATAAAGCTCCTAAAATTAATGGAAATAACACCCAATAAATACTAACGTTTTCTGAAAATGGAATTTGATAAAAAATAATATCAACAAACCAACCTGTGGCATTACCAAATGCTTCGTCTATTTGTTGATCTAAACCTTTTTCTTGTGCAAATGTTAAAAATGGGGCTGCTAAGAATAGCAACGAAAGAAGTTTTTTCTTCATAATATTAAAGTATGATTAGTATATTTTTAATTAGTAGCTTGCAATATCATAAAAAATTGCGCTTTCAACAACTTTTATGAGTTAAATGTGTTTTTTACGTTAATTTTTCTTTAAATCTTTCTAAATCTTCTTTGAAAGACTTTGGATAAAAACCTAGATCTTTATTTGTTTTTGACAAATCGAAACCTGTTTTCGCTGGCCTTGGAGCTGTTTGGTTTAATGTTGATGTTGATATTGGTTTTATAAAACTCTTATCCAGCTTAAAACTATCTGCAATTTGTTGTGCAATTTCATAAACACTTAATAAGTCATTAGAAGCAATATTATAAATGCCTGTTGCTTTTTTATCTATTGACAATTTACACGCCATTGCTAAATTTTCCACATAAGTTGGCGATCTAAATTGGTCGTTAACAATAGTAATTTCCTTTTGTTGTTCTAACATTTTCTTAACCCAAAGAACGATGTTATTTCTATTCATATCAAACACTTTCCCATAAACCAAAATAGTCCTTAGAATTGTATAATTTATATTGGAATTTGTTAAAATTTCTTCAGACTTTAACTTAGATAATCCATAATAACTTAAAGGGTTTGGAGAATCTGTTTCTTTGTAGTTTCCTTTTTCTCCATCAAAAATAAAATCAGTAGAAATATGTATAAGTTGCGAATTTATTGCTGATGAAACTTCTGTTAACCATTTAACAACAGTTACATTTAATAGATCGCAAGCTTCTTTGTTATTTTCACAATCATCTACTTGCGTCATTGCTGCAGTGTTTATAATTACTGCAGGTTTTATTTCTCGTAATTTTCCCTTTAGAATTAATTCTTCTGTAATATCTATAGAAATATATTCGAAATCGTTTCTTCCACTCCTATTCTCTCCTTTTGAAAAACCAATTACTTCGTAT
The DNA here is from genome assembly GCF_014784055.1 of Polaribacter haliotis. NCBI lineage: Bacteria > Pseudomonadati > Bacteroidota > Flavobacteriia > Flavobacteriales > Flavobacteriaceae > Polaribacter > Polaribacter haliotis. The sequence goes on along the minus strand of NZ_CP061813.1, from coordinate 3,470,613 downwards.
TTGTCTTTTTCTTCTAATAATAAATTTAACAAAGACTGACCTAACAATCCATTACTACCTGTAATAACAATTTTCTTCATTCTAAAATAATTCTCTCAATTTTATAATTTGTTCTGGTCTACCTAAAACAATTAAATGTGAACCTGCAACCAATTGAATATCTGCTTCAGGATTTATAATATAATCTCTATCAGGATTTTTAAAACCAATAACTGTACAACCTGTTTGACGCCTTAAATCTAAATCTAAAATATTTTTATTCAAATATTTTTTTGGTAAATCGTCTACTGCAATTTCTTCTAAATTCGCTGTAGTTTCTCCTTCAATCGTTAACCTGTCTACAAATTCAATGACATCTGGAGTTGTAACCAAAGAAGCCATGTGATCTCCACCCAATTTATCTGGCATAATTACATTATCTGCTCCTGCAATTTTAAGTTTACTGTAAGAAGATTCGTTAGAAGCTCTGCTAATTACTCTACATTTTGGATTCAATTGACTTGCAGTTAAAACCACAAATAAATTATCTGCATCTGATGGTAAAGCAGTAATTAAAAAAGATGCTTTTTCGATTCCTGCTCTTTGTAAAGTTTCATCTAAAGTAGCATCTCCTTCGATATTTAGCATCCCTTCTGTATCTATGGCTTCAATCATTTCTTTATTCTTCTCTACAACTACAAACTTTTTGTTATAATTACCTAATTTTAAAATTGCTTGCTTTCCATTTCTACCAAAACCACAAACAATGGTATGTCCTTTTAATCGTGCTATTTCTTTTTCCACTCTTTTGTGTTTAAAATGTTCGAATAATTTACCACTTACTAAATATTCTGAAAATGCAGAAACTGCATACCCAAAAACTGTTATACTTGTTAAAATTAAAAATATTGTAAAAACTTTTTCTTGAGGAGAAAAAGGCCTTAATTCTCCAAAACCAACTGTAGTTACTGTAATTACAGTCATATATAAAGCATCCACTAAATTATAATTAGAGAGCGTCATATACCCAATCGTTCCAATTGCTAGAATTGAAACTACAAGCACTACAATTTTATTAATCTTAGATTGTAAAATGGGCATAATTATAAATCGAAAACCGAGCTTCTTTTAGTGTAAATTTTATCTTTTAATTTTAATAAAAAGGCCATCGTTAAATACAAGCCAAAAGATAAACCGACTGTAAAAAATGTGACATAAATAAAAAACAAACGCACGTTAACGGCTCGCATTCCTAGCCTATCTGCTAATCTTGAGAAAACTCCAAAACCATTTCTTTCGAAATAATGTCGAATACTGTCCATCGTTTCTTTTTTTAAATCTACTGCAAGATACTATTTTATGGTTTTATGGCAAGACTTTTGTTTGTTTTGTATTTAATATTAAAAGTTAAACTTACGAATGCGTTTTACATTTTCTTCTGCATTAAAATTGGTTTCTGTAACTTTGCTTTTTTCTGAAAAAATCCACACATTTGAAAGACCAAGAATACATAGAAGTTTATGGAGCTAGAGTCCATAATTTAAAAAATATTGATGTTAAAATTCCACGCGAAAAACTAGTCGTAATAACCGGTTTAAGTGGAAGTGGTAAATCTTCTTTGGCTTTTGATACTATTTATGCTGAAGGTCAAAGGCGTTATATTGAAACTTTTTCTGCATACGCAAGACAGTTTTTAGGCGGATTAGAAAGACCAGATGTCGATAAGATTGATGGACTTTCACCAGTAATTTCTATTGAACAAAAAACGACGAATAAAAGTCCACGTTCTACAGTTGGAACCATCACAGAAATTTACGATTTTTTAAGATTATTATTCGCAAGAGCTGGTGACGCTTATTCTTACAACACCAACGAAAAAATGGTGAGTTATTCAGATGAGCAAATAAAAGAGTTAATTCTTACTGATTTTGCTGATAAAAAAATAGCTGTTTTAGCTCCGTTAATTAAATCGAGAAAAGGGCATTATCGTGAGCTTTTCGAGCAGATTTCTAAACAAGGTTTTTTACGTGTTCGAGTTGATGGAGAAATTCGAGAAATCGAAAAAGGAATGAAATTAGATCGTTACAAAAACCACGATATTGAGGTTGTAATAGATCGATTGGCGATAAATAAATCGTCAGAAAAAAGGTTAGATGAAACCATAAAAACCGCCTTATATTCTGGGAATAATATTATGATGGTAATTGATGTTGATGACAACAATCCTCGTTATTTTAGTCGAGAATTAATGTGTCCAACAACAGGAATCGCATATCCAAATCCAGAGCCAAATACATTTTCTTTTAACTCCCCAAAAGGTGCTTGTAGTTCTTGTAATGGATTGGGAATTACCAATGAAATTAATTTAGAGAAAGTAATTCCAGATAATAGTATTTCCATAAAAAACGGAGGGATTGTTCCTTTAGGTGAAGAAAAAAATAGTTGGATTTTTAAACAACTTCAAAATATTGCGGAACGTTATAAATTCAAATTAACTGACGCAATTAAAAGTATTCCAAAAGAAGCTTTAGATATTATTTTAAATGGCGGAAATGAAACTTTTGAAATAGAATCTAAAACTGTTGGTGTTACAAGAAATTATAAAATAGATTTTGAAGGAATTGTTGCTTTTATAGACAGCCAATATAATAATGCAGAAAGCACTTCAATAAAACGTTGGGCAAAAGGGTTTATGGATGAAGTTACTTGTTCTACTTGTAATGGAAAGCGTTTAAAAAAAGAAGCACTTCATTTTAAAATTACTGATAAAAACATAAGTGATTTAGCACAAATGGATGTGACTGAATTGGCAAAATGGTTTAAAAATATTGAGAAAGATTTATCAGAAAAACAACTAATAATTGCTTCAGAAATCTTAAAAGAGATTCGTACTCGTATTCAATTTTTATTAGATGTTGGATTGGATTATTTAACATTAGACAGAACTTCTAAATCTCTTTCTGGTGGAGAAGCACAAAGAATTCGTTTAGCAACACAAATTGGTTCGCAATTAGTTGGTGTTTTATATATTTTGGATGAACCAAGTATTGGTTTACATCAGAGAGATAATCAAAAATTGATAGATTCCTTAATAAAATTACGTGACATTGGAAACTCTGTTTTAGTAGTAGAACACGACAAAGATATGATGGAACATGCAGATTTTGTATTCGATATTGGCCCAGGTGCAGGAAGACATGGAGGAGAAATTGTTTCTGCTGGAACTTTTAAAGAATTAAAAAAACAAAGAACTTTAACTTCGGATTATATTACAGGAAAAAGAGAAATTGCTGTTCCTAAAAAACGAAGAGAAGGAAATGGAAAAACCATCAAATTAAAAGGTGCAACTGGAAATAATTTAAAAAATGTTTCTGTGGAGTTTCCTTTAGGAAAAATGATTTGTGTTACTGGAGTTTCTGGAAGTGGAAAATCTACATTAATTAATGAAACTTTATACCCAATTTTAAACGCTCATATTTATAGAGGTGTTAAAAAACCAATGCCTTACAAAAAAATTGAAGGTTTAGAAAATGTAGATAAGGTTATTGATATCGACCAATCTCCAATTGGAAGAACTCCACGTTCTAACCCAGCAACATACACAAAAACATTTGACGAAATTCGAAGTTTATTCGCAAAAACTCCTGAAGCTGCTATTCGTGGTTATAAACCTGGTCGTTTTTCTTTTAATGTAAAAGGCGGACGTTGTGAAACTTGTCAAGGAGGAGGAGTTCGCGTCATCGAAATGAATTTTTTACCAGATGTTCATGTAGAATGTGAAACTTGCCAAGGAAAACGTTTTAACAGAGAAACTTTAGAGATTCGTTATAAAGGAAAATCTATTTCCGATGTTTTAAATATGACGATTGAAGATGCTACAGATTTCTTTGAATTGATTCCTAAAATCCATAGAAAATTAAAAACAATTAAAGATGTTGGCTTAGGCTATATAACTCTTGGACAACAATCTACCACACTTTCTGGAGGAGAAGCACAAAGAATTAAATTAGCAGCAGAGCTATCTAAAAGAGATACTGGAAATACTTTTTACATTTTAGATGAACCTACAACTGGCCTTCATTTTGAAGACATTCGAGTTTTAATGGATGTTTTAAATAAATTAGCCGACAAAGGAAATACTGTACTAATTATAGAACACAATTTAGATGTTGTAAAATTAGCAGATTATATTATTGATGTTGGTATGGAAGGTGGAAAAAAAGGTGGAAAAATTTTAGTTACAGGAACTCCTGAAGAAGTTGCAGAACATAAAACTAGTTATACTGCTAAGTTTTTGAAAAAAGAGTTAATTTAGCAAGCTTTTCTTTTTTATAAAAAAAATTAAAAACATAAATTATGACGAACGACGATAGAAAAATACGCGAAAAACTAGATCAAAAAACTTGGAATGAAATAAAAACAAACGACTCTTGGGCCATTTTTAAAATTATGGCAGAATTTGTTGAAGGTTACGAAAAACTGAGTAAAATTGGTCCTTGTGTATCTATTTTTGGTTCGGCTAGAACAAAACCAGAGCATCCTTATTACAAATTGGCAGAAGAGATTGCCTTTAAGTTAACGCAGAATGGTTATGGAGTTATTACTGGTGGTGGACCAGGAATTATGGAAGCTGGTAACAAAGGTGCAAACAGAGGAAAAGGAACTTCAGTCGGTTTAAATATCGAATTACCTTTCGAACAGCATGACAATCCTTGGATAGATCCAGGTAAAAGTTTAGATTTCGATTACTTTTTCGTTCGAAAAGTTATGTTTGTAAAATATTCTCAAGGATTTATTTGTATGCCAGGAGGTTTTGGAACAATGGACGAACTTTTTGAAGCAATTACCTTAATACAAACTAAAAAAATTGGACGATTTCCAATTGTATTAGTGGGTACAAAATTCTGGAGTGGTTTATTAGATTGGATTAAAGATGTTTTAATTACTGAGAAAAATATTGGCTTAGAAGATTTAAAATTATTTAGAGTTGTAGATACTGCAGACGAAGCGATTGAACACTTAAATAAATTCTATGCGAAATATCAATTAAAACCAAACTTCTAAAATGTTTTTGAAAAGAATTTTAGTTCTTTTTATATGTTTTTGCTCTTGTTTTATATTCGGGCAAACAAATATAAAAACAATGTTTTACAATACATTAAACTACAATTCAAATCCTGAAAGTGAAAACAGAACCATTCATTTAAAAACTATTTTAGATGATGTACAACCAGATTTGTTTATGGTTTGTGAACTAAAAAACGAAACTGCAAGTGACTATCTATTTGCAAATGCAGTGGCTACTCACAATTCTAATTTTAAGTCTGCAACCTTTAGAACCGGCACTTCACCAGATAAAAGTTTGTTGCAAATGGTGTATTACAATAATGCAAAATTAGAGCTGGAATCTAACAGTATTATTCCTACAATTTTAAGAGATATTAACCATTATACATTTAAAATTAGAACAAGTACAATAACTACAAACCCAATTCGAATAGAGGTTTTTGTAACACATTTAAAAGCATCTAGAGGAATCGAAAACAGACAAAAAAGATTGTCTGCTGTAAATTCATTGGTTAGAGAATTAGACAGATTACCCAAAGACAGCAACATCTTATTCGCTGGAGATTTTAATTTTTACACAAGTAACGAAGAAGGTTTTCAAAAAATACTAGACCCCAATAACCCTATTAAATTAGTAGATCCAATAAATGTTATGTGTCCTGCTTTTCCTGAAGATGGAAAAGATTATTACGAAGATGATTATGATTCTACTTATTTTTGGAACAATAGCACATTTGCAAATGTACACTCGCAATCTACAAGAACTGGAAGTTTAAGTGATGGTGCTGGAGGTGGAATGGACGATCGTTTCGATTTTATTATAATGTCCGAAAACTTAAAATCAAGTAATACGCTATTCTACAAACAAAATACCTATGAAACTATTGGCAATAATGGAAATTGCTATAACTCGTTTGTAAGTAGTACTACTTGTACAGGAAAATTTTCGCAAGAAGTTAGAAACGCTTTGTATTTTTTTAGCGATCATTTACCAATTGTTATGGAGCTAGAAACTCCTATGAACATACTTTCCATAGAAAAAGAAAATCCTATTGCTTTTGTAAAATCTAATATTGTTTCAGATTTTTTATCATTAAATGTAAATAAAATAGCATCTTTAAAAAAAATTATAATCTACAACCAATTAGGACAAATTATAGTTGAAAGAAATATAAGAAATCAACATAAAATTACAATTAATACATCTTCCTTTTCTAAAGGAATTTACTATTTAAAAACAGGTACTTATAAACCCTTAAAATTTGTAAAAATTTAATTGAAAAAGAACTTTTATATATCATTATTATGCTGTCTTATTTCATCTTGCTTGTTTTCTCAACAAAATGAAATAAAAATAAAGGCTACTTTAAATGTCGCTAAAGACATTCTACAAATTCAGCAAGAAATTGTGTATTATAACGATTCTGATACTGAATTAAATAGTATTTTTTTTCATAACTGGGCAAATAGTTTTAAAGGAAGAGATACACCTCTCTGTATACGCTTTATAGAAGATTTCAGGAAAGATTTATATTTCGGAAAAGAAGAAGATTTAGGGAATTCTAAAATTAAAAATATTTCTATTAATTTTAAAAATAGCATTTATAAAGAATTAGAAAACCAACAAGATATTCTCGAAGTATATTTAGAAACACCTTTAAAACCTAAAAAAAGTGTTCGTATCCACATCACATATATTGTAAAAATTCCAAATGCAAAATTTACGGGTTATGGAAAGAATAATAATGGATATCATCTAAGATATTGGTATATAACTCCAGCTGTTTATAAAAATGGTTGGCAAATAATGAGCAACCTTAATTTAGACGATTTATTTGAAAATACCACCAATTTCGATATTGAAATTAAAGCTCCAAATTACCTTACTTTAGAAAGCAGTTTAAAACAGCAGAAAACTAACAAAACAAATTCTCTTCAATATAATTTATATGGCAAACATAAAAAAGATGTTATTTTAAGTTTTCAGAAAACACCAACTTTTAAAAAATTTTCTACAGATTCTCACACCATTTATACAGATGTTTTGGTTGAAGAATTGGATCATAATTTAACAGAAGACGTTTTAAATCGAGAAATTCAGTTTTTGAATGGTTTCTTAGGAGATTTTCCAATTGAAAAAATTTATATAGATAAAGCTACCCAAAGTAAAAACCCGGTTTATGGTCTAACACAATTGCCGGATTTTATTAGCCCTTATTCCGATATTTTTAGATACGATATTAAAATGTTTAAAGCCATTTCTAAAAGATATTTAGAACAAACTCTTTTAATAAATGAAAGAAAAGAATATTGGTTATTAGATGGTCTACAAAATTACTTAATGTTAGAATATGTAAATAAATTTTATCCAGAAATTAAATTATTAGGAAAAGCTTCTGATACTTGGTTTTTAAAAAGATTTAATTTTTCTAAATTAAAATTTAACGAAAAATACCCACTTATATATCAATTTACAGCAAGAAAATTTTTAGATCAATCTTTAGCGACCTCAGCAGATTCACTATCTAATTTTAATAGAAAAATTGTTAGTAAATATAAAGCAGGTTTAGGGTTTAATTATTTAAAAGGTTATTTAGGAAACGATGTTTTAGATAAAAGTATTTATAGTTTTTATCAAGAACATAAACTTAAAATAACTTGCGCAACCGACTTTAAAGAAGTTTTATCTAAAAACACAAACAAAGATATTAATTGGTTTTTTGAAGACTATTTACTTACCAATAAAAAAATCGATTATTCGATTGATAATGTTAAGGAGGAAAAAGATAGTTTAAAAGTTACAATTAAGAATAAGCGAAACATTACAGCTCCCATTGCTTTTTATGGATTAAAAGATAAAAAAATAAAATATAAAAAGTGGCTTACAAATATCGATTCTACAAAAATATTTTCTGTTCCAAAAGGCGAATTTGACCAACTGGTTTTAAACTACGAAAATATTTATCCTGAATACAATACATTAGATAATTGGTACAATACAAAGAAAAAACTGTTTAATAAACCTTTTAAATTCACTTTAATAAAAGACGTTAAAGCACCAAATTATAACCAGCTATTTTACCAACCTAATGTAGGTTATAATTTTTATGACGGATTAATTTTAGGAATGAAATTCCATAATAAACCACTTATAAAAAGAAATTTAGAATTTAGAATTGCTCCTGCATATGCATTAAAAAGTCAAATGATAAATGGTTCTTTTTCTATTTTGTATAATCAATTTTTCGAAGAAACGAGTATTTACAAAATATCTTATGGAATTGCAGGAAACACCTTGCAATACGCTCCTGATTTATCCTATAGCTCCTTAAACCCGTTTGTAGATATTCAATTTAAAAGAAAATCTTTAAGAGATGCTAGTAGCGAGTTTATTCGAGCAAAATTAGTTCATATAGATAAAGAAGTATCTCCACTACAAGAAAAAACGGAGCAAGATAATTACAGTATTTTTAGTTTAAGCTATAACTACATTAACCCAGATATAATTAAAGAATTAAGATACAATTTTAGCACAGAGTTTTCTAAAAATTTCTCTAAAGCCGCCATAGACTTTAGATATCGTAAATTAACCTCAACTGACACTCAGTTAGATTTTAGAGTTTTTGCAGGGGCATTTTTTCATAATAACTCGCAAGGAGATTATTTTAGTTTTGGATTAGACAGAGCAAACGATTATTTATTTCAACTTAATTATTATGGTCGTTCTGAAGACTCAGGTATTTTTAGTCAGCAATTTATAATCACAGAAGGTGGTTTTAAATCGGTATTACCCACAAGATTTGCCAACCAGTATATGCTATCTTTAAATTCTAGTATAGGTTTGTGGAGATGGGTAGAATTTTATAATGATGTTGCTTTCTTAAAAAATAGAAACGAACGCTTATTTTTTGGCTACGAAAACGGAATTCGTTTAAACTTTATTCATAATATTTTCGAAATCTACTTTCCTACATATTCTAATAATGGCTGGGAAATTAACCAAGCAGCATATCCTCAAAAAATACGATTTACTTTTACAGGCGATCTTGGTTCTATCTACAATTTTTTTAGAAGAGGTTTCTTCTAAAAAGTCAAATTAATTTAATATCAATATTTTTATATTTGACAAAAAATTAAACTCTAAAAAACAACACTTACTTTTTATTACATTATTCTTAATCAAAAAGTAATTATTCAACAAAATATTACGAAATGTTTAATAAATATTTATATTTTTAAATATCAACTAAAAAAACTACCTTTGCAAAAGATAAAATCTAAGAAAAATGCTCGAAAAAACACTTTCTAAAAACAAGACAGAACTTTCTTTTGAAGATTTTAAAGCGGAAGTTTTAAACGACTACAGGATTGCTAAAATTAGTAGAGAATGTAGTTTATTAGGTCGTAGAGAAGTTTTAACAGGAAAAGCTAAATTCGGTATTTTTGGTGATGGTAAAGAAGTGCCACAATTAGCGATGGCTAAAGCCTTTAAAAAAGGAGATTTTAGATCTGGTTATTACAGAGACCAAACTTTTATGATGGCTCTTGGCGAGTTAACTGCACAACAGTTTTTTTCTGGTTTGTATGCACATACAAATATCGATTTAGAACCAATGTCTGCAGGAAGACAAATGGGAGGTCATTTTGCAACACACAGTTTAAATGAAGATGGAAGCTGGAAAAACTTAACTGAACAATACAATTCTAGTTCAGATATTTCTCCAACAGCTGGGCAAATGCCACGTTTATTAGGTTTGGCACAAGCATCTAAAATATATAGAAACGAAAAAAGCGTACAACATACATCTAATTTTTCGAAACAAGGAAATGAAGTTGCTTGGGGAACTATTGGAAACGCTAGTACTAGTGAAGGTTTATTTTTTGAAACCATAAATGCTGCAGGAGTTTTACAAGTACCAATGGTAATGAGTGTTTGGGATGATGAATATGGAATTTCTGTTCATGCAAAACACCAAACAACCAAAGAAAGTATTTCTGAAATTTTAAAAGGTTTCCAAAGAGATAATGAAAAAAATGGTTACGAAATTTTTGTAATTAATGGCTGGGATTATGTTCAATTAATGGACACTTACAGTAAAGCTGCAAAAATTGCTCGCGAAGAACATGTCCCTGTTTTAATTCACGTGAAAGAATTAACACAACCTCAAGGACATTCTACTTCTGGTTCTCATGAAAGATATAAAGGAAAAGAAAGGCTTCAGTGGGAAAAAGAACATGATTGTATTACTCAAATGCGAAAATGGATTTTAGAATTTGAATTGGAAACAGAATCAGGAGAAACATTACGTTTTGTAGATTCTGAAGAAGATTTACTAATATTAGAAAAAGACGCTAAAAAAATAGTAACTACAGCCAAAAGAAATGCTTGGGCAGCCTACACAAACGAAATTAAAGCAGAAGTAGTTGTTGCTGTTAGGTTATTAGAAAAAATAGCTACTAAAAGTAATAATGGTGCGTTTATTTCAAAATTAAAAAGCGATTTAGAAAATAACGTAGAACCTATTCGTAAAGATATTTTAATAGCTGCTAGAAAAACACTTCGCTATTTAAGAGAGGAAGAATTTACAGAAAAAACAGAACTTAAAGAATTTATAAAATCTAGTATTAAAGACGCATCTAACAAATATTCTTCATTTTTAATGAGTGAAAGTAATTTGGGCGCACTTCATGTTCAAGAAAATAAACCAACATTTTCAGAAAACAAAAATATTGTAGATGCTAGAATTGTTATGAGAGATAATTTCGATGCCATCTTAAAAAAGCATCCAGAAGTAGTTATTTTTGGTGAAGATGCTGGTTTTATTGGTGATGTAAATCAAGGTCTGGAAGGTCTTCAAGACAAATATGGCGACATTCGTATTTCTGATACTGGAATTAGAGAAGCAACCATTATTGGGCAAGGAATTGGTCTTGCAATGCGTGGTCTAAGACCCATTGCAGAAGTACAATATTTAGATTATTTATTATATGCGCTTCAAATTATGAGCGACGATTTAGCAACACTTCATTATAGAAGTTTTGGTAAACAGAAAGCACCTTTAATTATTAGAACTCGTGGACACAGATTAGAAGGAATTTGGCATGCTGGTTCTCCAATGGGTGGAATTATAAATAATGTTCGAGGAATGCACGTTTTAGTGCCAAGAAACATGACCAAAGCCGCTGGTTTTTACAACACTTTATTAGAAGGAGACGAACCAGCTTTAGTAATTGAATGTTTAAATGGTTATCGTTTAAAAGAAGAATTACCAACAAATTTAGGTGAATTTAAAACACCAATTGGTTTGGTAGAAACTGTAAAAAAAGGTACTGATATAACGATTGTTTCTTATGGTTCTACTTTAAGAATTGTTGAAGAAACTGCTAAAGAATTATTACAAGTGGGTATTGATGTTGAGATTATTGATGCACAAAGTTTATTACCTTTTGATTTGAATCATGATATTGTAAAAAGTTTAGCAAAAACAAATAAACTGTTAGTTGTAGATGAAGATGTTCCTGGAGGAGCTTCAGCATATATTTTACAAGAAGTTTTGGAAAAACAAAATGGTTACGAATTTTTAGATAGCAAGCCTGCAACATTAACTGCAAAAGCACACAGACCAGCTTATGGAACGGATGGAGATTATTTCTCTAAACCTTCTGCAGAAGATATCTTTGAAAAAGTATATGCGATTATGCATGAATCTAATCCTAATAAATTTAAGAGTTTGTATTAAAACTTATTTTAAATAGATATTATAAAAAAGCTCCAACATTTTGTTTGAGCTTTTTTTAACACATCATTTTAAAAAATTATAATTGTTTTTGGTATTTTAGTCAACCTATTTACTAACGAAACCAAATGATGAAAAAACTACTATTATTTTCTCTAATCTTCACTTTTACAATTTCACTTTCTACAGAAGCGCAAAGAAAAAATTCGAAGGACAAATCAAATCAAGATACTTCTAAAACTAAAAAAAGTAAAACTCCAAAATATTCGGATTTTGTTACTTCAGAAACCAAAACAGATGATGGACTTTTTAAAGTACACGAAACAAAAGATAAGTTTATGTACGAAATTCCCAAATCTCATTTTGGAAAAGAAATGCTTTTGGTTACAAGAATTAAAGAATTACCTTCTGGTTTAGGTGGTGGTTATGTAAATGCAGGTTCAAAAATAAACACACAAGTGGTTGTTTGGGAACAATTTAAAAATAAAATTTTACTGAAAGTAAAATCTTACAATGCCATAGCAAACGACTCTTTACCAATCTATAAATCTGTAAAAGCAAACAACTTAGAACCCGTTATTTATGCTTTTGAAATTAAAACTCAAAATACAGATTCTACTGCTGTAATTGTAGATGTTACAAAATTCTTTTCTACAGATGTAAAAGCTATTTCTGGTTTACCTTCCTCTTACAGAAGTAGGTATAAAGTAAGAAGACTAGATGCTTCTAGAAGTTTTATAAACTCAATTAAAAGTTACCCAAAAAATATTGAAGTTATACAAGATTTCTCTTTTGATTCAGATGCTCCTCCAAGTAACAGGAGTACAAATACTATTACAATGCGCATCAATCAATCTATGATTTTATTACCAGAAAACCCAATGATGCCTCGTATTTACGATAAAAGAGTGGGTTATTTTTCTTTAGGAAATGTAGATTATAGTTCAGAAGCTTTAAAGGCAGATGACAAAAGATATATTAGACGTTGGCGATTGGAACCAAAAGATCCTGCAGCTTATGCAAGAGGAGAATTGGTAGAACCAATTAAACCGATTGTGTATTATTTAGATCCTGCTACTCCAGAAAAGTTAAGAAAATACATAAAGCAAGGTGTAGACGATTGGCAAACAGTTTTTGAAACTGCCGGTTTTAAAAATGCAATTATGGCAAAAATGCCACCAACTGCAGAGGAAGATCCAGAATTTAGCATGGAAGATGTTCGTTATTCTTCAATTAGATATGTAGCAAGTACTACAAGAAATGCAGTGGGACCAAGTGTTTCTGACCCAAGATCTGGAGAAATTTTAGAGAGTGATATTATTTGGTATCACAATCATTTACGTTCTTACAGAAACAGGTATTTATTAGAAACTGGCGCTGCAAATCCTTCTGCTAGAACTTTAAATACGCCAGATGAAGAAATTGGAGATATGATGCGAATGGTAATTGCGCACGAAGTTGGGCATGCTTTAGGTTTGCCACATAATATGGCTGCAAGTTTTGCATATCCAACAGATTCTTTACGTTCTGGAAGTTTTACTCAGAAAAACGGAATTGCAGCAACAATTATGGATTATGCTAGATATAATTATGTAGCACAACCTGGAGATAAAAACATTCGTTTTATAAGGCAATTAGGACCTTATGACCATTATTCTATCAACTGGGGATATCGTAAAATCCCAAATATTTCTTACCCAGAACAAGAAGTAAGAACTTTAGATAAATGGATTTCAGAAAAAGCTGGAGACCCAATTTATAGATTTGGTGCACAACGTTTCGATCCTTCTGCACAAACTGAAGGAATTGGAAACGACCAAGTAAAATCGAGTACTTATGGTGTAAAAAATCTTAAAATTGTTGCTAAAAATTTACCAAATTGGACTTCTAATCAAACAAACGATTATAACGATTTAAGTGAATTATATGGCGAATTATTAAGTGTTTGGAGTAGATATGTTGGTCATGTTACAGGAAATATTGGTGGTATTTACGAATACAACAAAAAACCAGCGCAAACTGGAGATGTTTATCAAGTAGTTTCTAAAGCAAAGCAAAAAGAAGCATTAAATTGGTTATTAAAAAATGTATTTGAAACACAAGATTGGTTATTAGATAAAAATATTTTAAACAAAATTAACGAGACTGGTTATACAGAAAGAATGCTTGGTTATCAAAACAGAAGCTTAAGAACTCTTTTAAATAGCAGAACTTTAAACAGAATGATTAATGCAGAAATTATTGATGCAAATACCTATGCAGCTTCAGATATGGTTAGAGATTTAAGAAGAGGAGTTTTCTCTGAAACAAATACCACTAAGAATGTATCCATTTTTAGAAGAAACTTACAAAAGTCTTTTATTTCAGTTTTAGGTTCTTTATTGAACAATAAATCCACAAATAATTATGATATTTCTTCTATAGCTCGTGGAGAATTAGAAAGTTTAAAATATCAATTAAATGTTGCCAGCAAAAGAGGTGTAAATAGAATTACAAAATACCATTACAAAGATGCTTTGGCGATGGTTAATGACATTTTAGATCCTAAATAAAATATTATTTATTCAAAATAGTTTTTCCTATTGCGCACTCTAAACAACGTTTGGGTGCGCAATAATTATTTTTAAGTTCCAATAAACTTTGAGTTTCAAAAGCATTTTTAGAATTAATTCCGATTTCAGCAAATTTAGAAATAACACTATTTTTTTCGGGTTTTATCTTTTTTAGAATATTTATAAAAGAATCTTCATTTACTTCTCCTCTACTCTTTTGATATAAAAATTTCAAAGGAATTACAGTATTTATGATTAATAAATCGATAAATGATTTTGTTAATTTTTTATGTGAAGATTTTGATGTTGATTCAAAATTATAATGCGTTTTCCAAAATGATTGAACATCAACAGAAAACAGCGCATAAAAATCTTTTAACTCTTCTAAATTTATCAACTTAGAAAATAAACTTTGTTGCTCATGAAACAATGAAACCAACTGCGCAATTCTAATGGTAGGAAAATTACTAGGACGCATTCTAAAAAATGAAAAGTTACTCTTAGGAATAAATTCCAATTTGAATTTGTGCTCTAAGTATTTATATTCGTTTTTTAATTGCTGATGATATTCGTCTTCAATTTTATCTTCTAGAAAACCAGCTTGACCAAATAACAAAGCCGAAAACTGATTTTCATTAGAACTTACTTTTTGTATAATTGAAAAATCTATAGATTGTGCCAAACGTAAAAAAGCATCTCCATTCACTTTCAGTCCAAAATTTTTAGCTAATAACTGAAATAAAACAGCTTCGAAATTATTATTCTCTTTCTCTAAAATAATTTTAATTTCTTCGGATTTTCTTTCCAAACGCTCAAAAAATAAACGTTCTTTCCAATTATCTAATGTAAAACCATCAACAATTTTAATAGAATTTTGGCAAGGAATCCAACTTGTTGGTGTTAAAAATAAATTTCTGTAATTATTTAAAACATTTTCATTTACAAGATCTTTTAAAACTAAAGTGGGTAAAGGTTGGTTGTTTTTCATGTAAATAGTTGCATCATTTTCCCAAACAACATGTAAAATTACAGCATCGTAATTTGCATCTGTTTCATGATTATGCAAATACCAATCAGACGCTTTTACATGAATCTCTACATTACCTGCCCAAGTTTGATTCTCAATTTTTAATTGAGCATTTAAAAAGTCAGGACCTGCATTTTTATTATGCAATCCTGCCTTTATAATTGTTAAAACTTTATTGTTTAAAGTTCGTAAATCCACTTTCGAAAACAACTTGTATTTCCATACATAATGCAAAAAGTCTTCATTCATATTCAATTTTTCTTCAATTTAAAAAAAATATTGATATCAACATCAATTTTTACAATACTTCCCATTATTCTTCTTCTATGAAAAGGTTTATTTTTGCAAACAAATAGCAAAATACATGAACATTATAGACAGTTTGCAATGGCGATATGCTGTTAAAAAATTCGATTCAAAAAAAACACTTTCACAAGATAAAATAAACACTTTAAAAGAAGCTTTTAACTTAACTGCAACCTCTTATGGCTTGCAACCTTTAAAACTTTTGGTTATAAATAATAAAGAGATTCAAAAAGAATTGGTAGCACATTCTTGGAATCAACCACAAGTTTTAGAAGCTTCGCATTTATTGGTAATTTGTGTCCCAAAAACTTACAAAACCGAAGAAGTTCAAAAATATTTTAGTTTGGTAAAAGAAATCAGAAACACACCAGATGCAATTTTAAATCCGTTTAAAAAATTTTTAACTGCAGAAATCGATAAAAAAACACAAGAAGAATTGCTTGCTTGGAACAAAAATCAAGCGTATTTAGCCTTAGGTAACTTACTAACTGTTTGCGCTTTAGAAAACATTGATTCTTGTCCAATGGAAGGTTTTATTCCTGAAAATTATGACAAAATTTTAAATTTAGAGAAACAAAATTTGCATTCGGTTTTAGTACTTCCTGTTGGTTTTAGAGCGGAAGATGATTATATGAAAGATTTAAAAAAAGTTAGGAAAAATATAACAGAAACAGTTATTGAAATCTCTTAACTTTACACAGGAAATAAGACAATATATATGAATTCAGAAATAAGAAATTTAGAACCTAAAATAGTTTGGAACCATTTTGCTGATTTAAATGCAGTTCCTCGTCCTTCAAAAAAAGAAGAACGTGTAATACAGTTTATGGTCGATTTTGGTAAAAAATTAAACCTGGAAACTTTAGTTGATAAGGTTGGGAATGTTATCATGAGAAAACCAGCTACTGCTGGAATGGAAGATAGACAAACTGTGGTTTTACAGAGTCATTTAGATATGGTGCATCAAAAAAACTCAGATACAAATTTCGATTTCGATACCCAAGGGATTAAAATGTTAGTAGATGGAGATTGGGTAACTGCAGATGGCACAACTTTAGGTGCAGATAATGGATTAGGAGTTGCTGCAATTATGGCAGTTTTATCTTCAACAGATTTAGAACACCCAAATTTAGAAGCCCTTTTTACAATTGACGAAGAAACAGGAATGACTGGTGCAATGGGTTTAGAAGGTGGT